>CADEEC010000022.1:20134-32494 GCA_902826255.1 uncultured Hyphomicrobiales bacterium | reverse complement strand
CCGCCGAGTAGAAGATCTTGTCGGTCTTGGCGAGGCCGACGCACATGGCGTTGACGAGGATGTTGCCGTTGTAGCCGGGGTCGAAATTGGTCTCGCCGCCCACGGTCGGCACGCCGGTGCAGTTGCCATAGCCGCCGATGCCGGCCACCACGCCCGACACCAGGTGGCGCGTCTTGGGATGGGCGGGATCGCCGAAGCGCAGCGCGTTGAGGTTGGCGATCGGCCGCGCGCCCATCGTGAACACGTCGCGCATGATGCCGCCGACGCCGGTCGCCGCGCCCTGGTAGGGCTCGATGTAGGAGGGGTGGTTGTGGCTCTCCATCTTGAAGACGATGGCGTCGCCGTCGCCGATGTCGACCACGCCGGCATTCTCGCCGGGCCCCTGGATCACCAGCGGCCCCTTGGTCGGCAGTTGGCCAAGCCAGATGCGCGAGGATTTGTAGGAGCAGTGCTCGCTCCACATCACGGAGAAGATGCCGAGCTCCGTCAGCGTCGGCGTGCGCCCGACGATCTCCAGCAGCCGTTTGTACTCCTCAGGCGTCAGTCCGTGCTCGGCAACAACCTCAGGGGTGATGACAGGCTTCGCCTTGGCGTCCATGACGGTATTGCTCGGGGTGCCGCTTTCAGGAGTTACGGGTGCTTATAGCCGGGGGTTCACAAAGAGTCCCATGTCGCCCCGTCGCGCCCTGGTCTCTCAATGCACCAGGCTCGCAACCACGCTTTCGAACATCTTGCGTCCGTCGGTACCGCCGAGCAGCGGCTCGAACAGCCGCTCGGGGTGCGGCATCAGGCCGACGACGCGGCGGCGTTCGTCGCAGATGCCGGCAATGTTGCGCTGGGAGCCGTTCGGATTGGACGCGGGCGTTGGCTCGCCCTCGCGATCGACGTAGCGGAACACCACACGGCCCTCTTTCTCCAGGGCATCGAGCGTGGCCGTGTCGGCGAAATAGTTGCCGTCGCCGTGCGCGACGGGGATGCGGATGATCTCGCCGCGCGCGTAGGCCTTGGTGAAGGGCGTGTCGGTGCGCTCCACCTTGATGCGCACGTCGCGGCACACGAACTTGAGCGAGGCATTGCGCATCAGCACGCCGGGCAGCAGGCCCGACTCGCACAGAACCTGGAAGCCGTTGCAGATGCCGAGCACGGGCGTGCCGGCCTTCGCCTTCGCCACCACGTCTCGCATGATGGGTGAGTGCGCGGCCATGGCGCCGGTGCGCAGGTAGTCGCCGTAGGCAAAACCGCCCGGCAGCACGATCAAGTCCGTCTGCGGCACCGCGTTGTCAGCGTGCCAGAGCATGTTCACCTTCGCGCCCGTGATCTTCTCGATGGCGACCTTCACGTCGCGGTCGCAGTTGGAGCCGGGGAAGACGACGACGGAAGCCTGCATGCGGTTTGCTCCTCTGGCTGGGCCAGGTTCGGCGCGTGCAACGCTGCGCTAAAGACTCATGCCGGTACGAGTTCGTAGGCGTAGTTCTCGATCACGGTGTTGGCGAGTAGCTCTTTGCAAATCTGCTCGACCAGCTCGCGGGCCTTGCCTTCGTCCTTCTCGGCAAGGTCGACCTCGATGTACTTGCCCTGGCGCACGTCGTTCACGCCCTTGAAGCCGAGGCTTGCCAGCGCGTTCTCGATCGCCTTGCCCTGGGGGTCGAGGACACCGTGCTTCAGGGTGATGCGTATGCGTGCTCTCATCGTCTCCGCCGTGCGCAATAGGGTGATGCGGTCCGCCGCGAGGCAGGTTTCACCGCAAGAGAATGGATTGCACGCAAGCCGTCCATCAAGTCGGCTTGGAGCTGACCAGTACGGGTCCGCTGCCTCTCGGCCGAGGGTTCTCGGTCAGCACGCCGAGACGCCGTGCCACTTCCTGATAAGCCTCCAGCACGCCGCCCATGTCGCGGCGGAAGCGGTCCTTGTCGAGCTTGTCGGAGGTCACCGCATCCCACAGCCGGCAGCAGTCGGGGCTGATCTCGTCGGCGAGCACGATGCGCATCTGCTCGTTCTCCCACTGGCGGCCGAACTCGATCTTGAAGTCGATGAGGCGGATGCCGATGCCGAGGAACAGGCCGACCAGGAAATCGTTGATGCGCAGCGCGAGCTGCATCATCTCGTCGATCTCGGGTGGGGTGGCCCAGGCAAACGCCGTGATGTGCTCCTCCGCCACCATCGGGTCGCCGAGCTCGTCGTTCTTGTAGTAGAACTCGATCAGTGAGCGCGGCAGCTGCTTGCCTTCCTCGATGCCGAGCCGCGTCGCCAGCGAGCCGGCGGCGACGTTGCGCACCACCACCTCGAGCGGAATGATCTCCACCTCGCGGATCAGCTGCTCGCGCATGTTGAGGCGGCGCACGAAGTGCGTGGGCACGCCGATCTCGCCGAGCTTCAGGAAGATGTACTCGGAGATGCGGTTGTTGAGGACGCCCTTGCCTTCGATCAGCGCGTGCTTCTTGTTGTTGAAGGCGGTGGCGTCATCCTTGAAGTGCTGGATGAGGGTGCCGGGCTCGGGGCCCTCGTACAGGACCTTGGCCTTGCCCTCGTAAACTCGACGCCGCTTGTTCATTCGTCTTGTCCTTAATGATCACCGTCTGGGCGGCGACCGGCCGGAGCACAACACCCCAAGGCCGACCGTCTTTTTATTGATGCTGCAGTGCGCGAGAAGGGGTTTGTCGGCCTGTCCGGACTCTCCAGTGGACACTAGCCGAAGGGGGCGCGGGAAACAATGTGGCGGGCAGCCCCGCGGGCCGGTAATTCCCCCTAAGTAACCCCCGCCTGTTGATCCTTTTGCCGGGATCGGGGTATTGCTCGGAGGCGGCCCCGAAACAGCCATACAACTTGACTACGTGTGGAACACTTCGGGAACAGCGGGGCCTTGGAGACAGAGATGACCACGTTCGACGAACGCGAGAAGTCCTACGAGAAGAAGTTCGCCATGGACGAGGAGCTCAAGTTCAAGTCCGAGCAGCGGCGCAACAAGCTGCTTGGCGAATGGGCGGCCGGCAAGCTCGGTATCACCGGTGCGGCCGTCGACGAGTACGTCAAAGCCGTGCGCAAGGCCGACCTTGCGTCCAAGGGCGACGAGGACGTGTTCCAGAAGGTCTGGAAGGACCTCAGCGACAAGAACGTCGGCGTCAGCCAGGCCGATCTGCGCACAGCCATGACCGAGGCCATGGCCAAGGCCGTTTCCCAGATCGAGACGGAGCGCAAAGCCTAGGCAACTCGGGTTGCGGACCGGCTTGCCGGCAACAGGCGGCTAACCAACACGCGCTAGAACCAGCCCCCCGCGTACGCTGTGGGCCGGCTCGATTGACTTGTGTTGGCCGCCTCATTACGTGCTTGGGATGGCTGAGGCCGCCTCATGCGCGGCCGGTTCGAAGGAGAGGGCAATGCCTCGCGCCTCCAGTCCGCACCGATCGAATATCGCAACCGTCGACCCGATCTGGGCCGCGCTGCGCCAGGAAGCCGAAGAGGTCGTGCGCAAGGAGCCGGCGCTCGGCGGCTTCCTCTATGCGACCGTCCTCAGCAAAAGCCGCCTCGAGGACGCCGTCTGCCACCGCCTCGCGCAGCGGCTGAACCACTCGGACGTCGACGCCGGCCTCATCGGCATGACTTTCGACGAGGTGCTGGCCGACCATCCCGAGCTTGGCCGCGCCTTCCGCGCCGACCTGGCTGCGGTCTTCGACCGCGATCCGGCGTGCCAGCGTTACATCGAGCCGCTGCTTTACTTCAAGGGCTTCCACGCGCTGGTGACGTATCGCTTCGCGCACGAGCTGATGAAGCAGGGCCGGCGCGATTTCTCGCTCTATCTGCAGAGCCAGAGCTCGCGCATGTTCGGCGTCGACATCAATCCGGCGGCGCGCATCGGCATCGGCATCATGTTCGACCACGGCACCGGCATCGTCATCGGCGAAACCGCGGTCATCGGCGACAACTGCTCGCTGCTGCAGGGCGTGACGCTCGGCGGCACCGGCAAGGAGATGGGCGACCGCCATCCCAAGATCGGCAACAACGTGATGATCGGTGCGGGCGCCAAGGTGCTCGGCAACATTCATATCGGCGACTGCTCGCGCGTTGCCTCGGGCAGCGTGGTGCTCAAGGACGTGCCGCGCGAGACGACGGTGGCGGGCGTGCCGGCCAAGGTGGTGGGGCCTGCAGGTTGCCCCGAGCCCGCCCGCACTATGGATCAGAGGCTGGCACCCGACGATTGCGGGTGCGGTTAGGAGGAATACGGTGGAAGCCAGAGAACTCGTCCGCGTCCAGGCCTACATGCGCAAGATTTTCGGGGCCAAGACGCTGTCGGTGCGCGCGCGGCCGAAGGTGAAGGACTCTGCCGAGGTCTATGTCGGCGAGGAGTTCGTCGGCACGGTCACGCGCGACGATGACGAGGGCGAGCTCTGCTATCAGTTCCAGATGGCCATGCTCGACGAGGACCTCGAGGATGTATGAGGCCCGAGGCTGAGCGATGGCGCTTTACGAGCTTAGCGGGCATCGCGTCACGGTTCCCAAAAGCGGCCAGTACTGGGTGGCCGAGAACGCGACGCTCACCGGCAAAGTGATCATCGAGGAAGACGCGAGCGTGTGGTTCAACACGGTCGCGCGCGGCGACAACGAGCCCATCACCATCGGTGCGGGCAGCAACGTGCAGGACGGCTGCGTCCTGCATGCCGATCCCGGCTTTCCGCTTGTGATCGGGCCCGAGGTCACCGTCGGCCACATGGTCATGCTGCACGGCTGCACGATCGGGCGCGGCGCGTTGATCGGCATCGGCGCCATCGTCCTCAACGGCGCCAGCATCGGCGAGGAGAGCATGATCGGCGCCGGCACGCTGATCCCCGAGGGCAAGGAGATCCCGCCGCGATCGGTGGTGTTCGGCTCGCCGGGCAAGGTGATCCGTGAAGTACGGCCCGCCGATCTGGAGCGCATGCGCGCCGGCGTGCATTTCTACAGAGAGCGCTGGAAGATC
The DNA here is from genome assembly GCA_902826255.1 of uncultured Hyphomicrobiales bacterium. Lineage (GTDB taxonomy): Bacteria > Pseudomonadota > Alphaproteobacteria > Rhizobiales > Hyphomicrobiaceae > AWTP1-13. The sequence goes on along the minus strand of CADEEC010000022.1, from coordinate 27,543 downwards.
TACGCGCGTAGCTGCAGGCGCCAGGACTGAAGCGGCAAGACCGCTGTCCCGGCTCAGAAGCCGCGAACGGCGGCGAGCGGCGGCGATTGCTGCGCATCGCGCGGGTCGAGCGACATCCACAGCTTCGGATTGAGATACGACTGACGCATGATGTAGTCGTAGCGCGTGCGGTGCCAGACCTTGATCTCGTCCGTCTTGTTGTCGAGGATGAAGTCGCCCTGGATGGTGCGCACGGTCAGCACGGCGTGACCGTCGCCGCGCTCATCGCGCACGACGGTGATCAGCAGCGCGCTGGCCGGCCACCCCAAGGTCATCAGAATCTTGCGCTTCAGGATGACGTAGTCCTCGCAGTCACCCTTGGTGAGCGGGATCGTCCAGAAGTCGGCCACGCCGTACTGCTCGATATCGGTCACGGGCGCGATCTCGCGATTGACCGAGCGATTGATGGCATCGAGCTGCGCGAGCCGTTGGCGCGAGGCAAAGAAGCGCTGCTCCTCCTGTACGCCCTGGGTGCACTCCTTCGGCGAGCGCTCGCAGAAATTGACGAAGCCGTAGGGTGGCTGCGCCAAGCCGAACACGCGCATGAACGGCGAGGCGTAGTCCTGTCCGCGCAGCGGCGAAATAGGATCGGCCAGCGCGGCGCCCGAGATCATCAGGGCCGCGGCCATGCCTGCCAGGACTGTTGCGTGCGTCTTCATGCTGACCTGCGACTACACCACAATCACGTTACCGAAGAGCTTCCAGCGCCTGCTGGGCGAGGTGCCTCGAGAGACAGCAGGTTATGAGCCGAGAGCCGTTCATCGATCATCAACCAACTAGCCGAACTGGCGCCGCAAGGACGCCTGGTTCTGGATGTCGAGGAACTGCACGCCGAAGCCCTGCGCGTGATGACGCACGACACGGGCACGCAGGTTGTTGTTGCCGAGAATGACCTCCATGCCGATCGGCGGCCGCGCCGGCGTGTCGCCGACCGAGGCGCCCGAAATGGACACGTCGAGAAGCTGACACTCGAGCACCACGCCTTCGGCGAGCTGCAGTTTCTGCCGGCCCGTACTGACGCCTATGCGCTCGTGGCGGCGCTCGGCGGCACCGTCGAGCTCGCCGCGGTTGGCAAGCCAGGTCAAGGTATCTGCAAGCTTCTCGCGCTTGTGGCGCGTGGCGGCGAGCTTGACGGCAAAGCCGCCGTCGAACGTCCTGACCGCGGCACCCTCGATGGTGCCGACGTGGTCGAAGACGGCGACGATGCGCTCGCCGATTTCGACGGGGACAGGTTGCAGCGGCTTGATGGCGGCGCCGCCGGCGGAGATGTCGATCAGCTTGCCGGCGTATTCCTGCTTGCTCTCGCGCATGAAGCGGCCCAGCAACTCCAGTGCGACGCGGCGGTTGCGCCTGCGATCGGAGGCGATCTTGCTCAGCAGCCCCGGCGAGCGGCGGGCGAATGTTGTTGGGCTGCCGGACATCGAAGCCTTCGGTGCTCGGGGCTGGTGACCCGTTGGTTGACAGACCGCCATCGCTCGGCGGGGTCGCAAGCGGCAGCGTCGGCGTCAGGAATTGTGCCCGATCACTATGCGTGGCAGGGTCTTAATGAACGCATAATCGATGGCCGCATTTGGGATGGGCTGCGGGCAACGATTGGGAAACCAGGGCGGTTGTGGTGCTGCCAGCGAAGCTTGGGCGTGGCGCAGCCCTTAGAGCTTGCGCCCGCCTTCCAGCACGCGGAAGCTGCGCCACTTCGTGGCGGCCGTGCGAGCCGCGGTATTGCCGAGCGGGAAGGTCTCGCGGCGGGATTTTTCCCGCAGCGCATGCGGCCGTCCCTCCGGCCAGACCGTCTCGGCGGAGATCAGGCGTTTGTCGAACAGCTGCTCATGCCCGAGCCAGTGCGGCGAGGACATCGGGCTCATGGAGCCTAGCACGCGGCCGATGACACCGGCCGGCTGGATGAGCGGGAGCAGGATGGCCTCCAGGTGCACGCGCCGGGCCCCGGTGCCGGCCTCGAAGGTCAGGAGGGTGACGGCGCCCTGCTCGCAGGTGGCGGCCAGATGGCTGTTGATGAGCGCTCGGTCGGAGGCGCCCCAGCCGTCCAGAAGATTGGTGCCCCGCAATTCGCTGCCGAAGATCTCGCACAGGCGCGTCCCGGCCAGCCGGTAGCAGAACGCGGATGTCTCAGTGCGCTCGAGCATGAAGGTCTCGGCCAGGATGGAGCCGATGCGCGAGGGTTCGATCTCGAGACGGGTCGGCGCCATGCGGCCGCGCCGCAGCTCGTTCCAGTAGCCGTAGAGGAGTTGTGTCGTTTTCTGTTTCATGCCTGTCATGCGTGCTCTGGCCGGGTCGACGTTCCGCTGTCCCAAACTGGAACGGAACCGCTGCCTGGGGTTGCACGGGCGTACTCAGCACCTCTTGTGCCGAACGGCGTGCTTTTGGCGCCGCGCCGGGCAAACATCGGCCGTTAGGGTTTCCAAGCGCAGCAGCGCCGGGGTTGTCAGCGCAAGGGCGGGTGTGTAAGCGGGACGGCCGCCATGCTGGAGCCGCCGAGTGCAGAAAAGGCAACCGATCCTCAACGCGCCCGGCGTTGTCGTGGGGCTCCTGCTGATCTTCGTGGGCATTCACCTTGTTCGCAGCGTCCTGCCGGAGAGCCAGGATTACTGGCTGATCGAGCTGTTGGCCTTTGTGCCCGCGCGCCTGTCTCCGGGCGGGAGTGCATTCTACGGCGGCGAGACGGCAGCGCTTACGCAGTTCGTCACGCACATGTTCCTGCACGGCGACCTGACACATCTCATCGTCAACTCGGCCTGGTTCCTGGCCTTCGGCACGGCGGTGGCACGGCGCACGGGCTCGGCGCGGTTCCTTGTCTTCTTTCTGATCTGCGGGATCTGCGGCGCGTTGTTCTACCTGGCCTGGAATCCGGGCATGCGAAACCCGATGATCGGCGCCTCCGGTGCGATCTCGGGCCTGATGGGCGCGTCTTTCCGGTTTCTACTGGGTCCGCTCAATTCGGCGGACCTGGATGCGATCGCGGGCGAGGCCTACCAGCCGCCGCTGCTGAGCCTCCGCCAGACCCTGACCGACCGGCGCATCCTCGCCTTCATCCTCGGCTGGACGGCACTGAACATCCTGTTCGCCTGGGGTGCGGCGGAGCTTGCGGAAGGCTTGAACATCGCCTGGGAGGCACATCTCGGCGGGTTCTATGCAGGCCTGCTGCTGTTCGGGTGGTTCGACCGGCAACCTGCCGTGCACCACAATGTTGCAGGCGCGGAATGACACCCTTGCGCGTTGCCCAAAAAACGGCACAGTACGACTAAAGGCTAAGAGATTAGCCGCATCCGGCCATGCGTTAGGGCGCGAGCCGCCGGACTTTCAGGGGCGCAAGGCCCCCCGGTCGTCAGATGCCCTCCCGCTGGCTGCAACAAGCCGGGAGAACGCACGATGAATGTTGCCTCCATCCTGCATCAGAAGGGCCGCGCCGTTACCACCGTAAGCCCCAGCGCTACGCTGCTCGAGGTTGCCACCAAGCTTGCCGCCAAGCGCATCGGCGCTGTGGTCGTCGTGGAGACCGGCGGAAGGCTCGGCGGCATCATCTCGGAGCGCGATATCATCCGCGCGCTGGCCACCAACGGGCACGACTGCCTGTCACGCCCCGTCAGCGAGGTGATGACACGCGACGTTGTCATCTGCCAGGAGGCCGACACCCTCGATGAGCTGATGGCGATGATGACGGCACGCCGCTTCCGGCACCTGCCGGTCGTCACCGACGACAGCCTGGTCGGCATCATCTCGATCGGAGACGTGGTGAAGCATCACGTGGCTGAGGTCGAGATGGAGGCCACGGCCATGCGCGAGTACATCACGCACAGCTGAGCGTTGTCTCAGGCTGAACGCGCGAGCAGCGATCCAACCATCCGCCGTGAGGCCACCTCGCGGCGGATATCTTCGATCTCGCGCTTGGCGGCCGTGATGCCGCACTGGATCATCGCGTCGGCCCGGTGGAAGTCGAACAGGCCGAACGAAGGCAGCTTCGGCGCAATAATGGCATCCGGCGGATCGCCCGCCAGGCGTGAACGCGCGATGCGGTCCTGCACGATGTTGAAGGCTTCCATCATCACGCGCGAGATGCCGGGTGCGTTGTCGTCGCGGCCGAAAAACTGGCGTTGCAGCAGTTTCTTCATGGCGCGGCCGTTGCGGGCCAAGGCGCCGCCTGTTTCCTCGGGCGGCGTCATGTCGATGGGCGGCGGCAAGGCCTCCATGTGACTGACGACCGTGCCGCGTCCGCAGGCATCCGTGTTGACGTTGACGGCGATGACGTAGCGTGCGCCGAGCGCGCGGCAAACCGAGACAGGGATAGGATTGACGAGCGCGCCGTCGAACAGCCATCTGCCGTCGATGAGCAGCGGCTTGAAGATCCCGGGTAGCGCATAGGAGGCGCGCATGGCTTCGACCAGCGATCCGCGTCCCAGCCAGGTCTCGTTGCCGGTGCCGATCTCGGTGGCGACGGCGACGAACTTCTTGTCGAGCGTTTCGATGGCAACGCCCTTGAGACGGGCTTCGAGCGTGTCGCTCAGGCGCTGGCCATGGATCAAACCGGAGCCGGCCAGGTTGAAATCGAGAAAGCCGAGAACCTTGCGGCGGGTCAGGCTGCGCGCGAAGTCTTCCAGCGCATCGAGCTCGCCGGCCACGTAGCAGCCGCCGACGACCGCGCCCATCGAGGTGCCGGCGATGATATCCGGGTAGATGCCCGCATCGGTGAGGGCGCGCAGCACGCCGATGTGGGACCATCCTCGGGCCGATCCGCCGCCAAGGGCCAATCCGATCTTGCAGTCGTTCATGCCGATCCCCGTGGACGCATCACACACCCGGTTGCGCAGGTTGTCGATGCGCCGCATTTCAATCCCGGCGTTAAGACTAACCGAGACGGCTTAAGCGAGGCCTACGGGCGGATTAACCGGATGCTGCCGCCCGTCCCAGACTATGCTTGGTGCTGCAACGCTTGTGCCAGCATTTTGTGCCAATGCCGGAGTGCCGCAACCGTCCTCAGTCTCGGGTCAGCCGGGTTTGCGGTGACGGGCGGGTGCCGACCGGCACGGTGCGGTAGAAGCAGGAGCGGCTGCCGGTGTGACACGCAACCCCGGAGCCCTCGACTGTCGCCTTCAGCCACAAGACGTCCTGGTCGCAGTCGATGCGGGCTTGGCTGATGCGCAGGAGGTTGCCGCTCTCCTCGCCCTTGCGCCACAGCTTGCGGCGGGAGCGGCTATAGAAGTGCGCCACGCCCTGCGCCAGCGTGAGGGCCAGGGCCTCGGCGTCCATCCAGGCAAACATCAGCACCTCGCCGGAGGCCGCGTCGGTGACGATGGCCGGAATTAAGCCGTCGGCATCGAACTTGGGCTGGAAGTCCAGGCCGCGCTCGATATCGTCGGCGCTTCCGCGCGGGGCAAACAGGTCGGCGGACATCAACGACACTCCGGGAGCAGCGGGCCTCGGTGCCTTAGCCGCGCGGCCCGTGCACCATCTGCAGGAAGCGGTCGCGGTAGCTGGCGTCTGTTTCGAGCGCGCCCGTGAACCGCGTGGTGATCGTCTTGACGCCCGGCTGGCGGACGCCGCGCATCGACATGCACTGATGCTCGGCTTCGATCAGGACGGCGACGCCGCGCGGCTTCAACGCGCTTTCGATGGCGCCTGCCACCTGGGCTGTAAGCGTCTCCTGGGTCTGCAGCCGCTTGGCGAAGATCTCCAACACGCGCGCGATCTTGGACAGGCCGAGGATGCGGCCGCTCGGCAGGTAGGCCACGTGCGCCACGCCGATGAAGGGCGCCAGATGATGCTCGCAGTGGCTGAAAACGCGAATGTCGCGCAGCATCACGAGATCGTCGTAGCCGCCGGCCTCGGTGAAGGTCTTGGCGAGAACCTCGCCGGGATCCATGCGGTAGCCGGCGAAATACTCCTCGAAAGCTTCCGTCACGCGGCGCGGTGTCTCGCGCAGGCCCTCCCGGTCTGGATCGTCGCCGGTCCAAGCCAGCAGCGTGCGCACGGCATCCTCGGCCTCAGCCCGGGACGGCCGCTTGGTCTGCCTCTTCAGTGCGACGGCTGCCCGCCTCGATGCAATCTCGTCCATTTGCTCTCGCTACCGGTCGCGATCCCAATGCATGGGTGATATCCGTTTGCGATCAGGGAAGCACCAGCCAGTGTTGATTTCCAGCCCTGCAAACGCGATATGCATGCGGGACGCTGTCGAGGTTAACCACAGCGCGGCGATGCCAAGCGGATATAGTACGATGGATGGGGCCGGACAAGGAAAGGCCTCACAAAGCCGAGAGTCCGGATCGCATGACTGAGCTCAGCGAGATCTATAACCAGCGCATCCTGGAGCTGTCGGCCAATATCGGCGAGGCCAAGCGCCTGGCCGAACCGGATGCAACTGCAACTGCCCACTCGAAGCTGTGCGGCTCCACCGTTACGGTCGATGTGAGCGTGGTCGACGGGAGGGTGGCCGCCTACGGTCAGACGGTCAAGGCTTGCCTGCTCGGCCAGGCGGCCGCATCGGTCATGGGGCGCAATATCGTCGGCTCCGACGCACGCGAGCTGCGTCAGGTCGGGGCAGCGATGCGCCGGATGCTGAAATCCGGCGGGCCGCCGCCCGACGGGCGATGGTCGGACCTGGCGGTGCTGCAGCCGGTGAAAGATTACAAGGCGCGGCACGCCTCCACGCTGCTGGTGTTCGATGCGGTTGAAGCAGCCCTCGATCAGGCCGAGGCCAAGCAAAACGGTGCGGCGGCCGCGGCAGCGAAGCCGTGACGCGCGCGGCCGGGGGCTCGCCGCTCTCGCGCTTTGCAAAGACGATCGCGCGTGCGCCGATCCATGCCTACCGTTGGACGCTGAAGCCGCTGATCGGGCACGAGTGCCGGTATCTGCCGACCTGCTCGGAATACGGTCTCGAGGCGATCGACATGAACGGCGCGTGGCGCGGCGGCTGGCTCACCCTCGCCAGGGTGTGCCGGTGCCATCCGTGGGGATCGAGCGGGTTCGATCCGGTTCCCGACATCGCGGCGGAGCGGCACAGGCTCGCGCCGTGGCGGTACGGCCGCTGGCGGATGACGGCCGCCAAGCCGACGCCGGCCGGGCGGTGACCGGCAGGGCCATCAGTTGCTGCCGAGGCGCGCGAGACGTTCGTCGGCATCGGTGGCGCCGAGTTCGCGCGCACGCTCGTACCAGCGACGGGCCTCGTCACGGTCGGGGCGCACGCCCTGCACGTTAAGCCGGGCAAGCTCCATCGGATCGAAGGTGGCGGCGAGGCGGATCGCTCCGAGCGCGAAGCCGGCTTCAGCGGCGCGCTGGAAGAACAAACGCGCGGCGCCGATGTTGCCCTGCTCCTGATGCCGTAAGCCCTGCGACACCATGCGTTCGGCGCGCTCCTTCTCCTC
>CADEEC010000022.1:0-20034 GCA_902826255.1 uncultured Hyphomicrobiales bacterium | reverse complement strand
GGCGGGGCGGCGCTTGTGCGCTTGGGCGGTGGCTCGGCGGCGGGGCGGGCCTGCGGGGCGAGCATGGTCGGCGGCCCCACCACGAGCGCGGTGCGCGTCTCGGCGAAGGTCGTGCCGTCGACGCCGATCAGCTGGATGGTGACCTCGCTGCGGCCCGAGACGCCGGCCGGCACGATGGCCTTGAGGCTCGGCAGCCCGATCAACGGAACGGCCCACGATCCCGGCGCAATTGCATGGCCCTCGGTGAGCGACACGCTGCTCGGCAGGCCGCGGACGCGCAGGAAGGAGTTTGCGGGCAGACGGCCGGGAGGACCGACTTCGATCGGCAGCGTGGTTTGCGACGCCGGTTCCGCCACGATCGTGGGCGGCACGACGATCCTGGGATTGTCGTCGCGCTGCGCCGCCGCCGGTCCGGCAGCGACGGCGAGGAAGGCAACGGCCGCAGCCAGGCGTCTTGCCGCTCCCTTGGCCCTCCGTGCGCTGCGCCCTTCAATTCCCATACGATGCGCCCTCCCCCGAGCGTCTGTGGTTGTGCTGCCGAACTCCTACGTATGGCTTACTTCCCTTGCTTGCGGCTCCACTCCAGGAACTGCTGGAACAGCTTTTCCTGCGCGGCGGCGTCGGTGGTTCCCCCAGTGCGGACCGGCTGTGCGCGTGCTTGCTCGGCAGGCGGGGCCGCCGGCTTGGCCTTGGCGACGGCGACCTGCTTCAGCTTCTCGTCGGCGGCGGTGTAGCGGGTCCAGCCCGGCACCTGGGCAGCGAGGTTCACCGACTTCCACTTTGGATGGTAGGGCGGCTTTTGCAAGCCCTCGAAGCGGTCGAAGTAGTGCTCGATGAAGCGCTCGACGCGGCGGAAGCGGTCGCTGTCGCGCGGCCAGTTATAGACGGCGAGCACGGTTTGCACGCCCAGCGTGTTGACCTTCTCGCCCGGCTTGATGAAGCCGGGATAGTCGTCCGACGTCAGCACGGCGGGAATGTAGTAGGCGTCGTCAAACCGGTCGAACGGGATCGGCAAGAACTTGAAGCCGGCGTCGTTCTTGAACTTGGAAAGCAGGTCTTGCGGCTTGGCGCCGTTGTTGACAATCGCGACGATCTCGCCGGTACGCATCTTCTCGAGCGCGATGGCGTTGTTGATATAGACAGGATCGACCTTCACCCCCATGCGCTGAAATACGATTGGAGCCGTGGTCGACGAACCTGCGCCAAGGGTGTGGAAGCTGACTTTCTTGCCTTCCAGGTCCTTGAACGAGTTGATCTCGGGTCGCACCACCACGTGCACCTCGGAGATCACCATCTCGGAGATGAAGTTGATGCGCCGCTCGATGTTGGGGATGCGCTCGACGGTCTTGAAGTGCTCCAGCACGTCGGCGTTGGTGATGGCGACGTCGATGCCGCGCAGGTAGAGCAGGTCCTTGATGTTGTCGGTGGCGCCCTGCGTCACGACGGGCAGGACGCGCAGGTTCTCCGCGTCGTTCACATTGCGGGCAATTTCAGCCGCAAAGCGCAGGAAGGTGCCTTCGGGCAACCCGCCGGCCAAGCCGACCGTCCAGTTGTTGATCTTGGCGACGGTGTTGGCTTCGCCGCTGTCTGCCGCGGTCGGCGCCCGCTGGAAGCGGCGCTTATCCTGCGCCTCCAGCAGAGGCGCGGTTGTGAGTATGAAAGCGAGCGTTGCTGCCGCGAATACGAGTACCCGCCCCCATGTCACACGCATTGCAGTCCCTCCTCCGATTACGCTGCCCTACGACCCGGTCCCTCTGAGCCGCGCGAGTGCGGCCAGGTGCGACGCATCATCTACCACCTGGGAGTGCACCCACGTGGTGTTGATCGCGCACATTGCGGTCTGTTGCAAGCAAGAGCGGGTCCCCAAGGCCGGCGCGCAGCGCGTGCCGCGCATCGCCCCCTTTTCACAGGGTGACATGTCGTCCCCGTGCAAAGGCGGTTTTGCGGCCCAATTGGGGAATCATTCAGGCATCGGCGACGATGTGCGCTGCGCGGCACTCGGCTTGCATTTATCTGGCGCCGAGACGCTGCAGCCGCTGCGCCGCCTCGGTGGAGCCGAGCTGGCGGGCGCGTGTGTACCACTTCGCGGCCGCGGCAGGGTCGGGTTGCAGACCTTGTCCGCCGAGACGTTCGAGCTCGGCCGGATCGTAGGTGGTTGCCAGGGCCATGGCGCCGACCGCCAGTCCGGCCTCGGCGGCGCGCTCATAAAACAGCCGGGCCTGCGCGATCCCACCCTGCGCAAGGTGCTCGTCGCCGCGTTTGACCAGCCTGAGCGCACGCTCCCGATCCTGGTCGGACATCGCGGGAGCCGGAGGCGTGGCTGGAACAGGTGCGGGCGCGGCGCGCGGGGGCGGCGGTGCGGCTTGCGGCGTCAGCGCCTTCATCACGGCAGCGGGCACCGAGTCGGTCTGCGGATCGATGACGAGATGCGACCGCGCTTCTGCCAGCACCGTGCCATCGGTTGCTACCACGGTGACGACAATATCGGCCGTACCGCTGACCGCACCCGGCAATATCAGCTTCAGGCCCGAAAGCTGGCCGATGGGGATGACCCAGGCACCCGGTCCAATGGAGTGGCCCGCCGACAGCGCCGACAGATGCGGGAGACCCTGCACGCGAACGATGCTGCCGCGCGGCACGGTGGATGGCGGACCGGCTTCGATGGGTATCGCCGTTTCCGCGGCGGCGCGGACCTTCAGGGTCGTGGCCAGGCTGACGGTGGGACCCGAGCCCGATTGCGGGTAGACCGCCGGGGCGTATGCGACTGCGGCGAGCAGCAATCCAGCGGCGGCCCACGCCGTCCTTCTGGAACGGGTGGCAGCGCGGTCTGTCCCTGCCGCTGACACGTAGTGCTCCTTCACTCCCCGCTATCGTTTCGACTGCGCCTTCGCCCACTCCATGAATTCGCGATACAGCTTTTCTTGCGCCGCCGGATCGTTCGGTGCCGCCTTGGCTGCTTGCGCGCGTACCACGGCGGGGTCGATGGCCATGCTGCTCGGCCGCGTGGCGTGCTTGGCGAGCCATTCCTCAGCGGCCGGGAAGCGCTTCCAGCCGGTCAGTGACGAGTTGATGTTGGCCTCCTTCCACTTTGCGTGGCGGGCCGGCAGCTGGAACTCGGCGAACTTCTCGAAGAAGGCGTCGACGAACATGGCCACGCGCCGGTAGCGATCGGTGTCGCGCGGCCAGTTGTAGGAGGCGAGCACGGAGGCGATGGCGACGCTGTCGATGCTGGCCTCCTTCTCGATCAGGTTGGGATAGTCGGCGTTGGTCAGTTTCGCCGGCAGATAGTCGCGCTCCAGAGCTTCGCTGAAGGGCACCGGCAGCAGCTTCATGCCAGGCTCGAGTTTGAACTTGGCGAACGACCCGGTCGGCTTGCCGGCGATGAGGATGGTGGCGGCGATCTCGCCCGTCTTCACTTTCTGGAAGCCGTCGGCCTGGCCCATGTTGACCTCCTCGGCCTTGATGCCGAGGAGCTTGAAAATTTGGCGCGTGGAAAACTGCGTGCCGCTGCCGACGTCGCTGAAATTGACCTTCTTGCCGTTGAGATCCTTGATCGAGTTGATGCCCGCGCCGGCGAGGATGTGCATCTCCTCGTTGTAGAGTCGGGTGATGAATGCGAGCCGGTTCTCGATGTTGGGACCGAACTCTCCCGTCTCCTTGAGATAGGTCATGATGTTGGATTGCGTGATGCAGAGGTCGACGCCGCGCAGGTGGAGAACGTCCATCACGTTCTGATAGCCGCCCTTGCCGATGATGGGCAGCACACGCAGGTTGTCGCCGTCGTCGAGCACGGCGGACATGTCGTAGGCGAGGTAGAGGTAGGTCCCGTTCGGATTGCCCGAAATCACGGTGACCGTGTTCTGGTTGAGCTTGTCCCTCAGGGCGTTGAACTTGGCGGCGGGCGTCACAGCTGCCGGCGCCGGGCGCTTGACTGGCTGGGCCAAGGCGACTGACGCTGCAAGTATCAGACAGGCTGCGCCAATGGCTGCAGCGGCGGTGCAGACGAGCTTCCGCACGTGGTTCCCTCCCCAAATAGTCCTGCGCCCGGTTCGAGCAGGTCGATCGCAGGTGGCCTCTTGCGCGAGGCTCTGTTGGTGTCTTGCCGCAAGCTATCACACGGGATCGCGCAGGCAATTTAGCAATCCGTCGTCCTCTCTACGGCGGGACCGCGGCGCGATTGCGGCGGTTTTGCGCGTGCGCGGCTTGACATGCCGTGCGGCGGGGGCGCAAAAGCTGCGCGCCGGCGCGACAATCGCCGGCGACCTTACCTGCGTGGTTGGCAGCGAGTGAGAGGACTTGAAGGCATGAGCGACATCTCCCTGACATTTCCGGACGGCAGCCAGCGGTCGGTGCGCAAGGGCATCACCGGCAAGGAGCTTGCCGAGAGCATCGCCAAATCGCTGGCGAAGCGCGCCGTGGCGATGAGCGTCGACGGCAAGCTTGCCGACCTCGCCGATCCGATCGAGGCCGACGCGACCGTCAAGATCGTCTCCCGCACCGACCCGGAAGCGCTGGAGCTGATCCGGCACGATGCGGCGCACGTGATGGCGGAGGCCGTGCAGGCGCTGTGGCCTGGTACCCAGGTCACCATCGGCCCGGTGATCGAGAACGGCTTCTTCTACGACTTCGCCAAGGCGGAGCCGTTCCATCCCGACGACTTGGCGAAGATCGAAGCCAAGATGCACGAGATCGTCGGCCGCAACGCGCCCTTCACCAAGGAGTTCTGGAGCCGGCAGAAGGCCAAGGACTTCTTCAAGAGCAAGGGTGAGTTGTTCAAGATCGAGCTGGTCGATGCCATTCCCGAAGGCGAGGACCTGAAGATCTACAAGCAGGGCGACTGGCTCGACTTGTGCCGCGGTCCGCACATGACCTCGACCGGCCAGATCGGCAAGGCCTTCAAGCTCACCAAGTTCGCGGGTTCCTACTGGCGCGGCGATCACACCAAGCCGCAGCTGCAGCGCATCTACGGCACGGCGTGGGCAACCGAACCGGAGCTGGCGGCCTACCTCAGGATGATCGAGGAGGCCGAGAAGCGCGATCACAGGAAGCTCGGCCGCGAGATGGATCTCTTCCACTTCCAGGAGGAGGGTCCGGGCGTGGTGTTCTGGCATCCGAAGGGTTGGGAGCTGTTCCAGAACCTCATCAACTACATGCGGCGGCGGCAGAACGCGGCCGGCTACCGCGAGGTGAACGGTCCGCAGATCCTCGACAAGTCGCTGTGGGAGACCTCAGGCCACTGGGAGACCTTCCGCGAGAACATGTTCACCACGGTGACCGAGGACGAGCGCACCTTCGCCATCAAGCCGATGAACTGTCCCGGCCACGTGCAGATCTTCAAGCACGGGCTGAGATCCTATCGCGAGCTGCCCTACCGTGTGTCGGAGTTCGGCATCGTGCATCGCTACGAGCCGTCGGGCGCTTTGCATGGATTGATGCGCGTGCGCGGCTTCACCCAGGACGACGCACATATCTTCTGCACGCACGAGCAGCTGGCCGACGAGTGCCTCAAGATCAACGACCTGATCCTCTCCATCTACCGCGACTTCGGCTTCGAAGAGGTGGTGGTGAAGCTCTCCACCCGGCCGGAGAAGCGGGTCGGTGCGGACGCGCTGTGGGACCGCGCGGAAGCGGCGATGGCCGATGTTCTGAAGAAGATCGAGGCGCAGTCGGGCGGCAAGATCAAGACCGGCATCAACCCGGGCGAGGGCGCTTTCTACGGCCCCAAGTTCGAGTACGTGCTGCGCGATGCCATCGGCCGCGACTGGCAGTGCGGCACCACTCAGGTGGACTTCAACCTGCCCGAGCGGTTCGGTGCCTTCTACATCGACGCCGACGGCGAGAAGAAAGTGCCGGTGATGATCCATCGCGCCATCTTCGGATCGATGGAGCGCTTCACCGGCATTCTGCTGGAGAACACCGCGGGGCACCTGCCGCTGTGGCTGGCCCCGGTGCAGGCGATGGTGTGCACCATCGTGTCCGACGCGGATGCCTACGCGGAAGAGGTGCTGGAGCTGTTGCGCCTCTCCGGGCTGCGCGCGCAGATCGATCTCAGGAATGAGAAGATCAACTACAAGGTGCGCGAGCACTCGCTGTCGAAGACGCCGGTGATGCTGGTCGTCGGCAAGCGCGAGGCGGAGGAGCGCACGGTTTCGGTGCGTCGACTGGGAAGCCAGGAGCAGAAGGTACTGCCGCTCAAAGAGGTGCTGTCGCAGCTCACCGACGAAGCTGTTCCACCTGACTTGAAGCGTGCGAAACGCGCGATCGAAGCTGCGGCGTAGCGCGTGCTTCGCTGCAGGATGCGTCGCAATGTGATGTGCGGCAGCAACGGTTGCGCTCGCATGCGAACTTAAAATGAACAGTTATCATGCTGATTCAGTGACATTTCTTATGTCGCTGCGTCGGTGTGCGTCGTGCGGTCGCGTGGCGCGCCACAATTCGATGGGTTTCGTGCAGGCCCAGGTGCAAGAGCAACCTGGGTGGGCATGCGTTTTTTCACGATCGTACCGGCGTTCTTCCTGATCGGCTTTTTTGCCGGCAGTCTCGAAACGGCATCGGGCCTCGGACATCTCGAACAATCCCGGCTCCTCATGCAGCGCAACGTCGATGCGAGCATCGTCAAGGCGTCGACGGATGTGTTGTCCGGGTTCGGCCGTCCGGCGCAGCCGATCGAGCTGCAGCCGCAGGCCCTCACCCTCCCCGACGAAGTGGTGAGCGCCCTGCGCGCGGATCTCAACGAACCGCCTCAGGTTCTGCAGCGCGCGGCTCCACTCAAATCGATGCTGTTCCTGCCGGAGGAGCCGGAGTGGTGGGACGAGCGACGCCGCGGAGGCCTGCCGCGCATATCCGACTTCGGACCGCAGCGCCCTGTCAGCTTGCGGGACACGGAGGTTTTCTCGCCGATGCCGCCGGCGGAGAACATGTCGCTGCCGCCGGCCGTTGTCGCCGAGCCGGTCGCGCAGCCGAAGAGGCGGGACAATCGCGACACTGACGACATCGTGGTGCGGCAAGAGTTCATCATGCCGTTCGACCGCGGCCGCGTGACCAGCATGTTCAATCAGGGTCGCCGTCACCCCGCCATCGACCTGGCCGGGCGTCTCGGCGCGCCGGTGCATGCCACCACGCACAGACAGCGCGTGACCTTCACCGGCTGGATGCGCGGCTACGGCAACACGGTCAAGACGCTGGATGCGAGCGGGCGCACGCACCTCTATGCCCACCTGCAAAGAACGACGGCAAGGGTCGGCACCGTGCTCGGCCAGGGCCAGACGCTCGGGCTGCTCGGCAGCACCGGACGTTCGACGGGGCCGCACGTGCACTACGAGGTGCGCACATCCGCGGGCCGCCACATCAATCCCGTAACGCTGCTGTTTCCCGGCCGCCGCGTCGGCCGCGGGTTCGCATGGAACGGTGCGCGCTCGGTGACGCGTCTGGCCTCGAACGCTCAGCCCCTGCCGCGATAGGGCGCGACGCCCTGGTCCGGCAGCCAGATGTCCTTCGGTGGCGCGCCGGTCTGCCAGAACACGTCGATGGGAATGCCGCCGCGCGGATACCAGTAGCCGCCGATGCGCAAGTAGTGTGGGTTGAGCAAATCGGCCAGCCGTTTGCCGACGGCGACCGTACAGTCCTCGTGGAAGCCCGCGTGATTGCGGAACGAGGCGAGATAGAGCTTGAGCGACTTCGATTCCACCAGCCACTTGTCCGGCACGTAGTCGATGACGAGGTGCGCGAAGTCGGGCTGTCCCGTCACCGGACACAGCGTCGTAAACTCAGGGGCCGTGAAACGCGCGACGTAGCGCGTATCGGCGTGCGGGTTCTCGACACGGTCGAGCTGCGCCGCGTCGGGACTGGCTGGAAGCTCGGCGCGACGGCCGAGCAGCTTGGGTTCTGACTTCTTTGTGGGCATCGCTGCTCCAGTTTAGTCCACACGCTCTGCTGGCTCTATACGTGCGATGGATCGGGGTCTAGGGTCGCGGCCGCGCGTCACGGGGGAAGGGTAAACGGCCATGCAGCAGCCGGTGCGGCAGTACCGCTACTTCGAATTCGTCATGGTCGCCTTCGTGGTGGTGCTGGTGTGCTCGAATTTGATCGGGCCGGCCAAGGCGGCGCAGGTGGACCTGCCGCTGCTCGGCGCCGTCACGTTCGGCGCGGGCGTGCTCTTCTTCCCGATCTCCTATGTGTTCGGCGCCATCCTGACGGAGGTCTACGGCTACTCGCGGGCGCGCCGCGTGATCTGGTCCGGTTTTGCCGCACTCGCGTTTGCCGCCATCATGGCGGCGGTGATCGTGGCTCTGCCGCCGGCACCCAACTGGCCCAACCAGCAGGTGTACGAGATCGCTTTCGGCAACACCTGGCGCATCGCGCTGGCGTCGATGATCGCCTACTTCTGCGGCGAGTTCGTCAACTCGTTCGTGCTCGCCAAGATGAAGGTTGCGACCGAGGGCAAGTACATGGGCGCGCGCTTCGTCGGATCGACGGTGGCGGGCGAGGCGGTGGACTCGGCGCTGTTCTATCCGCTCGCCTTCTACAACTCGGGCATCATGCCGAACGAGCTGGTGGTCACGCTGGTGTTCAGCCAGTTCATCACCAAGACGCTGGTGGAGATCGCCTTCCTGCCGGTGACCTATCGCGTGGTGGCGTTCCTGAAGCGGGCCGAGAACGAGGACCACTTCGACCGCAAGACGGACTTCAACCCGTTCAAGCTGAAGGTGTGAGCAGATAAAAAAGGCCCGGCGTCCTTGGGCATGGAGCCGGGCCTCAGTGATTTGAGAGAGAGAATAGAGAGAAAGAGATCAGTCTACAGTCGCGGACGTCCTGCCTGCTTCCAGAAGACGTAAGCCATGGACACCACTGCCGTCAGCACGATCGTTCCAAGAATGTCGGGACGCAAGATGAAGGCGTACCAGATATTGAACCCGTGCGTGTAGTTGCCACGTGACAGCAGGAAACTGTTGGCAACTACAATCACAAGAAAGACGGCCGCGGTCAGACCGATGGCCGTCAAGATGTCGATAGCTTTCCGCATCGCAGGCGACATGGGACACCCCTGGTTTGGTTGGCCTCATGGAGGCTTTCCGCAGCGTCCCCTACGCCCGTGCGGTACGCCGCTTTCCTAACCTGATTCGACGGGCTCCCGTCGATATCGCAAGTGTTAACAGCAGCATGGAGCAAGCCTCCTGTTGACTGGCGGTCACAGGGCGGTGCGCCTGCAACTATTCCGCGGTCCAGCCGCCGTCGACGACCAATGCTGAGCCCGTGATGAGCGAGGCAGCATCCGACGCCAGGAACAGGATGGCGCCCGTGACCTCCCCGAGCTGGCCCAACCGCCCCAGCTTGATCTTGGAGGTCACCTCGGCCTTGAAGGCGGCATTCTCGAAAAAGGGCTTGGTCAGGGGCGTCTCGATGAAAGTCGGGCCGACGCTGTTGACGCGGATGTTGTGCGGGGCCAGCTCGATTGCCATCGCCTTGGTGAAGCCTTCCATCGCGTGCTTGGATGCGCAGTAGACGGTGCGGCGCGCGGCGCCGACGTGCCCCATCTGCGAGGAGATGTTGACGATCGAGCCGGGCTGCTTCGCGGCAAGCAGGCGGCGGGCGACGGCCTGGGCGACGAAGTAGGCTGCGCGCACGTTGAGACCCATGATGACGTCGAAGTCTTCCACGGTGACCTCGAGCAGCGGCTTGGGGCGATTGGTGCCGGCGTTGTTGACGAGGACGTGGAAGGGCTGGGCCGCGGCGATGGTGGTCTCGACGGCGGCAAGGTCGGTGACGTCGAGCACAAGCGCGTCCGCCTGCTGTCCCCGGGCGCGGATGGCGGCGGCGGCTTCCTCGATTTCGGTCGCGGTACGGGCGAGAAGGGTGACGTGCGCGCCTGCATCGGCCAGCGCCCCGGCTGCTTCCAGGCCGATGCCGCGGCCGGCGCCGGTCACGAGCGCGCGCTTGCCGTCGAGGCGGAAGGAGGGAGCGGTGGCGATTTCAGACATGGGTTTGGGCCACTAATATGAGAGTACGGCCTTGATGGCGGCGAGTTCCGCCTGCGGATCGGGGAAGGCCTCGTAGGCCTGGCCGGCTTTGGCGTACCAGTAGCGGGCGTTGCTGGCGTCGCCCTCGATCTTGTGCAGGACGGCGTGAATCCAGCAGGACGTGGCGTCGTCCTCGTCCTCCTGCACGATCTTGTGCGCGGCGTCCCAGTCGCCGGAAAGAGCGAGGTCGACGGCGCGGGTCAGCTCCGTACGGTCTGCCACTGTTCCCATCCTTTCTCCCTCAGCACGCACGCCGGGCAGGTGCCGCAGCCGACGCCCCAGGGGTGCTGCGTGCTGCGGTCGGAGGTGTAGCAGGTGTGTGTGTGCTGCACGATAAGATCGAGCAGGCCATCTCCGCCGAGCGATTTCGCCATCACCCAGCTGGCGGCCTTGTCGATCCACATCAGCGGCGTTTCGATTCTGAAGGCCGTGTCCATGCCAAGCGAGAGGGAGGCGGCAAGGCTTTGCAGCGTGTCGTTGCGGCAGTCGGGATAGCCGGAGAAGTCCGTCTCGCACATGCCGCCGACCAGCGTGCGGATGCCGCGGCGGTAGGCCAGTGCCGCCGCGTAAGTGAAGAACAGGAGGTTGCGGCCGGGCACGAAGGTGTTGGGCAGGCCCGCGGCCGACATCTCGAAGGCAACGTCGCGTGTGAGGGAACTCTCGCTGATCTGGCCGAGCGTTGAGAGCTGCAGGACATGATCGTCGGCGAGGCGGGGCGCCCAGGCGGGGAAGCGGGCAGCGATCTCCTTGAGGATGACCGGCCGCTGATCCAGTTCGATGGCGTGGCGTTGCCCATAGGCGAAGCCGACCGTCTCGACCCGGGCGTAGCGGTCGAGTGCCCAGGCGAGGCAGACGGTGGAATCCTGGCCACCGGAGAACAGGACGAGCGCGGAACCTTCGGCCATGGGCGACTTTGTACGATCGATAACCTGCGGCGCAGCGGCCGTTTGCGGCCTTGCCTAACGCACGCTAGAAGCTCGCGCAAAGGTTCACACGGACGCGCGGCAACCGCAACGCGGCAACGGGAGGCGCTAATGACCGCCATCGTCGACATCATCGGCCGGGAGATCCTGGACAGCCGCGGCAATCCCACCGTGGAGGTGGACGTGATGCTGGAGGAGGGCTCGCGCGGGCGGGCCGCCGTGCCGTCGGGAGCCTCGACGGGAGCGCACGAAGCGGTCGAACTCAGGGACGGTGACAAGAAGCGCTACCTCGGCAAGGGCGTGAGGAAGGCCGTCGATGCGGTCAACGGCGAGATCTTCGACGCGCTGTCGGGCATGGACGCGGAAGACCAGCGCCGCATCGACGAGGCCATGATCAAGCTCGACGGCACGCCCAACAAGGGGCGGCTCGGCGCCAATGCCATCCTCGGCGTATCACTGGCTGTGGCCAAGGCGGCGGCAGAGGCAAAAGGCCTCCCGCTCTATCGCTATCTCGGCGGGGCGCGGGCGCATGTGCTGCCTGTGCCGATGATGAACATCATCAACGGCGGCGCGCACGCCGACAATCCGATCGACATCCAGGAATTCATGATCATGCCGGTGGGCGCGGCCACCTGCGCCGATGCCATCCGCATGGGCGCGGAAGTCTTTCATACGCTGCGCAAGGCGCTGGCCGATGCAGGGCATGCCACGAACGTCGGCGACGAGGGCGGCTTCGCGCCGAACCTGAAATCGGCGGACGAGGCGCTGTCGTTTGTGACCAAGGCGATCCAGGGCGCCGGCTACAAGCCGGGCGATGATGTGGTGCTGGCGCTCGATTGCGCCTCGACCGAGTTCTACAAGGACGGCAAGTATGCGCTTGCCGGCGAGGGCAAGTCGCTCGACAGCGGCGGCATGGTCAAATATCTCGCCGATCTGGTCGCGCGCTTTCCCGTTGTCTCGATCGAAGACGGCATGGCGGAGGACGACTGGCATGGCTGGAAGGCGCTGACCGACGCCATCGGCGCCAAGTGCCAGCTGGTCGGCGACGACCTGTTCGTCACCAACACCAAGCGCTTGAAGGAAGGCATCGACAAGGGCATCGGCAATTCGATCCTGGTGAAGGTGAACCAGATCGGCTCGCTGTCGGAGACGCTCGATGCCGTAGCGATGGCGCAGAACGCTGCCTATACGGCGGTGATCTCGCATCGTTCGGGCGAGACGGAGGATGCGACCATCGCCGATATTGCGGTCGCGACCAACGCCGGCCAGATCAAGACCGGCTCGCTGTCGCGCTCGGACCGGACTGCGAAATACAATCAGCTGATCCGCATCGAAGGCGACCTCGGCGATCAGGCGCGCTATGCGGGGCGCGACGTGCTGCGCCGCAAGGCATAGCAGCCGCGCGCCCGTGGCGAGGATCGGAAATTTTCCAAAGGCTGGTGGCTTTTACGTGCGTTTAACGGCTGGCCGCTAGTGTTGCCCTCGTCCCCGTCGGGACAAGCACACCCCAGGTTTTGCGTACATCGTGCTCAAATGGGCGCAGGCTCGCCACGGCAGCACCAGGTACAGCATGCTGCCTGTAGGTAGGGTCTATCTGGTCCATCTCATAGTCTGAAGCGCGGCTCGCACGGCCGGTTTCCGGTTCCAGCATGCTGGAACCGGAAACCCGTTGCCTGGCGGGCCGCGCGGCTTTGACGCCGCTTGCCGAGGCAAGTCGACGCCCTCATGGTCAAGGCATGGGACGGGCCGCCAGCCATGCCCTTTGCGGAGGGCCGATGAGCCGTGCTCGGCTGGTCTTGGCGGAGGCTTTCCTGTAGGTTTTGCCGCACGCCGAAAGGGAGGATCGAAGACGCGCATGGCTCGCCCCAATGGTTCCGACAAGGTCGCCGAATTCAGCCGCGACCAGGAGCTCCAAGCTTATCGCGACATGCTGCTCATCCGCCGCTTCGAGGAGCGGGCGGGGCAGCTCTACGGCATGGGGCTGATCGGCGGCTTCTGCCACCTCTATATCGGCCAGGAAGCGGTGGTGGTCGGCATGCAGATGGCGATCCGTGACGGCGACCAGGTTATTACAACCTATCGCGACCACGGCCACATGCTGGCCTGCGGCATGGACCCCAAGGGCGTGATGGCCGAGCTGACCGGGCGGCGCGGGGGCTATTCGCGTGGCAAGGGTGGCTCCATGCACATGTTCTCCAAGGAGAAGGCGTTCTACGGCGGTCACGGCATCGTCGGCGCCAATGTGCCGCTGGGCGCGGGGCTCGCGTTTGCGAACCGGTACCGGGGCGACGGCAAGGTCGCCCTGACTTATTTCGGGGATGGCGCCGCCAACCAGGGCCAGGTCTACGAGACCTTCAACATGGCGAAGCTGTGGAAGCTGCCCGTCATCTTCATCATCGAGAACAACAAGTACGCGATGGGGACCTCGATCGAACGCTCGGCGGCGACCACGGACTTCTCCCAGCGCGGCCGCTCCTTCGACATTCCGGGCGAGCAGGTCGACGGCATGGACGTGCGCGCGGTGAAGGCCGCCGGCGATCGCGTGGTGAAGTGGGTGCGGGACGGCAACGGCCCCTACATCCTGGAGATGCTCACCTACCGCTATCGCGGCCACTCCATGTCTGATCCCGCGAAGTATCGCACGCGCGAGGAAGTGCAGAAGATGCGCGAGGAGCATGACCCGATCGAGCAGGTGCGTCGGCGCCTGCTGGAGGGCAAGCTCGTGAGCGAGGACGACATGAAGGCGGTCGATGCGGATATCCGCGCTATCGTCACCGCGGCAGCAGAGTTTGCGCAGAACGATCCGGAGCCCGACGAGAGCGAGCTTTGGACGGATGTGCTGATCCCCGCCTGAGGATAGAGCGATGGCGCGGGGCAAGTCCCACACCAACCTGGACGAGGCGTTTCTGGCGCTGCCCGACTATTGGTCGCCGCGCGTGGTGGCGGCCGCGAACGGGCAATACGTCAAAGTGGCCAAGGTGAAGGGCGAGTTCGTGTGGCACGCGCATGCCGACGAGGATGAGTTCTTCCTCGTGCGCAAGGGCGCGCTCACCATCCGCTATCGCGACCGGCCCGAAGTGGTGCTGCGTGAGGGCGACTTTCACGTGGTGCCGAAGGGCGTGGAGCACATGCCCGTCGCCGCCGACGAATGCTGGGTGGTGCTGGTGGAGCCGGCCGCCACCAAGCACACCGGGAACACCGTTTCGCTGATCACGAGGACAATCGAGGAGCAGACGGCGCATCTGCGCTGAAGCCCCAAGGAACGCCAGGGACAGACCGACACCGATGCCGACCGAGATTTTGATGCCTGCGCTCTCCCCGACCATGGAGGAGGGAAAACTTGCCAAGTGGCTGGTGAAGGAAGGCCAGGCGATCAAGCCCGGCGACATCATCGCCGAGATCGAGACCGACAAGGCCACCATGGAGGTGGAGGCGGTCGACGAGGGCAAGGTGTCGAAGCTGCTGGTGGCCGAAGGCACCGAGGGCGTGAAGGTCAACACGCCGATTGCGATGCTGGATGGGGAGGGCGCTGCGTCTCCCTCTCCCCGCGCTTCCGCCACGCCTACCCCTGCGCCAACAGCGCGGGGAGAGGGCCGGGGTGAGGGGCAGCCCAAAGCTCCCACGCCGTCTGCTGCTGCCCCTCACCCTAGCCCTCTCCCCATGGAAGCAACGGGAGAGGGAAGAGAGACCGTCGTGCAGACCATGCGCGAGGCCTTGCGCGATGCGATGGCGGAGGAGATGCGGCGCGACAAGGACGTGCTGCTGATGGGCGAGGAAGTCGGCCAGTACCAGGGCGCCTACAAGATCAGCCAGGGCCTGCTGGAGGAGTTCGGCGACAGGCGCGTGATCGATACGCCCATCACGGAGCAGGGTTTTGCGGGTATCGGCGTCGGCGCCGCCTTCGCGGGACTGAAGCCGATCGTGGAGTTCATGACCTGGAACTTCGCGATGCAGGCGATCGACCAGATCATCAACTCGGCCGCCAAGACGCTCTACATGTCGGGCGGGCAGATGGGCTGTCCTATCGTGTTCCGCGGACCGAACGGTGCCGCGGCGCGCGTGGCGGCGCAGCATAGCCAGTGCTATTCGGCCTGGTATGCGCACGTGCCGGGCATGAAGGTGGTGGCGCCGTCCAATGCGGCCGATGCCAAGGGCTTGCTCAAGGCGGCGATCCGCGATCCCAATCCAGTGCTCGTGCTGGAGAACGAGATTCTGTACGGCACGTCGGGGCCGGTGCCGAAGGGCGAGTGGCTGGTGCCGATCGGCAAGGCGCGCATCGCGCGCGCCGGCAACCATGTGACGATCGTGTCGTTCGCGCGCGGCATGCAGTACGCGCTCGAGGCGGCGGAAACGCTGGCGAAGGATGGGGTCGAGGCGGAGGTGATCGACCTGAGGTCGCTCAGGCCGCTCGACATCGATACGATCATCGAGTCCGTGAAGAAGACCAACCGGCTTGTGACGGTGGAGGAAGCCTGGCCGGTGTGCTCGGTAGGCTCCGAAATCTGCGCCCAGGTGGCGATCCGGGCCTTCGACTATCTCGATGCGCCGCCAGCCAAAGTGTCGGGTGCCGATGTCCCGATGCCGTACGCCGCCAACCTCGAGAAGCTGGCGTTGCCGACGAGCGCTCAGGTGGTCGAGGCGGTGAAGAGCGTGCTTTACGTGTAAGCCATGGCAACGCATCGCTTCCAGGGCCAGTGTCATTGCGGCGCCATCCGGGCGACGCTGGAGGCGACCAAGCCGGCGTCCGAGCTGCAGGTGCGTGCCTGCCAGTGCGGGTTCTGTACGCGGCATGGGGCGATGACGCTGAGCGATCCGGCGGGCCGCGCGACGTTTGAGATCGAACGTGCGGGCCTCAACCGCTACCAGTTCGCAACGCGCACCGGCACGAGCCTGCTGTGCGCGCGCTGCGGGATGTACGCGGGCGTCGTGCTGGAGGACGAGGGCAAGGTGTGGTCGGCGCTCAACGTGCGCGGACTGGCCGTGCCGGAGTTCAAGGACCGCGCTGCCGAGCCGGTTGTGTACGAGGGCGAGAGCCCCGAGGCGCGCATCGCGCGCCGCAAGCAGAAGTGGACGCCGACCGAACTGATTTTCATCGGGTGACCTGACAGATATGCCGACCGAAATCCTCATGCCCGCGCTCTCCCCTACGATGGAGGAGGGCAAGCTTGCCAAGTGGCTCGTGAAGGAAGGGCAGACCATCAAGCCCGGCGACATCATCGCCGAGATCGAGACCGACAAGGCCACCATGGAGGTGGAGGCGGTCGACGAGGGCAAGGTCGGCAGGCTGCTGGTGTCGGAAGGCACCGAAGGCGTGAAGGTCAACACGCCGATCGCGACGCTGCTCGGCGACGGCGAGAGCGCCGGTGCTGCGGCTGCGCCCAAGAATACACCGGCGGCAGCACCGAAGGCCGAGGCGCCAAAAGCTGCGCCCGTCGCCAAGGCCCCCACGCCCGCGCCCGCGCCGCAAGCTGCCCCGACGGCATCGCAGCCGAAGTCGAACGGACACGGTGGCGGCGAGCGCGTGTTTGCGTCGCCGCTAGCGCGGCGGCTGGCGAAAGGCGGCGGGCTCGATCTCGCGGCGCTGTCGGGAAGCGGTCCGCACGGGCGCATCGTCAAGCGCGACGTGGAGTCGGCTCTGAAGGACGGCACTGGCCGTGCGCAGCCCAAGCCCGGCACCGCTGTCGCAGCAAAGGCACCGAGCCCCGGCGTGCTGACACCGCAGACGATGGCGGACGACAAGATCCTGGCGCTCTACGAGCCGGGCTCCTACGAGGTGGTGCCGCACGACGGCATGCGCCGCGTGATCGCACAGCGCTTGACGCAGTCCAAGCAGACCATCCCGCACTTCCGCGTGAGCGTGGATTGCCGCATCGACGAATTGCTGCGCGCCCGCGAGCGCATGAACGCGGTGGCGCCGAAGGACGGACCGCGCGCCTACAAGTTGTCGGTCAATGACTTCGCCATCAAGGCGCTCGCCATGGCGCTGATGCAGGTGCCGCACGCCAACGTCAGTTGGACGGAAGGCGGCACGCTGCGGCACCGCTATGCCGACGTCGGCGTGGCGGTGGCGGTCGAGGGCGGGCTGTTCACGCCCATCATCCGGCATGCGGAGCTGAAGTCGCTCTCGGAAATCTCCAATGAGATGCGCGATCTCGCCGACCGCGCAAGGAAGCGCCGGCTTGCTCCGAACGAGTATCAGGGCGGCACCACCTCGATTTCCAACCTCGGCATGTACGGCATCAAGAGCTTCGATGCGGTGATCAACCCGCCGCACGCGACCATCCTTGCCATCGGCGTCGGCGAGAAGCGTCCCGTGGTCAACGGCGACAAGGTGGAGGTCGCGACGCTTACGACGTGCACGCTGTCCTGCGACCATCGCGTTGTCGACGGTGCGGTCGGTGCAGAGCTGCTGACGGCCTTCAAGACGCTGATCGAGGACCCGGTGCGCATGCTCGTGTGAGCATCCAAACCCCCTCGGATTGACCAAGCGAGCGGCAGGCAAACGCGGGCGTGGCCGCGCGGTCACCGTATGTGGCTATCCACAGAATCACCGGCTTGGGCGTGGGCTTGCCGATGCATTCCGGCGTGCGTCTGCTACTAGCTGCCTAAAATCGGACCCAAGAATCACCGGAATCAAGAACATCGGGTCCGCGTGTTGTGCGTCGGTACGAGTGGAAGCGACTCAACCACCGCGAAGGACATGCCCATGGCAATTTCCAGCTCTGCCTTTCCCAAGGCACTCGTTCTGGCCGGCGTCCTGCTCGCCGGATGTGCGGGTGAAGGCAACGAGAGCCTTTTCACCACCGGTTCCCTGAACAGCACGCCGGCGGCCACGGCGCCCGAGCCGAAGGTCGATCCCGTGTGTGTGACGCTCGTGTCGCGCATCGACGGCCTGCGCAAGGAAGGCATTGCCGACAAGATCGAGAAGGCGGCTATCAAGAAGTACAGGCTGACGAATTCGGACCTCGCCAAGGCGGATCAGCTCACCAAGGCCAGCGCCGAGCTGCAGCTGAGGTGCACGACGATCACGCCGGCCTCGGCGCAGCCGGCACCCGCGCCGGTTCAGAAGACGACCATGCGCGCGGCGGATCCGTTGATGTCGCAGCCGCAGTAGTGGGGCGCGGCGTCGCGGTGCAGGGGTGCAGCACCGGTTGCCGGGTTTCTCACAGCGTGGCCGTAGGCGGTTGAACGCGGGGCATTCTTGTGCTTCCTAGCCGCGAACGGAATCGGTCGGTACGAGGGGTGCTGTCATGGCGTTGACAGTCGCGAAGAGGCTGGGACTAGCGGTGGTTCTGGCAACGCTGGCTGGGTGCGCCGACGGCGGCCCCGGCGGCGATCCCGGTGCGATTCCTCTTGCGTCAGGACAATCGTGCGGCTCGATCCGGCAGGAGCTGGACCGGCTCGACCGCAAGGGCACGCAGGGCAAGGTCGAAGCGGCGACGGCAGGCAAGCGTCTGTCGCCCGACGCGCAGGCCGATGTCGACCGCTACAACTCGCTGCTGAACCAGTATCTGGGCGCGCGCTGCCACGTCTGAGCCGCGTGTCTGGGCTGGCATGTGCGGGAAGAGGTGGCGCTACGCGGGCAATTTCGCTTCAATGCTGAGAGATCAGGCCCCGGTCGTAGCGTCCGGGGTCTTTTTTCGGCATTTCCGCTGACGCTGGGAAGACGCGCACATGGCTGAGCAGAGTTTCGACATCATCATCATCGGCGCAGGCCCCGGCGGCTACGTGACCGCGATCCGCGCGGCGCAGCTCGGCTTCAAGACGGCGGTGGTGGAGCGCGATTTCCTGGGTGGCATCTGCTCGAACTGGGGCTGCATCCCGACCAAGGCGCTGCTGCGTTCGTCGGAAATCTACCACTACATGACGCACGCCAAGGACTACGGGCTGAGCGCGGAAAATGTCAGCTTCGATCCGAAGGCCGTTGTGGAGCGCTCGCGCAAGGTTGCCGGTCGCATGAACAATGGTGTCGGCTTCCTGCTCAAGAAGAACAAGGTGACGCTGATCTGGGGCGAGGCTGTCATCGATGCGCCGGGCAAGCTGACGGTGAAGGCCTCCCGCAGCGAGGCGCCGAAGGGCTCGCAGGGGCCCGGCAGCTACCAGGCCAAGCATATCATTGTCGCCACCGGTGCGCGGCCGCGCGTGCTGCCCGGCATCGAGCCCGACAAGAAGCTGGTGTGGACCTACTTCGAGGCGATGGTGCCGGAGCGGGTGCCGAAGTCGCTGCTGGTGATCGGCTCGGGGGCCATCGGCATCGAGTTTGCCTCGTTCTTCCGCACCATGGGGTCGGAGGTGACGGTGGTGGAGGTGCTGCCGCAGATTCTGCCCGTCGAGGACGCCGAGATCGCGGCGTTCGCGCGCAAGGCGTTCGAGAAGCAGGGCATGAAGATCCTGACCGGCGCCAAGGTGACCAAGCTCGACAAGAAGGCCGACAGCGTCACGGCCACCATCGACGACGGCAAGGGCGGCACGCAGACCCTGACCGTGGAGCGCGTCATCTCCGCGGTGGGCGTGGTCGGCAACGTCGAGAACCTGGGGCTGGAGAAGCTCGGCGTGAAGATGGAGCGCGGCACGATCGTGACCGACGGCGTCAGCAGGACCAATGTGCCGGGCATCTACGCCATCGGCGATGTCGCGGGGCCGCCGATGCTGGCGCACAAGGCGGAGCACGAGGGCGTCATCTGCGTGGAGGCGATCAAGGGCCTCGACGTGCATCCCCTCGATAAGCTGCGCATTCCGGGCTGCACCTACTGTCACCCGCAGATCGCCAGCGTCGGCCTCACCGAGGAGGCGGCCAAGAAGCAGGGCCGTGAGCTCAAGGTCGGCCGCTTCCCGTTTGTCGGCAACGGCAAGGCGATCGCGCTCGGCGAGGACCAGGGCATGGTGAAGACCATCTTCGACGCCAAGACGGGACAGCTTCTAGGCGCACACCTCGTCGGCGCGGAGGTGACGGAGCTGATCCAGGGCTTTGTCATCGCCATGCAGCTCGAGACCACCGAAGAAGAGCTGATGCACACGGTGTTCCCGCATCCGACGCTGAGCGAGATGATGAAGGAAAGCGTGCTCGCGGCCTACGGGCGCGCGCTGAATGCTTG
>CADEEC010000021.1 GCA_902826255.1 uncultured Hyphomicrobiales bacterium | reverse complement strand
TCTTGCCGTAGCGGGCGGCGAGGAAGTCGGCGACCGAGGTGATGTTCTGGCTCTTGGCCAAGCGCACGATGCGCTGCAGGAAGCGCCAGCCGAACACGAACAGCAGGATCGGGCCGAGATAGACGGGGATGAAATTGTAGCCGGTGGAGGCGGCGAGACCGACGCTGCCGAAGAAGGTCCAGGACGTGCAGTAGACCGCCAGGGAGAGGGCATAGATAACGGGGCGGCCGTTACCGCCCTTGCGCGACCCGAACGTGCGGTCTGCATACCAGGCGAGCGCGAACAGGCCGCTTACATAGCCCAGCGCCAGCAGTATGACGGTCCAGCCCTCGATCATCTGCGGCAGCCCTGCCGTGGACGCCTAAAACGCCCACTCATCAATGACTTGCACCGCTAACCCTGCGGCGTTTGTATTGTGGACCAACGCATCGGGCGTGTCCAATCGTGCGCCTGCGTTGTGTTAGCGTGGGTGTTCGGTCGCCGCCAGGGTCGTGACGGTTCGCCGTAGGAAAAACAGGGAGTGTCTCGGATGAGCCTGATTCAGGAATTCAAGGAATTCGCTATCAAGGGCAACGTTGTCGACATGGCGGTCGGCATCATCATCGGCGGTGCCTTCGGCACCATCGTGCAATCGCTGGTGAAGGACGTGATCATGCCGCCGATCGGCCTGGCGCTCGGCGGCGTCGACTTTTCCGACATCAAGCTTCCGCTCAAGGCCGCGGCCGAGGGCCGGGAAGCCGTGACCATGAACGTCGGCCTGTTCCTCAACAACGTGATCAGCTTCCTGATCGTCGCGCTGGCGGTGTTCATGCTGGTGAAGGCGATCAACGAACTGCGCCGCCGCTTCGAGACCGAGAAGCCCGCTGTACCGCCGGCTCCGACGCCGACGGAAACCTACCTGAAGGATATCCGCGACGCGCTGGTGAAGCGCTAGGGATTTCTAGTCTGGTTCAATCAGACCGCTGCGACCTTGGTCATCCCGGCCAAGCGCAGCGAGAGCCGGGACCCAGAGCAACAAGCTCCAGCTCGATCTGCAGCCCTGGGTCCCGGATATTGCGCTCGCGCGCAATTCCGGGATGACAATGAAGCCGTGAGCCCATCTGATCGGATCCGGAACTAGGCGACGAGCGCAGGCTTAGTGGCCTGCGCTGAAACGGGCGGACTTTCCGCCCGCTTCAGAAGCCCTTCCCGGATCAACCGCTTGACGAACACGATCTTGCCCGCGTCATCGAGCGGCTCGGGAAGCTCGCGCACCGCGAACGGCGTGCCGGAGAGTGCAAAGCGCACGCAATCGGCGGTGAACGCCGGCATGGTGATCTGCGAGGGCCCGAACAGAATCGTGAGCTGCTCGCCCTCCTCGCGCACGAGGTAAAGGAGATCGGGCTTGGCGACGGCGCGCGTATCGAGCGTGACGTCCGGCGCGTCGTCCAGCTCCTCGAGCCCGCCCGCGTAGTCCGGCCGGCGCGACTTGACGAACTCCTCCGCCATCCGATCGAGGATGCCATCGACGGTGGCCTGACGCGCGAAGGTGTCCACCAGTATGCGGAAGGTTTTGCGCGCTTCGCCGCGGTCGAAATCCGCGTTGGCGTAGCCGATCGGCAGGTTGGCGCGAAAGGCCGGCGAGGCGAGAACAGCTTCCGACAGCGCCTCGGTGACGACGTCTGCCCAGGTCTTGCCGATGAGCCCGAGCGTGATGTGTAGCGAAACCTCATCGGTGGAGCGGGCGGCGTGGTAGAGCCCGCGCGGGCAATAGAGGACATCGCCGGGGCGCAGCGTGAACTCCTGGGTCACGGGCCCCGCCGCGTGCGTGCCCGGCTCAAAGCGCTGGCCATGCAGCGGCAGCTCGATGCCGGTGTCGTTGAGCGTCCAGATCTTGGAGCCCGCGATCTGCAGCACGAACACGTCGTGGCTGTCGAAGTGGGTCTTGAAGCCCTGCGCATTCGGCGGCGAGAGGTAGATGTTGGTCTGGAAATGGCCGCTGAACACTTTCTCGGCCGCGCGGCAGAGTGCGGCAAGCTCGGGCAGGCACTCCTGCAGGTGCGAGATGGAGATGGTCGCGCCGGCCGCGAAGTGCTGGTAGACGCGCGGCAGGTCGAGGCGGCCGGCCGGCAGGCCGCTCTGGAAGGAGTATTCCTCGGGCGGCAGGTCGCGGGTGGCATCGACCAGGAACACATCCGGGTGGCAGGGCGAGGTGGTGGCGAGGAAGCGGTCGATGGCGGCCACGCTCAGCAGCGCATCGAAACGCGTGCGATCTTGCGCCGGGATCAGGAGCGGTTGCTTCTCGTAGTAGTCGGCGAAGAACGCCGCGGGCGACACCGGGTGCAGCAGCCGGTCGAACGAAAGGGACATGCGCGTGATCCTGATGCGGCTGCGATGCGGGCGACCCCGCGGCCGAGCAAGGTTATCGCGGGCGGCAGCGCGAGGGAAAGACCGCCGTGCGTGGGTCATCCAGGATCGCGAACATGGCACGCGCGTGGCCCGCACTTGCCCGGGGCGGCGGGCGCACGGTAGATAGAGGCGGACGGCGGGTGTAGCTCAATGGCAGAGCAGGAGCTTCCCAAGCTCACGACGAGGGTTCGATTCCCTTCACCCGCTCCAATCGCTTCCAGAATCATACGATGTGCGACGTCGCCGCCGCTGACCTGAAGGCGGCCGCGAGAATATCGAGCGCGGTGGCAAGCTCGGCCCGGCTGCGTGCTGCGCCCAGCGAGACACGAATAGCGTGCGGCGCTTCGCCGAGGCTGAACACCTCGCCCGCCACCACCGCCAAACCCTGACGCTGGAGATGCGCAAGAAATGCCGTGCGGGTCCAGTGCGGCGGCAGCGACAGCCAGATGTGATGGCCTCTCGGGTCGGCCGCAAAGCGCACGCCGGCCAAAGCCTGTGCCGCGATCCTCTGGCGTGCGGCCGCCTCGCTGCGGATTGCGGCGATGATCCTGTCGGCGCTGCCGTCCTGCAGCCAGCGCATCACCATGGCCGCCATCAGCGGCGGCGCCATCTGCACGGCCGCGCGCAGCGCATCGGCAAGACGCGCCGCGGCCGCCGGATTGGGCGCATTCAGCAACGATACGCGCAGGCCCGGCGCCAGGCACTTCGACAGGCTGACGGCCCAGGTGGTGCGCTCCGGCATGAGAGCTGCCAAAGGCGCCACCTCAGGTGCGAGCAGACCGTATGCATCGTCCTCGAAGAGCTGCACGTCATGGCTCTCGATGACGCGCGCCACGGCCCTACGGCGCTTCTCCGGCATGGTGGCGGCGGTGGGGTTCTGCACGGTCGGGATCAGATAGACGGCCTTCGGCGCATGCTGCCGGCAAGCTTCGTCGAGGGCCTCGGGGATGATGCCCTCGCCGTCCATCGGCACGCCGACGGCACGCACGCCGGCGTAGGTCGCGGCGGCCCTGAAGCCCGGAAAAGTCAAATCCTCCGCGAGCACCACGTCGCCGGGCGATGTATTCGCCAGCAGAAACGCGAGAATTGCCGTCTGCGTGCCGGAGCCGACCAGCACCGTATCCGGCGTCACCCCGGCCACGCGGCGCGCCAACCACGCCGCCGCAACGGCCCGCTCCTCCGGGCTGCCGCCCGGCTGGCGATAGTTGAGCAGGCCGAAGAAACCGGTCTCGCTCTGAATGCTCGTCAGCCCACGCAGGATGCGCCCGTCCAGGTCGGCCTCGAGTGGCTGCGGCGGGATGTTCATGGAGAGGTCGATCTCCGCCCGCTGCCCAAACGCGCGCGGCGCCTGCGAGACGCTTTCGGCAACGAACGTGCCCTGCCCGACCCTGGCCTCGATCAGCCCCTGCCGGCGCGCCTCGGTGTAGGCGCGGGTCACCGTCGTGAGGTCGATGCCGAGCGCCTTGGCGAGCGCGCGCTGGGTGGGCAGCTGCTGGCCCCGATGCAGCCGACCGGAGGCAATATCCGCCCGCAGGGCCTCCACGACCCGCACGTAGACGGGCCCGTGGCGGTCGAGGATTGCAGGGGACCAATCCATACAATTATCCGTCATGTCCGTTGATTGTACGGATACAACGCATAATCTGATCCATACAGGAATTCAAGATCGATGCTCGGAGATGGAGGGAACAATGGCCGCGAACAACGACGCAACGTCAGCGCCGAGACCGCTGGGGCAGGCCCTGTGGCGGGGCTTTCTTGGGCGCTGTCCCAAGTGCGGCGAGGGCCGCATGTTCCGGGCTTTTCTCAAGGTTGCCGATGCGTGTCCTGCTTGCGGCGAGCCCCTGCACCATCACCGCGCCGATGACCTGCCGGCCTATCTGGTGATCGCGGTCGTGGGCCACGTCGTGGTGGGGCTGATGCTGTGGCTCGAGCAGGCGTACCAGCCGAGCACCCTCGTGCACGTGATCCTGTGGGTGCCGCTGGCGCTCGCCATGTGTCTGGCCCTGCTGCAGCCGACCAAGGGTGCCGTCGTCGCCCTGCAATGGCACGCCGGCATGCACGGCTTCCCAGGCGCGAACACGCGGCCGGCGGCACAATCAGCGCTGGCGCGCTGACGCGCGAGAAGGCGGGCGAAGTCTCGTCAGACCCACCCGCCCCTTGCCTGCAAGCCTTAATGCCTTCCACCAAAAATAGCCGTGGAAGGCACCCGCGCACCTCGGACGCGCAGACCGAGTTGCGCCGCAATAACGGATGAGGCGCGCCATTATTCCGGCATTGCCGCCGGATTCTCCACATCGCCGGCGCTCCATACCGCAGGCATGCCCGCAGAACAGGGACCGCGGCGCGCCTGCCGCACATCGCGCCCTTATGCGACCGGGTTTACGGCGCCTGCTTCCCCTTGCCCTTGGTGGAACCGCGCACGCCGCCCATCCCGCTGGACCAATGCACGTTGGGCTGGTCGTCCTTGCTGGTGTTTTTACCGGCCCCTTCGCGGATCTTCTGCACGGCAGGGAGCTTCCTGCGCTTCTTCTTCGCCGCGATCTGCTCGGCGCGCGCGCCGGGGTCGACGAGGAAAGCAAGGGCGGCCAGGGCGGACGATGCGATGAAAACTCTGCGCAGCATGTGATCCCCCTGCGATGCTGTTAGAAGCGGCTCATTGCGAGAACCGCGACGTGAAGCCATGCACATGCCGCGGCTTCGCACTCCTCGCACGCGGCTTGGCTTTGAGCTTTGCCTTGCACGCGACCTGCCGGCCGGCGCTGTCCTTGCTGGTTCCGTCCCTGCAGGCGTGCGGTGACGCGGCATGGCAGGACGCTTGCGTCATCGCGATGAGCGCACACGCCAGCGCAGCGGCTCTCAGCACCTCAACCTCCGCCGATCCCAGTTCCGTCGGACGACCCCCGACAAAGTGAGTTTGGAGAGGACAGCGGCGAGCACCAATCCCTCAAAAGTGAGGGGCCGGCTCACAATTGCCCTCGCTGTGTCCTAAGGCTTGATCAGGTCGAGGCGGATGGCGCGGGCGACGGCGTGGGTGCGGGTGGCGCATCCGAGCTTCTGCTTGGCCGAGCGCAGGTACTCATTGACCACGGGCTCCGACAGCGTGAGGCGCTCGGCGATCTTCTTGGTGGAGCAGCCGCGGCTGGCCCACAGCAGGCATTCGCGCTGACGCGGCGAAAGCGTGACGGGCTCCATGCCGGGCGGGGCCGCTTCCAGGCCGGCGAGGCTGTCGTGCAGGAACTGCGCGGTGACATGGAGCAGCGGCGCGAAGCGATGCGCATGCCTGAGCCACGATTTGTGGCGGGCGTCCTCGCAGTAGACCGTGAAATTGCCGTAGCGCGTGGCATCGCCGTTGCGCAACGGGAAGACCATGAAGGAGCGCAGATCGAAGTCGTAGGCAAGCGGCAGCGGACCCTGTTCGCGCGGCTGCAACTGCGAGCACGACCAGACATAGGGCGTGAGCGAACCCTTGCAGTGCGGTGCCACCGGATCCTGGGCGAGCAGGTCCGGGCGCTTGACGAGCTCGGGAAAGAACTCGGTCGAGAAGCGGCCGCCGCCGAAGATGCCGGTTTGAAACTTATCGAGCAGAGGGTTTTTGGAGTCGATCGGCACCCCGTAGGCGAAGAAGCTGTTCTGGAAGCCCGCCTTGGTGAGGGCCGTGTCGAACAACGACCAGGTGGATTTGGGATCCCCTGCGCGCGCAGTGTGAAGAAGATCGACGGGGTCCCAGAAGCCGGCGTCCGAAGGCGTCTTGCTCATGGGCTCCTTTCTCGATGCGTGCGATGATCGTCAACGCAAGAAAGCACGACTCGCGCGCGCCTTCCACGCAAAGGTGCGCAGGACAAGGCGTCGAAACTCAGGCTTGGCTGGGGAAGAACGCGCCGGATACGGAGTTCAGCGGCCCACCACGCGCCGGAGGAGGGCGCGCACACGCTCTGAAATGAGAGCGAAAGCGAGGGAGATTCCGCTGATACCACCCTGCCCGGCAGGAACCGACGCGGGATCGGTGAGCGCCGCGTCGATGTTCTGGGCGAACACCTCGCCCATGTGGCGCGCCAGATCGCGGGCGATGCCGGAGCGCCCGATCTGCGCCAGCATGCCGGTGAGGCCGTAGCCGATGAGCACATCGACGCGGGTCGCGGGCGTTCCATCCGGACTCGCGGTTTCCGTGAGGCGGTAGTCGACCCGGCCCCTGACTCGCGATCCGCTCTTCTTGTCCCCGCCCTG
The DNA here is from genome assembly GCA_902826255.1 of uncultured Hyphomicrobiales bacterium. Classification (GTDB taxonomy): domain Bacteria; phylum Pseudomonadota; class Alphaproteobacteria; order Rhizobiales; family Hyphomicrobiaceae; genus AWTP1-13. Next base: position 27,169 of record CADEEC010000021.1, on the reverse strand, counting down.
GCCTTCGATCACCTGGCGAAATTCTTGCGGATACTGCGTAACCGTGCCCTCGCCCGCGAAGGACGCCGCAACCGGGCCGAGCTTCACCTCCATGCGGCCCTTCACCTTGCCGTCCACGGGCGGTCCATCGAGTGAGGCGCCCGGCATGCACGCGGCGGCAGCCTGCGGATCGGAGAGGAGACGCCAGACCTCCGCGCGCGGATGGGCAAGAACAAAGCTCTGCGCAAGATTGACGATGCCGTCCTTCTCCTCGACCTCGCCGACGGTGACGGCAACGCGGCGCGCCGGCGCGCGCTGCGGTCGGGGCTGCAGGGGTGCTGCAGGTCTGGCGGCCGGCCGCTGCAGGACAGCTGCAGGGGATGCTTCGGCCGAGGCGCTGGATACCTGCGGACCCGGAGCCGGTCCGAGCCACGTGCTTTGGCGCGCCTCCCGCTGCACGTCACCGTCGTTCATCACGCGCTCGATGGCGCTGACGATTCCCATGTAGCCGGTGCAGCGGCAAAGGTTGCCGCTCATCTCGGTGCGGATTTCGGCGCGCGACAGAGCAGATTTCCGGCGCACGAGATCACGCGCAGCCACCAACATGCCCGGCGTGCAGTAGCCGCACTGCAGCGCGTGCTCCTCGGTGAAGGCAGTGCGCAGGCGTGCCATCAGCGCATCGTCGTCGAAGCCTTCGATGGTGCGCACGCGCGCACCGTCGCAGCTCACGGCATAGGTGATGCAGGAGCGCGCGATTTCGCCGTCGATCTCGACGGTGCAGGCGCCGCAAACGCCGTGCTCGCAGCCGACATGCGTGCCGGTGAGCAGCATCTGCTCACGGATGAAATCGGCGAGGTTGGTGCGCGGCGCGACGTCCGCCTGCACCGGTCTGCCGTTGAGCGTGAGCGAGATCTTCATAACGCCGATGCTTCCTGGCAGGCGCGGTGCAGCGCAACCGCATGTAATTTCAAGACGTAGGCGTCCGCGACATATCCCGACGCCGACAAGGCTTCCTCCAGCGCCGCCACGCTCAGGGATATGAGGTCGCGCTCCAGGTTCAAGACAATCGGCCGCCCCTCCGTCGCGCCCGCGACGAGGCGGCGGACGCCGCGCTCGGGATCGTCCACGGCGACGCCGATCGCCTCCGCGAACTCGCCCGTCTTGCGGCAAATCTTGTGATAGGCAAATCGCGAAGCCCGCGAGAATTTCGGCACGCGCACAGCCACGACGATCTCATCCGCAGCAATATCCGCCTGCATGGCGCCGCGCGCGAACTCCGCCAGCACCACGGTGCGCGATCCGTGCGATCCCGAGAGCACCACCTCGGCGCCAAGCGCCGTCAAGGCCGAGAGCCAATCGGCCGCCGGATCGGCATGCGCGAGACTGCCGCCGATGGTGCCGCGCGTCCTGACCGCGCGATAGGCAATCCCCTTCGCGACGCGCCTGAGAAATCCGCCGGCCGGATCGCTCACGCGGCCGTCCTCGATCGCGGCATGCGTTACGGTCGCGCCAATGCTGATCGCGCCGGCGGTTTCCGTGACTTCCGCGAGCTCCGGGATGCGGCCGATATCGACGATCATCTCCGGCTGCGCGAGCCGCAGATTCAACATCGGCCCCAGCGTTTGTCCGCCGGCCAGGACTTTCGCGCCCGGCACGTCCGCCAGGATGCGCACGGCCTCGCTCAAGGTTGCCGGCCGTTCGTAAGCGAAGGGTGCCGGTTTCATGCTGCCGCCGCTTTGGGCTTGGCGCGCGCAATGGCTTCCGCGATCCGCCGCGGCGAAATCGGCGAAACAACGAGCTCGGCGCCGATATCCTTAAGCGCGTCGTTGATGGCGTTGGTGATGGCGGCAGGCGGCGCAATCGCACCCCCCTCGCCGATGCCTTTCTGCCCGAAGCGCGTGTACGGCGACGGCGTTTCCGTATGCAGGATGCGGATTTCGGGCACCTCCGTCGGCCCCGGCAGCATGTAGTCGGACAGCGTGGAGGCGAGCGGCTGGCCCTGCGCGTCGTAGGGCATCTCCTCGTACAGCGCCGTGCCGATGCCCTGCGCGCAGCCGCCGATGATCTGGCCGTCCACGATCATCGGATTGACGAGCACACCGCCGTCCTCGACCACCACGTAGTCGAGAATCTCGACCTCACCCGTGTCCGGCTCCACCGCCACCACGGCCGCATGCGCGGCATAGCTGAACGTGCCCGTGTCGCGCTTGGCCTTGTAGCCCGCGGTCAGTTCCAGCCCGCCCGGATTGACATCGGGCGGCAGGTCCTGCGGGCGCCGGTACCAGGTGCGTGCCACTTCCGCGACCGCCACCTTACCCGAAGGGCTGACCACATCGGCGCCCTCGATGCGCACATCCTCGCGCCGCGCCTGCAGCAGCTTCGCCCCGATCGCGAGCACGCGCTCGCCCAGTTCCTCGCACGCAGTCGCCACCGCGCCGCCCGACATGATCATGCAGCGCGAACCCCAGGTGCCTGTCGAATAGGGTGTCTCGGCGGTGTCGCCGTGCACGACCTTGATGCGCTCGTGCGGCACGCCCAGGATCGAATGCGCGACCTGCGACAGCGTCGTCTCCAGCCCCTGGCCGTGACTGTGCGCGCCGATGCGCAGTTCCAACCCGCCGTCGGGCGTGAAGCGCGCCTGGCACTGCTCGTAGCCCGGCACGAACGGAATGCCCCAGGCCGCGTAGACGCTGGTGCCGTGGCCTGCCTGCTCGGCGTACATCGAGAAGCCGATGCCGATGCGGCGCCCGTCAGCCTCGCCCTGCGTCTGGCGGTCACGCACCTTGTCGAAGCCGATGGCTTCGACCGCCTGGCGCAGCGCGTCGGGGTAGTTGCCGGAATCGAAATGGCGCTTGGCGATGTTGTCGAACGGCATCTGCTCGGGCTGCACGAGGCTGTTGAACCGCAGCGCGTTCGGCTCGATGCCGACCTCGCGCGCCAGCGCGTCGAGCGTCACCTCCAACGCAAAGCACACGCCGGTACGCGCCACGCCGCGATAGGGCAGAATTGGCGGCTTGTTGGTGGCGACTGAATAGGTGCGGCAGCGGTAATGTGGGAAATCGTAGAGACCCGGCAGGATCGAGCCGATCTGCCCCGCCTCCAGGCAGGCCGAGAACGGATAGGCAGAGTAGGCGCCGGAATCCACGGTCGCCTCGCAGTCGAGCCCCAGCAGGCGGCCGTCGCGATCCGCATAGGCCGTGAGGATGTAGTGATGCTCGCGGCAGTCGGCGCCGGCGATCAGGTTCTCGCGCCGATCCTCCAGCCAGCGCAGCGGAACGCCGAGCTTGCGCGTCGCCCACGCCAACGCGACCTCCTCGGGCAGCAGGATGCCCTTGTAGCCGAAGCCGCCGCCAACATCGGGCGCCACCACGCGGATGCTGCCCTCGTCGATGGCGAGGCATTCGGCGAGCCCCGATCGCACGATGTGCGGCTGCTGTGTGGAGCTGGTGACGACGAGCTGCTCGAGCCGCGAGTTCCACTCGGCGATGACGCCGCGGCCCTCCAGCGGGCACATCGCCTGCCGCGCGGTCCTGAGCTCGCGCGTCACGGAGAACGCCGCCTTCGCCTTTACGGCTTCGAAGTCCACATCCGTGCTGGTGGGGAGAAACAGGTTGTCGCCCCAGTGCTCATGCACCAGCGCAGCGCCTGCGTTGCGCGCAGCCAGCATGTCGTGCAGGGCCGGCAAGGCGTCGAATTCGACGTCGATCTCGGCGGCCAGGTCCTCGGCCTCCGCGCGCGTCGGCGCGATGCACATGGCAACCGTCTCGCCGACGTAGCGCACCTTGTCGGTGGCGAGCACCGGTTGCACCGACGACTTAAAGCCGGGAAGCGCCGTATCCGCGCGGATCGCTGCCACACCGTCCAGATCGGCGGCAATGAACACGCGGTCGCGAATGCGATCGGGAATGTGGATGGCTTTGATGCGCGCATGTGCCAACGGGCTGCGCAGGAACGCCACCTCCTGCATGCCCGGAAGGCGGATATCGCCCACATACTGGCCGCGGCCGCGCATGTAGCGCTCGTCTTCCTTGCGCAGCAGCCGCGCGCCGATGCCCTGCCCTGTCACCTGTGAGGCCCCCGCGAAGTGGTCCTACATTTAGAACAAGTTATCCGGGGATCGTCCAGCCCTCCGCGCGCACAGCCGTTGTGGACAGCTTGCCGTTTGCGCGCAGGCAAGCCGTTTCAGTCTTGCGCGATCAGCTCGATGTTGAGGCGCACGTAATCGCCCGGATAGGTGATCTCGCCGATATAGAGCACCATGCCGTCCTTGTCGCTGACGACGCACCGCGCCTCGGCCGTCGGAGAATTCAGGGAAATGCCGAGATGCCGCGCGGCCTCGATGTCGGCGGCGCCGACCACCACGGTCTGGTGCGCGCGCGCGATCGCGGCGCCCTTTATCTCGGAGAGGACAGCCAGCGCGACACGCGAGGAGAACTGCTTCGACGCCTTGGCATAGAGATGCTTGGCGATGTGCACGCGGGCATAGGCGTAGGGCTTGCCCGCACGCTTCTGGATGCTGCGCAGGAACACGTAGGCCGGTGCCGGGGTACCGTCATCCTCCTCGAGGCGCGGCACAGGGCGTGGCTCCGACGGCAGCACCTGCGGAACGTGATCGCGGATCGGCGCGATCAGGCTTTCCCAGTCGGTGGCGAGTTGCATCCAGCGGTCGCTTTCGACCGTCTTCGTCACGAACGTGCCGCGGCCCTGGTAGGATTTCACAAGCCCTTCGCTCTGCAAAAGCTCGATGGCCTGGCGCACCGTCACGCGCGCCACGTTGAATTCCTTCTCCAGCTCCTCGAGCGTGGCGATCCTGTCGCCCACGGCCCATTGTGCGTCGCGGATGCGCCGCCGCAGCACGGACGCCACCTGAAGGTATCGCGGCACCCGGCTGTCTGCTGTCTGGAAGGCTGTCGCCTTGCGTGCACTGCTGGCCATGCGGCGGTCCTTACCCATTCCGTTCCCCGGTATGTGGCCCGCGTTGTAACCCGCAGATGTGCCTATTGGTCAAGCAGAAGTGCCCGATCATCAGACATCCACTTCTTGCCAGTTCCAGGCACTCACCACTCCGCTGACCAGGTTCGACCCTAGCAGCTTGCTTTCGTCGACAGCCGCCGCCGGGCGCACGGACGCGACGCTTTTCGCCATCCGCTCGAGCCCGTCCCGGAACTGCCGGTGGGCGGCCTCGGCGGCGGCGATGTCCACAGCTTCGAACGCAACCTTAGCCCCCGGCGCGAGGCGGCCCAACGCCGGCATGTCGGCAGAGATAACGGTGGCGATCTTGGGGTAGCCGCCGGTCGTCTGCCGGTCCGCCAGCAGCACGATCGGCACGCCGTTTCCGGGCACTTGTATGGAGCCCGGCGATATCCCGTCCGAGACGATGTTATAGCCCTTGGCGTGCTCCAAGGGTGGCCCATCGAGCCGCATGCCCATGCGGTCGGAAGCGGGCGTCACCGTGTATTCGCTCTCGCCGAGCGTATGCTTCCCCTTGGCGGTGAAATAGTCGTCCTGCGGCCCGAACACGACCCGGATGCGCTTCGGGGGCGTCAGGTCGACGGAGGCCAGCATGCGCTCATCACGGGCGTCGGCCTGCGGCCGCTTGAGGCCAAGAAGGTCGCCGGATCGCAAGGCCCGGCCGGCAAATCCGCCAAGACCGCCGCGCATGTAGGTCGATTGGCTGCCGAGCGCCAACGGTACATCGAACCCGCCCTCTACGGCGAGATAGCCGATCGGGCTCCCCGACAGCGCACCGATGCGGACGACCTGTCCCTTCGTCAGGCGCACGCTTTGCAACGGCGGCAGGCGCCTCGCTTCCGCGGCTCCGGCGCTCGACAAGACCTCCACGGCCGCCCCCCCGCCGGCATAGGCGACGCGCACGCTCTCTGCTTCCACCTCCAGGGTCGGGCCCTGGTAGGCGATCTCCAGTGCGCCGATTGCTGCCGGGTTGCCGGCGATCAGATTGGCTGCACGCAGGCTGATCTCGTCGAGGGCACCTGAGACGGGAATCCCCAGCCGCTGGTAGCCGCGCCGGCCGAGATCCTGCAACGTCGTCATCAGCCCGGGAGAGATGACCTTGAGCGCCGGCATCTACGACACCACCCCTTGGCCTTCCGGGGCAATCGTTAGCGTACCCGCTACCGCTCTTGCCGCCATTTCCTCGTATTCCCGCACAGAGATCGGCGAGAACTCGATCTTGTCTCCGGCGCTGAGCAGCACCGGCGGGTCGCGCCGCACATCCCATAGCGCCACCGGCGTCCGGCCGATGAGGTGCCAGCCGCCGGGAGATTCGAGCGGATAAACCGCGGTCATCGTGGTTGCGATAGCGATCGAGCCCGGCGGCACGCGCGTGCGCGGGTTCTCGCGGCGCGGTAAAGCGAGCTCCGGCGGCAAGTCGCCGAGATAGGGATAGCCGGGCAGAAAGCCCAGCATATAGACGTGATAAGTCACCGCACTGTGCCGCTCGATCACCTGCTGCACTGACAGCCCCGTGCGCGAAGCCACCTCGTCCAGATCGGGCGCGACGCTGGTGTCGTAGCAGGCCGGCAGCCTCCACCTCCGGCTCGCACCCTGCGCCGCACCCAGGTCGACGACCAGGGGCGCGAGTGCCGCCCTGAGGTCGGACTGACTGCCCACGGACGGATCGTAATGCACGAGCAGTGACCGGAAAGTGGGCACCAGCTCCACGACACCGGCGATTCCGGCAGCCTGTATCCGATCGGCCAGGGCCAGCACCCGCGCGCTGACCTCACGATCGATCTGATCCCCGAATTCGATGCACAAAGCCGTATCGCCGCAGGCCAGGAAGCGCGGCGCTTGTGCATCCCGTCTTTTTTCGGTCATGGTGTCGGCCATAGGCGAGATTGTATGGTCTTCCTATAAATAGTACCATATAGGTCTGATCAGCCGGAGCGTAGGATTGCAATGAGCAAAACCATCAATCTCAATGCCGACATCGCCGAAGGGTGGGGCGCTTATAACATCGGCAATGATGCCGAGCTCATGAAGATCATCAAATCCGCCAGCGTCGCCTGTGGGTTCCATGCCGGAGATCCCAACAGCATGCACCGGCTCTGCATGCTGGCGAAGCAGGAGGGCGTCAGCGTCGGCGTGCATCCCGGCTTCAACGATTTGTGGGGCTTCGGTCGCCGCCGCATCCAGATGCGGCCGGTCGACCTTGAGTACATGGTCGCCTACCAGATCGGCGCCCTGCAGGCCATGGCGAGCTACGCCGGCCTCAAGGTCACGCACCTCAAGCCGCACGGCGCCCTGAACAACATGTCCGCCGAGGACGAGGGCTATGCCATGGCCATCGGCCGCGCCATCAAGACGGTCGATCCAAAAATCATCTATGTCGCCTTGTACGGCTCGGAGATGGAGAAGGCCGCCGTGAGGCTCGGCCTGCCGCTCGCGCGCGAAAGCTTCCCGGACCGCCTCTACGACGATGACGGCAATCTTTCCTCGCGTGTCAACCCGGGCGTCGTCCTGAAGGACCCCAAGGCGGCTGCCGAGCAGGCCGTGCGCATGGCCGGCGACGGCGAGATCATCTCGCGCAGTGGTAAGAAGATCAAAATCGACGTACACACCCTGTGCGTCCACGGTGACGAAGCCACCGGCGTTGCCGTCGCCCGCGCCATCGCTGACGGGCTAGCCGCCGCCGGCATCAAGAACGTCCCGTTGACGGAGATGAAGCTGTCGTGAGCAGCAGCAAGCCCACACTGGCCGTCATCGGCGGTACCGGCACGCTCGGCTCCGGCCTCGCAGGGCGCTGGGCGAAAGCGGGATTTCCCGTCGTGATCGGCTCGCGCGACGCAGCCAAGGCCGCCGAGGCGGCCCGCGCGTTTCCGGGCGCCACCGGCGCCTCCAACGCAGATGCCGCGAAATCTGCCGAAATCGTCATCCTGACCGTGCCGTGGGCCACCCACGCGCAAATCATAGACGAGATCAAGCCGCACATCGCGGGCAAGCTGGTCGTCGACACCACGGTGCCGCTCGTCCCGCCCAAGGTGGCGCGCGTGCAGCTCCCTGCCGAGACCTCCGCAGCCCTGGCCGCCCAGCGCCGCCTCGGCGACGGCGTGCGCCTCGTGTCCGCCTTCCACAACGTCGCCGGCCACAAGCTGCAGCAGGACATCGACATCGACTGCGACGTCCTCATCTTCGGCGACGAGCCCAAGGATCGCGCCATCGTGGCGGACCTCGCCAAGGCCGCCGGCCTGCGCGGTGTGCACGCAGGGCCACTTGCCAACTCCGTTGCGGCCGAGGCGCTGACTTCGGTCCTCATCGGCATCAATCGCAACTACAAGGTCGACGGCGCCGGCATCCGCATTACCGGTATCGCTACGGACTAGACAGCCCTGGTGGACAGTGAGCTCACCATTAAGCCGCTCGGCGGCATACCCCAGGTGCGCCCGGGCGACGACCTTCCCACGTTGCTGATCGCCGCTCTCGAAGCCGCATCTCTCACGCCGCGCGCGCAAGATGTCCTGGTCGTCACGCAGAAAATCGTCTCCAAGGCCGAAGGCCGCTACCTCGACCTCGCCAGGCTTTCACCTAGTGTCCACGCTCAAGAGATCGCAGCCGCCACGGAAAAGGATGTCCATCTCGTCGAGGCCATCCTGTCCGAGGCGAGCGAAGTTGTGCGCGCGCGGCCGAACGTGCTGATCGTCGAGACGCGGCACGGCCTCGTCATCGCCAACGCCGGCATCGACCAATCCAATCTCGATGCCAACGACCGCGGACAGCGCGTGCTCCTGCTGCCGCTCGATCCCGACGACAGCGCGCGCCGCATCAAGCAGCGCCTGGACGCGCACTTCAAAGCCGACATCGGGGTGGTCATCTCCGACAGCGCCGGCCGGGCCTGGCGCCTCGGCACCGTCGGCCTCGCCATCGGCGCAGCCGGCGTCCCCGCCCTGCACGATCGCCGCGGCGAGAAGGACCTGAGCGGCCGCCCGCTAGAAGTCACCGAAACGGGTTTCGCCGACGCGGTCGCGGCGGCCGCCGTGCTCGTCATGGGCGAGGCCGCCGAAGGCCGTCCGGCCGCGGTCGTTCGCGGCCTCACCTGGACGGCACCCCCATCGCCCGCCCGCGCCCTCGTGCGTCCCCGCCATCAGGACCTGTTCCGATGAGCAGCAACGGCGCATCGACGTATGTGGCGCTCTCCGGCGGCATCGGCGGCGCCAAACTGTCGCTCGGCCTCTCGCACCTGCTCGGCGAGAAGCTCACCGTCATCAACAACACCGGCGACGATTTCGAGCATCTCGGGCTCGCGATCTCGCCGGACGTCGATACCACGCTCTACACGCTCGCCGATCTCGTCAACCCCGAGACCGGTTGGGGACGCCGCGACGAGACCTGGAACTTCATGGAATCCACGGCCGCGCTCGGCGGCCCCACATGGTTCAATCTCGGCGACAAAGATCTCGCCACTCACGTCGAGCGTACGCGGCGTCTGCACGCTGGCGAGACGTTGACCGCGATCACCGCCCATCTTGCCCGCGCCTTCGGCATTTCTGCCCGCGTGCTGCCCATGGCCGACACGCCCGTGCGCACGGTCGTGGACAGCGACGCCGGCACGCTCGCATTCCAGGAATATTTCGTGCGCGACCGCTGTCAGCCCGTCGTGCAGCACATCCGCTACGACGGCGCGGACGCAGCCCGCGTGACGCCGCAGATCGTCAGCGCTTTGTCCCGGCCTGATCTCGCCGGCATCGTCATATGCCCGTCAAATCCCTGGCTCAGCATCGATCCGATCCTCGCCGTGCCAGGCATGCGGGAAGCGCTGCGCGCCAGCGGCGCCCCCATCGTCGCTGTTACGCCAATCATCGGCGGCCGTGCGCTGAAAGGCCCTACTGCAAAGATCATGGCCGAGCTCGGTCTGTCGCCGGACATTCGCACAATTGCAGAGCATTACGTTGGCATTCTCGATGGCCTCGTAATCGACAAGACCGATGAAGCCGCCGCGCCAGCGCTGCCACTCGCAACCACCGTGACCAACACCGTGATGCACACGCTTGCGGACAGAATCGACCTCGCCAAATTCTGCCTCGCCTTCTGCGCGAAACTTGCAAGCCAGCGTGGGGTCAAGCTGCAAGCGGGGGCACGATGAGCGGTTCGATCTGGGCTGTCGTCCCTGTCAAGACATTGGGCCACGTCAAGCAGCGCCTCGCGCCGGCCCTCCCGCAGTGCGCGCGCGACCAACTCATGCTCATCATGTTCGAGGACGTGATTGCGGTGTTGCAGCAGATCGAAGAGATCAGCACTGTGCTGGTCGTCACGCCCGACGAGCACGTCGCTCAGATCGCCGGCAGCATCGGGGCCAAGGTCTTGAAGGAGGCTGAACGCCGGGGCCACAGCGCCGCTGTCGCCGCAGGCTTTGCCGCAGCGCGGGCAAAAGGCGCCGCACACGCCGTGACGCTGCCCGCCGACGCGCCGCTCATGACCGCCCACGAGGTTCGGGCGCTCGTCGCGCAAGCTCTCATAACGGACTCTCCGCGCGTCGCTTTTGTTCCCAACCGCGAGGGCGAGGGCACCAACGCCATCCTTGTGACGCCGCCCGATGCGTTCGAGCCGAGCTTCGGACCCGGCAGCCTGCTGCGCCATCGATCCCTCGCGGCAGAGCGCGGGCTTCCCTGCAACGTGATCGAGCTTCCCGGCATAGCCATGGATGTGGACGATCCGGGCGACCTGATGCGCTTGATGGCAGCCAAGGGCAACGATCCGCGCTATGCCTTTCTCCACGCGCACAGCGCAAATACCTTCAAGGCAATCGTGCAAGGCCCATGACGACGCTTTCCTCCATCGATGACGCGCTCGACGCGGCAGAAGCGGGCCAGCCCGTCTCGCGCGGCGAAGCGCTTGCGCTTGCCAACTGCACGGACCTGCCGCGCCTGATGGCCCTGGCGGAGAAGCTCTGCCTCGCCGGCCACGGCCGCACGGTCAGCTTCTCCAAGAAGGTGTTCATCCCGCTGACGCGTCTTTGTCGCGACGTCTGCCACTACTGCACCTTCGCCCGCGCGCCCTCGAAATCGGAACCGCATTTCCTCTCGCCCGAGGCCATTCTCGACATTGCCCGCGCCGGTGCGGCTGCAGGCTGCAAGGAAGCCCTGTTTACGCTGGGCGACCAGCCGGAGGATCGCTACACCGCCGCCCGCGACGCGCTCGCAGCGCTCGGCGCCGCCTCCACGCTCGAGTATCTGGAAAAGAGTGCGGGTCTAGTTCTGCGCGAGACCGGGCTGCTGCCACACCTCAATCCCGGCGTGATGGACGAATCTTGGCTGCGCCGCCTGAAGGTGGTTTCCGCCTCGCAGGGCATCATGCTGGAAACCGCGTCGCAACGCCTCTCCGAGCGCGGCGGCCCGCACTTCGGCTCCCCGGATAAAGTCCCGGCAGTCCGTCTTGCCACTCTGGAAGCCGCGGGCCGCGCTGGCGTGCCTTTCACCACCGGCATCCTAATCGGCATCGGCGAGACGCACGCCGAGCGCATCGAGTCGCTGCTCGCCATTCGCGATCTGCACGACCGCTATGGCCACATCCAGGAAGTGATCATCCAGAACTTCCGCGCCAAGCCCGGCACACGCATGGCGGGCGCCGTCGAGCCGTCGCTGGACGATCATCTGTGGACCATCGCCGTGGCGCGTATCGTCCTGGGTCCCGCCATGAACATCCAGGCGCCGCCCAACCTGCAGCCGGCCGCGCTGGCCCAGCTCGTGCGCGCCGGCATCAATGACTGGGGCGGCGTCTCGCCGGTTACGCCGGATCATGTAAACCCCGAGGCGCCCTGGCCGCATCTGCGCGATCTGGAACGCGCCACCGAGGCCGCTGGCCGCACGCTCGTCGAGCGCCTGGCCATCTATCCCGAATACTTACCCGACACGCCGCGCACTACAGCCGAGAGCCCATGGCTCGATCCGGCCCTGCGTACCCCTGTGCTTCGCCAGCGCGACACCGCGGGTTATGCGCGCGAGGACGCATGGTCCCCCGGTGCCGGCGACCGGCCACCTGCAGCACACGTTGCGCGCGTCCGTTCAGGCTCCGGCGCCTCCCCGGCCGTACTGGACATCCTGGCCCAGGCCGGCAGCGGCGAGCGCCTTTCGGAGAAAGATATCGTCACCCTCTTCAACGCCCGCGGCGCCGACTTCACGGCCGTCTGCCGTGCCGCCGATGCGCTGCGTGCGGAGCGGGTGGGCGATGTCGTCACCTACGTCGTCAACCGCAACATCAACTACACCAACATCTGCACCTACGGCTGCAAGTTCTGCGCCTTCTCCAAGGGCCGGCACAGTTTCGCCGAGCGCGAGAAGCCCTACGATCTCGGCCTCGAGGAAGTGGCGAAGCGAACGCAAGAGGCATGGGAGCGCGGCGCCACCGAGGTTTGCCTGCAAGGTGGCATCCGTCCCGGCTACACCGGCCACACCTATCGCGCGATCGTCGAGGCGGTGAAGCTGGCTGCACCGGATATCCACGTGCACGCCTTCTCGCCGCTCGAGGTCTGGAATGGCGCAAGCACGCTGGGGCAACCGCTGCGCACCTATCTCGCCGGCCTCAAGGCGGCCGGCCTGGGCAGCCTGCCCGGTACGGCAGCCGAGATCCTCGATGACGAGGTGCGCGCCGTCCTCTGCCCCGACAAGATCTCGACCGAGCAGTGGCTCGACGTGATGGAAGCCGCGCACGCTGTCGGCCTCAAAAGCACAGCCACCATCATGTTCGGCCACATCGACGGTTACCGTCACTGGGCACGCCATCTCCTGCGCATCCGCGACCTGCAGGCGCGCACGGGTGGCTTCACCGAGTTCGTGCCGCTTGCCTTCGTCCACATGGAAGCGCCGATCTACCTGCGCGGCCATGCGCGCAAGGGACCGACTTTCCGCGAGGCCATGCTGATGCACGCCGTCGGCCGCCTGGTCCTCGACCCTCTCATCGTCCGCGTACAGGCCTCCTGGGTGAAGATGGGGCCCGACGGCGCTGCATTGTGCCTCGATGCCGGCGCCAACGACATGGGCGGCGTGCTCATGGACGAGTCCATCACCCGCGCGGCCGGCGCCGTGCATGGCCAGGAAGTCGGTGCCGAACATATGGAAAACATCATCCAACAGGCCGGCCGTATCCCGTTGCAGCGCAGCACACTCTACGGCCGCCCGAACCGTGGGCCGGTGCTTCATCCAGAGGCATCTCGATCGGCTTGAACAAATCCGCCTTGATCAGAAACGCGGGCCGGGGGATAGTGGTTCTAAGTATAGAACAATAGAAACAATATGGGGCGTCCACGCCCTTGCTCAGGGAAAGCAGGCGCCTTGGCCAGTCCATTCGATTTTCCGGTTCGTGTCGACAATGCCTCCGTGCGTGCGCGGGCCGTGGCGCGTCTGCGCGAGAAGGGTGTCCGCCTTCCAACCTTCACCGAGCTTGCCGAGCCCCACTCAGCTCCTGCCTCAACGCGCGCCGCGCTCGCTGGGGTCGATCCCGACGCGGCCCTCGCCGCCAACCTCTACCGGGTGAATTGGTACAACAGCTGGAACCGCACCGAGCAGGCTGACGTGCCGGCCTATATCGAGCTTCCCGAGAGCTTGACCGGCGTCAAGGCGCGCATCGTGCTCGGCGTTGGCGCGACCTTCCCGATGATCCGCGCCCACAAGGTACTGGCGGCCTACGCCTGTCTCGCGCCGCGGCTTGCTGCCGGCCGTTTCGATCCGACCACGCAGCGCGCGGTGTGGCCGTCGACCGGCAACTACTGCCGCGGCGGCGTTGCCATCTCGCGCATCCTCGGCTGCCGCGGCGTCGCCGTGCTGCCCGCCGGCATGAGCCAGGAGCGCTTCGACTGGCTCGCCAAATGGGTGACATCGGCCGACGAAGACATCGTCCGCACCCATGGCACCGAGTCCAACGTCAAGGAAATCTACGACAAGTGCGCCGAGCTTGAGCGCGACCCAGCCAACGAAATCGTCAACCAGTTCAGTGAGTTCGGCAATTATCTCGTGCACTGGCGCTGCACCGGCTCGGCGCTCGAGCGCATTTTTGAGACGGTGCGCAAGTCGTCGCCGAACCTGCGTCTTGCCGGCTTCGTCTCCGCCAGCGGATCGGGCGGCACGCTGGCCGCCGGCGACTGGTTGAAGGAGCGGCACGGCACCAGGATCGCTGTCGTCGAAGCTGTCGAATGCCCGACGCTGCTCAACAACGGCTACGGCGACCACAACATCCAGGGCATCGGCGACAAGCACGTGCCCCTGATTCACAACGTTACCAACACCGACTACGTGATCGGCATCAGCGACAAGGCGACCGACGGCCTGAGCGCCGTGTTCAACACGGACGAAGGCCGCGCTTATCTCGCCCGCCGCCTTGGTCTTACACCCGAGAAGGCCAAGCTGCTCGACTGGCTCGGCCTATCGTCGATCGCCAACGTGCTTGGCGCCATCAAGCTCGCCAAACAGGCCAAGCTGACGTCGGACGACGTCGTTATCACCGTCGCTACCGACGGCCACGAGCTTTATCGCAGCGAGCTCACGCGCTACCTGAAGCGTCGCCACAACCAAGGCACCATGACCGAGGCGCTCGCCGCCGAGTTGACCGGCGAGCATCTTCTCGGTGCCGGAACAGAATTTGTGCTGGAGGCGACAGAGCGTGAGCGCGACCGCATCTTCAACCTCGGCTATTTCACGTGGGTCGAGCAGCAGGGTATCGAGCTCGCCGATTTCGATCGCCGCCGGCGTCAGGATTTCTGGAAGGGCCTGCATGCCCTTGTTCCGCAGTGGGACGAAATGATAACGGCATTCAACCGCGACAGCGGCATGGCGCAAGCCGCATGAGGATCAGGGAGACATCGCCCGCATGAGCAAGGATGCTTTGGTTGAGCCCTACGGCCAGCTCCGCAAGGAGACGCTGGAGCGCGACCGCGGCCTGCGCGAAAAGGTGATGTCGCTGGAAGAAGCGGCAAAGCTCGTCAAGAACGGCGATCATGTCGCGCTCGGCGGCTGCCACCTCTCCCGCACGCCAATGGCGATGATCTGGGCGCTCATCCGCGCCAAGAAGAAGGATCTCACCATCTCGCGTTCCATCGCGTCCACGGAAACGGACTTGCTGCTGGCCGGCGGCGCCAGCCGCCGTGTCGAGACAAGCTGGTTCAGCCAGGGCCTGATCTGGGGCGTCTCCAAGATCATGCGCCACTACACCGAGAACAAGATCGCGGTCTTCGACGAGTGGAGCCATATGTCGATCGGCCTGCGCTACCGCGCCGGCGCCATGGGCATCCCGTTCATGCCTTCCCGCACCATGCTGGGCTCCGACGTCGGCAAGCGACTCGGCAGCGATTTCAAGACGATGACCTGCCCATTCACTGGCGAGGAACTCGGCCTGCTGCCCGCGCTCAATCCAGATGTCGCGCTGATCCACGTGCAGCGCTGCGATCCTTACGGCAACGCGCAGCTCGACGGGCTGCAGTTCATGGATCTCGACCTGTGCATGGCCGCCAAGCGCGTGATCCTGACGACCGAGCGCATCGTCTCCAACGAGCAGATCCGCCGCGCGCCAGACCAGACGCGCATCCCCTTCTTCACCGTCGAGGCCGTCGTCGAAGCGCCCATCGGCTGCGCGCCGCATGAGTGCTACGGTGTGTACGAGCCGTTCTTCACCCACCTCGACGAGTACGCCGCCATCACCTCCAAGGATCCGATCAAGGGCGCAGCGGATTACCTCCAGCGCTACTACTACGAGCCGAAGTCTTGGTCCGACTATCTCTCTCAACTCGGCATGGACGCCGTCCTCGACGCATGCCGACGTGGCAGGAGTGTTCACAATGACTAAGCATCAATCCGCCGACGCGACCTATACCGCCTCCGAGCTGCTGTGCGTGATGGCCTCGCGCCTGCTCAAGGACGGCCAGATCGTGTTTGCCGGCATCGGCGTGCCGTTGCTGGCGGCGACGCTGGCGCAACACCAGTTTGCCCCGCACCTCACCATCCTGTTCGAGGGCGGCACCATCGGCCCGCGCATCGTTCCGGGCGAGCTGCCGCCGTCCACCAACGAGCAGCGTTGCACGCGCAGCGCCAACATGCTGCTGCCGATCACCGATGTGCTGCTGCTCCTGCAGCGCGGCTACGTCGACATCGGCTTCATGGGCGGCGCCCAGATCGACCGCTTCGGCAACCTCAACTCGTCCTTCATCGGCGATGCCGACAATCCCAAGACCCGTCTGCCGGGCACGGGCGGCGGCAACGACATTTCCTCGCTCACCAACATGATCGTGGCCATGAAGCACGAGAAGCGCCGCTTCGTCGCCGACGTCGACTTCATCACCTCGCCCGGCTGGGTGAAGGGCCGCCGTTCGCGTGCCGAGGCCGGCCTGCCCGAAGGCGGCCTGTGGCGCGTCGTGACAGACCTCGCCCTGATGGGCTTCGACGAGGACACGCGCGAGATGAAGGTGCTGGCCCTCCAGCACGGCGTCACAAAGGAGCAGGTGCAGGAAAATACGGGGTTCAAGCTGCTGTTCGACAAAAAGGTGGAGGCCATTACGCCGCCGACCAAGGAGGAGCTGGCCACGCTCCGCCACCTCGACCCCGACCGCCGCTTTACCGCCTGACCGAACGCCTCCCTTCGCAAGCGCGACGCACAAGGACACCAGCATGAGCAAGAAAAAGAAAACTGAGTTCGGCATCGCGATGCGGAACTTCACCAAGTATCCCGAGATGCCGAGCGCGACGGAGCTGATCGACTACGGCGTGCGCATGGAGGAGCTGGGTTACGAGTCGCTCTGGGCCTGGGACCACATCCTGCTCGGCGTCGAGCCCAATTTTCCGATCCACGAAGCCCTGATCATCCTCACGGCGATCGCCGCCCGTACCAAGAAAATCAAGGTCGGCACGGGCATTCTGGTGATGCCTGTGCGCAATCCCGTGCTGCTGGCCAAGGAACTGGCCACCATCGACCACGTCTCGAACGGCCGCTTGCTGCTGGGCGCCGCCGTCGGCTGGTACAAGCGCGAGTTCGACTCGCTAGGTGTCGACTTCACCAAGCGCGGCAAGATCATGGAGCGGGATCTGGAGATCCTGAAGCGGCTATGGACCGAGCCGCGGGTCGACGGTGAATATCTGCCCTACAACCTGCGCGGTGCCGTTCTCTACCCGAAGCCCGTGCAGAAGCCGCATCCGCCCATCCTGATCGGCGGCTACGTCGATGCGGTGTTGAAGCGCGCGGCCACCAAGGGCGACGGCTGGCTCACCTACTACTACACGCCTGAAAGCTTCAAGAAGTCCTGGGCGAAGATCGTCGCCTTCGCCGAGGAGGCGGGCCGCAACCCTGCGGAACTCACCTCAACCAACCAGCTGCCTATCTGCATCGGGCCGCGCAACAAGATCGAAGCGCCGATGAAGCATTGGCTGCAGACAGAATGGGACTACGCCTCGTGGTCGGAGTCGACCATGGACAGCGCGATCATGGGTACGCCGGAGGAATGCGTCGAGCAGCTAAAGCCTCACCTCGAGGCCGGGGTCGATCGCATCATCTTCGTTCCGTACAAATACGAGAAGGAGCAGGTCGAGGCCATTGCTCACGAAATCATCCCCAGGCTCAATAAATAGGCGCGGTTGAGAAAACATGCTTTGCGGGAGCGTAAAACCCCGTCCAGCCGCTTGTAACAGAGCTGACGCTCACCTAGGCTCCACTGTGATGGTGTTTCCAACATTGGAACAAATAAGCCGTCGGGTCTCTCGCGAAGCGGCAGCGCCATCCGACGAATGCGTCTCATCGAAGGGAAGATCGGTATGATGTTTCGTACATTGAAAACGGCACTGGCCGTGCTGGGAGCGACGCTCCTCGCCGCCACCGCCTCTGCGCAAGACACGATTAAGATCGGCGTCACCCAGCCGCTGACGGGCGCGTTTGCCGCCTCCGGCAACTACGTGACACAAGGCGCCAAGATCGCCGAGGAGCAAATCAACGCTGCCGGCGGCGTGCTCGGCAAGAAGATCCAGCTCATCGTCGAGGACAACAAGTCCAACCCGACGGAAGCCGTCTCCACCGCCGAGAAGCTCATCACGCGCGAGAAGGTGCCGGTTATGCTGGGCGCCTGGAGCTCGACGCTAACGCTGGCCGTCATGCCGAAGCTCGAAGAGTACAAGGTGCCGATGCTGGTCGAGACCTCCTCGTCCGGCAAGATCACCACCTCGGGCAATCCCTTCATCTTCCGCATCAGCCCGACGTCGGAGATGGAAGCGAAAGCCTTCTCACCGCTGTTCAAGAAGATGAACATCAAGAAGGCAGACTTCCTCGCCACCAACAACGATTTCGGGCTTGGCGCCTCCAAGGAGTTCTCCGCGGCCGCCAAGGCGGCGGGCGTTCAGGTCGGCGTCATGGAGACGATGGATCCGAAGGCGACCGACTTCTCCGCACAGCTTGCAAAGATCAAGGCGTCGGGCAGCGACACGCTGTTCGTTACGACCGCGGTCGAGCAGATCACCCTGATCCTCAAGCAGGCGAAGGACCAGCAGGTGAAGGCGCGCATCATCACCACGGGCGGTTCCAACTCGCCCGACCAGCTGATCCAGCAGGCCGGTGATGCTGCCAACGACTCCTATCATTTGGTGTTCTTCACGCCGTGGTTCCCCGAGGCCGTGAAGAACCCAGACATCGCCAAGCGGTTCGTTTCGCTCTGGAACGAGAAAAAGTATCATGTCGGTGGTTTGACCGAAGGCTTCCGCGGATGGGATGGCATTTATACCATCACGGCCGCAATCAAGGCCGCAGGCAAGGCCGAACCCGAAGCGATCCGCAAGGCGCTCTGGAACGTGAAGGTCAAGGGCATCAACGGCGACATCGCCTTCATCAAACAGGGTCCCGCCGGCAAGGAAAGCGCGCAGAACGTGCCGAGCGTCTACCTGGTCAAGATCGCCGGTGGCAAGGTCACGCGCCAATAGCCCAATCAACTGCCGCTCCCCCGTCGCGGGGAGCGGTTTCCTCCAAATCTCAAGCACCAGGCCCTGGTGGACCAGTTCCTTCAGCACGTCTTGAACGCACTCATCCTGGGCGGCACCTATGCGCTGCTCGGGATTGGGCTGACGCTCATCTTCGGCATCATGCGCGTGGTGAACTTCGCCCATGGCGAGCTCTACGCCTTCGGCGCCTACATGATGTACCTGTGGGTGATGGTACTGGGGACGAACTTCTATCTCGCTCTTCCCCTGGCTGTTCTCCTTGGCGTCATGCTCGGCGCCTTGATGGAGTTCGTGCTGCTCAGGAAGATGCGTGGCGCCGACATCGACACGACCATGCTGATCATGATCGGCGCATGGATCGCGCTGCAGAACACGCAGCAGCTCACCTGGACCGGCGTTGCCAAGTCGATCGACTCACCCTTTCCGACGTCTCCTTTGGTGCTCGGCTCCGTGTCGGTGTCATGGAACCGGCTGTTCGTGTTCATCGTCGCGCTGGCGTTGATCGGCGCTACCTACGTCATCATCAACCGCACCCGCCTCGGCAAGGCGATGCGCGCGACCTTTCAGGACCGCGACACCGCCGCACTGATGGGCGTCGACATCAACCGCATCTATACCGCGACATTCGCCCTGGGCTCTGGCCTGGCGGCTGCGGCCGGCGCGCTGCTGGGCCCCGTGTTCGTCGTGTACCCCACGATGGGTGACCTCGCCTCGCTCAAGGCCTTCGCCATCGTCATCCTCGGCGGCCTCGGCAGCATCCCGGGCGCGACCATCGGCGGCTTTATCCTCGCCTTCATGGAGGAGCTGGGCGCCGGCTACGTCTCGTCCGGCTACCGCGACGCCATGGGCTTCCTGCTCATCATTATCATCCTGCTCGTCAAGCCGACGGGACTGTTCGCTCAGAAGGAGCGCATCGGGTGAAGCGCGGCCTGACCCTCGCCTGGCTGCTGTTCCTGGCCTCCGTTCCGCTGTGGCTGGACAACCTCTACATTCTGCACGTGCTGATCATGACCGGCATCTTCGTGATCGCCGCCATGAGCCTCAACCTGCTGCTCGGCTACACCGGCCAGCTCAGCCTCGGCCATGTTGCCTTCTTCGGTATCGGCGCCTACGTCTCGAGCCTCACCACACTCGGCTTCTCCGTGCACCTGCTGCCGGATTGGCAGGTTTCAGCTGATCCGAAGCCGGTCTGGTTCGGCATGCTGCTCGGCACCGTGGTGGCCGGACTGTTCGGCTGGGCGATCGGCCGTCTCGCCTTCAAGGTGCGCGGGGCCTACTTCGTCATCGTCACCATCAGCTTCGCCGAGGTGATCCGGCTCGTGGCCCTCAACTGGGTCGAGCTCACCCAGGGCCCCATGGCCCTCAACAACATTCCCTACCTGCGTCTTGGCATCCCCGAGGTGTTCGAGGTGGCGTTCCTGCGCAAGCCAGCGAACTACTACCTCGTGCTCGCCGTCGGCATCCTCTGCTACATCATCATTCGCCGGCTGGTGAAATCGCGCGCCGGACGCGCCATGATTGCGCTGCGCGAGAACGAGCCGCTCGCGTCCTCCGTCGGCGTCGACGTGACACGCTATCTGGTGCTGGCGACCGTCGTCTCCGCCGCCATGGCGGGTGCCGCGGGCACCCTCTACGCCCACTACGTCCGCATCGTCGATCCCGACGTATTCCTGTTCATCTATACGGTGACCATGGTCATCATGGTTATCAGCGGTGGCAAAGGCACGCTGGCGGGGCCCGTTGTGGGCGGCATTATCTTCGGGCTGCTGCCTGAGGTCCTGCGCTCGGCCCGGGTTCCGCCGGAAATGCAGTGGGTCGTCTACGGCGTCCTGATGATCCTGGTCGTCTACTTCCTGCCGCAGGGGATCGTTCCGGCCGTGCGTGACTGGTGGCTCTCGCGCCGCGCGGCTGACGCTCCAGACGTTCCGGCCGAGGCAACAACCAAGGCGGCAAGCCGGTGAGCCAGTCCCCAGCCAGCGCCGAACTCATCGTCAAGGACCTCACCATCCGTTTTGGCGGCCTCACGGCCGTCGAAGGCATGACCTTCGAAGTGAACAGGGGCGAGGTCCTGTCGCTGATCGGCCCGAACGGCGCCGGCAAAACCTCCGCCTTCAACGCCATCACCGGCTATATCCAGGCCAACGGTGGGTCCATGACCTACCAGGGCACCTTGCTGAACGGCCTCAAGCCCAACCAGATCGCCGAGCTCGGCCTGGTGCGCACGTTCCAGAAGACCAGCGTCTTCATGGGCCAGACCGTCCTCGACAATGTGCTGCACGGCCTTCACCTCGTTTCAAAGCAGAGGCCGCTGGCCATCATCTTCGGCCTCCCGTCCGTAGCGCGCGAGGAGATGGAATTGGCTGCTGAAGCGCACCGCATCCTTGGGTTCGTTGGCCTCAGCGGACGTGCCGACTGGGCCGCCTCTTCCCTTCCCTACGGTGAGCTGCGGCTGCTGGAAGTCGCCATCGCGCTTGCTGCCAAGCCGAAGCTCCTGCTCCTCGACGAGCCCGTCTCAGGCATGAACCCCTCCGAAACGGCGAGCTTCATGAAAATCCTTGCCGAGATCCGCAAGCTCGACATCACCGTACTGCTGGTCGAGCACGACATGAAAATGGTGATGGGCGTATCCGATCGCGTCGTCTGCCTCAATCAAGGGAAGATCATCGCCAACGGGTCGCCGGCCGAAATCCAGGGCAATCCTGAGGTGATCCGCGCCTACCTGGGCGAGAGGTACGTCCGTGCTCAAGGTTGAGGGATTGACCTGCCGTTACGGCAAAGTGGCCGCCGTGCGCGAGCTGTCGATGGACGTCAACGCCGGCGAGCTTGTGTCGCTCATCGGCGCCAACGGCGCCGGCAAGACCACCACCTTGAAATCGATCTCCGGGGTGCTGCCGCCGGCCTCCGGTCGCATCACGTTCCTCGGTGAAGACATCACGCGCGCCACCCCCAAGCGCATCCTCCAGCTCGGTATCGCGCATTGCCCGGAGGGCCGCCGCGTCTTCCCCTACATGAGCGTGCTGGAGAACCTGGAAATGGGCTCGTACCTGCGCAGCGACAGCGCAGAGGTGGCCGAGGACATGGCGAAGCTATTCGAGCGCTTCCCTATCCTGCACGAGCGCCGCAACCAGGCTGCCGGCACCCTCTCAGGCGGCGAGCAGCAGATGCTGGCGATCTCGCGCGCCCTGATGTCCCGGCCTAAGCTGGTTCTGTTCGACGAGCCGTCGCTCGGCCTCGCACCCAACCTCGTCGAGCGCACATTCGAAATCATCAAGAGCATCCGCGCGCAGGGCGTGACGGTTGTGATGGTCGAGCAGAACGCTTACGCCGCGCTCGAACTGTCCGACCGCGCCTATGTCCTGGACCAGGGCCGCGTGATCATGACCGGCACGGGCGCGGAGCTGCTCAACAACCCCCACGTCAAAGCCGCCTATCTCGGCGCGTGAGCCGTCAACCCGCGACGCTGGCGCTAGGGCAGCGTGTCTTCCTGGATCAGCTCGATCTTGCGGCCGTCGGGATCCTCGATGAAGGCGATCAGCGTTTTGCCGAACTGCACCGGCCCCGGCTGGCGCGTGATCTTCACACCCGCAGCCGCCAGACGCTTGCAGGCCTCGTAGACATCCTCGACGCCGATGGCGAGATGACCGAAGGCAGCGCCGAGCTCGTATGGCTCCTTCTGATCCCAGTTGTAGGTCAGTTCCAGCACGGTGATCTCGCGCTCGGAACCATAGCCCAGGAAGACATTGGTGTAGCGGCCCTCCGGCGCCTCGCGCTTGCGCAGGACGTGCATCCCCATCTTGCCGGTGTAGAAATCGACCGCTGCATCGAGGTCGCGCACGCGAACCATCGTGTGGAGAAGCCGGTTCTTGCCGATGCCGGCCGAAGTCTCAGTGCCGCTTGGCATATGCGGGCTCCTTACAGGTCGAGAACCAACAACGGAGTCTTCGAACGCGAGATGCAGGGCGTCATCTGCTTGCCCTCCTCCTTCTCGTCGTCCGTCAGATACATATCGCGGTGGTCGGGTGTGCCTTCGAGCACGGCGGTCAGGCAGGTGCCGCAGATGCCCTGCTGACAAGAGACATTGACCTCGATGCCGTGCCTGGCCAGAACATCGACGATGCTCTCGCCCGCAGGCACCTCATAGGTGCCGCCTGAACGCGCCAACTTTACCTTAAACGTGTCCCCCTCCTGCATGAGGGCGGTAGGGTCAGCCGAGAAATCCTCGCGATGCACCGCGTCCGATGGCCACGATGCTGACAACGCAGCAACCAGATCCATCAATGGCCTAGGGCCGCACATGTAGAGGTGCGCACCCTCGCCGCGCGCGCCCAGGATTTCATGGAGCCTGCCTTCCACCTGCGCAAATTCGACGCCCTCGTGGAAGTGGACCGACGTGGCCATGCCCGATTCAGCCAGCAGCGCACGAAACGCGGTGTGCTCCGGCGCACGGGTGAAATAGTGAAGTGCGAAGGGTCGGCCTTGCGCCTGAAGATGGCGCGCCATGCCGAGAATGGGCGTGATCCCGATCCCGCCCGCCAACAGCAAGCTGAAGGGTGCGTCCGCGTGCAGCGGGAAATTGTTGCGGGGGGCGCTGATCGTGATCACCTGCCCCACCTGGATGTCGTCGTGAACGCGGCGTGATCCGCCGCGCGACTGCGGCTCCAGCTTAACGGCGATGCGGTAGACCGCGGTCTCGGCAGGGCCATTCAACAATGAATACTGGCGGATGATGTTCGGGGTGACGTGGACGTCTATGTGCGCGCCGGGTGTGAAGGGAGGTAGCCCGGAGCCGTCCACGCTGCCCAGCTCGAGGGACTGAATATCAACCGCCTCGCGTGTTTTCTTGAGGACCCGGACCTGCAGCATGGCGTCGTCAGTGCGGCCGAACGAGCGCCGCAATATCCTCTTCGGACAGCTCCACGTTGAAGCGACCGTAGGGATCGCCGAAGCGGTCCATCATAACCTCGCGGAAGTTCTTTGTGCCCGGCGCCACGACACCACCCGCACGCACGCGGTAACCTTCCGCATTGACTGCGGGAACAGGGCGCTTGCCCTTCTGGAGATCGCGTGCGCCTTCCAGCATCAGGCGGCGGAACTGCACAACGCCGGCATCGGTAGGCCCCAGGATCTCGCGCGTCCTGTCCGCGATGCGGCCCTGGCTGTCCTGGAT
The DNA here is from genome assembly GCA_902826255.1 of uncultured Hyphomicrobiales bacterium. Classification (GTDB taxonomy): domain Bacteria; phylum Pseudomonadota; class Alphaproteobacteria; order Rhizobiales; family Hyphomicrobiaceae; genus AWTP1-13. The sequence goes on along the minus strand of CADEEC010000021.1, from coordinate 3,112 downwards.
GCAGGCGTCCTGCTCGGAAATGCCCTTGATGCCGGTAAAGTTCTCCGTCTTCTGCACGGCACGGTCGATCATGTAGTCGTTGCCTCGATTGCGAACCGGCACGTAGTGCTCGTCGACTTCCGCGTAAACGGCCGCGCCCCTCTTGTAGCTCTCCACCTCCTCCGGCAGGAGCGGGCGTTCCGGGTTCCACGAGTAGACATAGACCCAGCACTTCTCATCGTCGATCGGCACCCAGGTCTGGCCGTGATAGGTCTCGCCCTTGGCCGCGCTCGGCGTGTAGCCGTGGTTTGGGAGCAGGAACTGGGCGATGCGCCAGTAAAGGTGTCCGTTGTCGGCATGGCGCGAGGCACCGAGCACCAAGCCGACATCATGCTTGGCAATCGTGAAGCGCGGGCGACTGTCGTTCACCATCCAGCGGATGTGATCCGAGCCCATGCTGTTGGCCGAGTAGCCCTTCGTCACGCGCGATGTCTTCGCCTTGAAGTCCTCCTCCGATGCCGCGATGGGAATGTGCAGGAAGGAGAAATGCGCGGTATCGAGGCCGCCTTCGGCCGCCTGTGCCCAGTTGCAGTCCTGATACTTCTTCGACACAAAGCGGTGAGACTCCGGCAGAAGCGCGAACTCCATCATCGGCAGCTTAGGCAGCTCGTCCGTCTTAGGGCCCATGTAGGCCCACAGGAAGTCGCCCCATTCGCGAACAGGATAGGCGAGGATGCGGATACGGCTGCGGATCTTCTCGTAATTGTCGTCGAGATTGATCGTCGGCGCGTCCATGCACTCGCCGTCGGTATTGAATTTCCAGCCGTGATAGGAGCAGCGTATCCCGCACTTCTCGTTGCGGCCGAAGAACAGATTGGCGCCGCGATGCGGGCAGCGCGGCTCGATCAAGCCGACCTTTCCTTCGCTGTCACGGAATGCGAGCAGGTCCTCGCCCATGATGCGAACGCGCACCGGAGGGGAGTCGGGCTCGGGCACCTCGCGCGACAGCAGGACGGGGACCCAGTACTGGCGGAAGTAATCGCCCATGGGCGTCCCCGCGTTGGTCCTGATCAACATCTCGTTGTCGGATGCGCTCAGCATTTCCAGCTCCCGGAACTGCCAAGGGGCTTGTACGCCCCCTGTCGTGTTGTTGTCATCGGCGGCTCAGGCACCCGCGCGCACGTCGCGCTTGGCGGCAAGCCTGGAGGCGAGCCCGTCGGCAGCCTGCACGAACAGTCCGACCTCGGAGCCCACCACGATCATTTGCACTCCAAGCTTGAGATACTTGTCGCAATCGCCTTCGCCAATCAATATTCCCGCAACCTTCCCATGCTTGCGCACGGTGCGTATCCCCTCCTCCAGCACCTTGACATTGTCGGGGTGGAACGGCTGACCGAGCAAACCTGATTGTGCGGCAAGGTCGTTGGGTCCGAAGAACAGCACGTCAACGCCGTCCACCTTGCAGATCGCATCCAGGTTCTTGACCGCGGTCGGGCTTTCGATCTGGACAGCAAGGCAGAAGCGATTGCGCGCATCCCCCGCGTAAGCCTTGTCGCGGGTGTAGTTGGTAGCCCGCACGCTGCCGGCAATGCCGCGAATGCCATGCGGGGGATATTGCGTCAGCCGCACAACGGCCTGCGCCTGCTCGGCCGTATCCACGCTCGGCACCATCAATCCGTCGACCCCCAAGTCCAGGTATTGCTTGATGACGGCGGCGTCGTGTGACGGCAGACGTACCATGGCGGCCGTGCTGCTGCCGGACAGCGCTGCAAGCTGACTGTGAACAACCATGGGGTTGGTCGCACCATGCTCGGCATCCAGCAGAACATAGTCGAAGCCCGATGAGGCAATCAGCTCAACGGTGTGGAACGCCGGCAGCGAGCAGAAGGTGCCGAAGATCGGCTTTCCTTCGCGCAACAGCTTGTTCAGGTTGGCACCCTTCGACATGCATACTCCTCCGATGACAGTCACAAGTTCGATAGCTATTCGGCGATGACGCTTCCACTGCTCGCATTCCGGTCCCAGAAGACCACGGCATGGTGCAGCAAGCGTACGAGATGGCTCGCTACGACGCCGATCAACGCAAGGCTGAGCAGCGCAGCGAACATGACGTTGGTCTCGAAACTCACCGAAGCGGCCTTGATCAGGTAACCGAGCCCTTTGCTCGAAGCGACGAACTCGGCCACCACGGCGCCGATCAGGCTGAGCACGATGGCGACCTGCAGGCCGGCGAAAATATGGCTGGCCGCGGCCGGGAGCTTCACCCGGAAGAACGTGCGGGCGCGCGAGCCGGAGAACACCTTCATGAGATCCAGCAGCGCCGGGCTCGTCTGGCGGATGCCGACAACGGTGTTCACAAACACTGGAAAAAAGCACACCAGCGCCACCATCACCACCTTGGAAGCCAGATCGAAGCCGAGCCAGACAATGATCAGCGGCGCCAAGGCCACCTTGGGCATCGATTGCAGGGCCACGATGTAGGGATAGACGAACTGCTCGAAAGTGCGGCTCTCGGCCAGCAGCGCTCCCATGAGCAGGCCGGCGCTGCACCCCGCCAGATAGCCGATGGAGGTCGCCTGCAGCGTGAAGAAGAAATGCGGCCAGAAGGTCCCTTCGACGTAGGCCTGATACAGCGCGTTCCAAACCGCGCGGGGCGTCGGCAACAAATAGTCGGGCACCTGTAGCCATGTGACAGAAACCTGCCAAGCGGCGAGGATCGCGGCCAGGGTGATCAGCGGGAAGCCGATCGACTTTGCGCGTTCCATCACGGCACACTCCGCTTCTTGAACATGGTGCGCAGCTCGGTGCAGTAGGCGCCAAAGGCGGCATCCGCCATCGTTTCTATGGTGCGCGGGCGCGGAAGATCGACGACGAACTCGCGCACCACGCGTCCGGGGCGTTCCGAAAGCACGATGATGCGATCGGACAGGAAGACAGCTTCGGGGATGCTATGCGTGATGAACAAGATCGATTTCGACGTCGACTGCCAGATGCGTTGCAGCTCGACCATCATGGATTCGCGCGTCATGGCATCGAGTGCCGCGAACGGCTCGTCCATCAAGAGAAGCGCCGGATCGTGCACGAGGCCGCGCGCGATGCCGACGCGCTGCTGCATGCCGCCCGACAGTTCGCC
>CADEEC010000020.1 GCA_902826255.1 uncultured Hyphomicrobiales bacterium | reverse complement strand
AGCTTCCCGCGCGAGAGGAACCACGAATGACGGGGGCGCCCAGAGTGCTCGTTGTGGACGACGAGCCGGCTATCCTTCGCTTCCTGAAGCCCGCCCTCGTCGCCGGCGGCTACGAGGTCGCGGAGGCGGGCAGCATGGGCGAAGCCGTGCGCGCCATTGCTGCTCGAGCGCCGGACGTTGTCGTTCTGGATCTCGGTCTCCCAGACGGCGACGGCAAGGATGTAATCCGCAAAGTGCGCGCGTGGTCCGACGTGCCCATCATCGTGCTTTCGGCGCGCGAACGGGAAGCTGAAAAGATAGAAGCGTTCGATTTGGGAGCCGACGACTACGTCAACAAACCGTTTGGCGTCGGCGAGCTGATGGCTCGCATCCGCGCCGCCTTGCGCCATCGCTCCGAGCGGGCGAGCGGCGCACCCGCATCGCAGCTCGGCGACCTGGAGATAGACTACGCCGGGCATCGCGTCACGCGCGCCGATCAGGATGTGAAGCTCACCCGCAAGGAGTTCGACCTGCTCGCGTTCCTGGCGCGCAACGCCGGCAAAGTCGTCACGCACCGGCAGATCCTCGCGGCCGTGTGGGGACCGGCGCACACTGAGGACACACAGTATCTGCGCGTCTACGTGCGTCAGCTGCGGCAGAAGGTCGAGGTCGATCCCAACGACCCGAAACTCATCCTGACCGAGGTTGGCATCGGCTACCGTGTAGCCGATGTGAGCTGAGCAAGCTCAGCGAGCGCGGTACCAATGTGGTGCCACCGCCAATCTCACCCCCGCGCCGTTGCCGGAGCCAGGCCGCCACTACCGGCCACGGCGTGCCGGCCCAGAACCGTGAGCTAGAAACCGGTTCGGGGGCAGACCATTGCCCCCATTTTGAACCCGGCGCAGCGGCTACCCCTTGTTGAAGACCTTGTTGACGAGAAGGCCGACAACGATCTGAACGATCGCACCGGTGACACCGCCACCGACAAACTGGCCCGCGAGCGCACCGATGTCGACGCCGCCACCGCCCAGCCCCAGCAGGGCACCGAGGATGCTACCGCCACCGACGCCTCCGACTGCGCCGGCGATGAGATTGCCCAGGTTGCCGAGATCGCTGTCCTTGACGATCTTGCCGCCGGCTGCACCACCCGCGAGACCACCGATCAGTTGCGCAAGAATTGCTTCCATGGGCTATCTCCTCAAAGCTTCGCGGATCGAAGCCTAGCACGAGCAGGCCCGCGGCATAGAGCTTTTACGCCCTCTGACCGCTCGGGGTGTTGGCGCATCTACTCGGCAGCTTGCTCCACATCGAGCAACGCTGCATTGTCCGCGCCGAGAGGCGAGCAGGGTACCAGCTCCAGACGCTGGCCATCGATCTTGAGCGGATTGGCGAGCATCTTGAAGTTCGGACTGGCCGGGTGCGGAACCGGCTGCACGCAAGCCGCCGCGGTCACAAACGGATTGGCGATCGCCTGTGCTACGTCATAGATCGGTGCAACCGGCAAGTGTCCGCGCAGGAGACCGAGCCATTCGTCGGTTGTCTTCAGGCTCATCGCTTCGTCCAGCACATCCGTCAGCGCGCCCCGGTTGTCACGACGCGCGGCCGCCGTCGCGAACCTTGGGTCTTCGAGATACTGAGGGTGGCCGATGCGCCGAGCCAGCTCCTCCCAAAACTTGTCCTTCATGCACATGACGTAAATCCAGCCGTCCTTCGTTTGGACGGTCTGCACTGGTGTCAGCGACTGGTGCGCGCTGCGCGCAAGCCGCGACGGCATGGCACCGCCGTTGATGTACCAGGTACCCGGGTATGAGAGCTGGTGCATGGCAACATCGAACAGGCAGGTGTCGACATCGCACCCCTTGCCAGTCTGCCGTGCGCGTATGATGCAGCTGAGCAGACCGATAGCACCTGTCATCCCCGTCATGAAGTCGATCATCGAGGAGCCGAACCGCTGTGGCGGTCCATCCGGCTCACCTGTCAGCGTCATGAGCCCAGCTTCGGCCTGCATTAGAAAGTCGTACCCAGGCCAAGCCTTGCGTTCGTTGTCCCGGCCATATGCTGAGATGTGCAGGCAGACAACGGCCGGGTTCACCGCTTTCAGGGTCTTGTAGTCGAGACCAAGCTTCTCCGGCTGGTCGCCGCGAAGGTTATTCATGACGGCATCCGCCGTCGCGACCAGTCGCTTGAGCGCCGCCACACCGGCCTTGCTCTTGAGGTCGAGAGTGATGCTCTTCTTGTTGGTGTTCAGCGTCTGAAAATATTCGCTGTCGTTCTCGCCGAGAAAGCGCGGGCCGACATGGCGCGACGTATCGCCGTTAGTTTCGGCATTCTCGATCTTGATGACCTCGGCCCCCAGGTCCGAAAGAAACAGCGATCCATATGGCCCAGCACCGAACTGTTCGACCGTCAGGATGCGAACACCCTCCAGAGGCTTCATGATACGGGGTTCCTCTTGATCCACTGCTTGGCGATGATCATGCGCTGCATTTCATTGGTGCCCTCGCCGATGCACATCAGCGGCGCATCGCGGTAGAGGCGTTCGATATCGAACTCTTTCGAGTAGCCGTAGCCGCCATGGATGCGCAGCGACTCGATGCTGTTCTCGAGGGCGGCCTCAGAGGCGAAATACTTTGCCATACCGGCTTCCAGGTCGCAGCGCTCTCCCCGATCGAAGGCTGCAGCCGCATCGAGCGTCAGCAGCCGGGCCGCGCGCGCGCGCGTCGCCATTTCTCCCAGCTTGAGCTGGATCGCCTGGTGCTCGCAGATCGGCTTGCCGAAGGTCTTGCGAACCTGCGAATACTCGGTTGCGAGTTGCAGCGCTCCCTCGGCCACGCCGACGCCGCGCGCCGCCACGTTGATGCGCCCAAGCTCCAACCCGCCTGTGGCCTGGTAGAAGCCCTGCCCCTCGACGCCGCCTATCAGGTGATCCTTGCCAACCCGGTAGTCTTCATAGACGAGCTCGCCGGAGTCGATCGACTTGTATCCGAGCTTCTCCAGCTTGCGGCCGACGCGGACACCCTCTTTTTTCGGGGCGATGAACATGCTCATGCCCTTGTGCCGCGGCTGCACCTCAGGATCGGTCTTCACCAGAAGGGCAACGCAGTTGCCCTCGATGCTGTTTGATATCCACGTCTTGCTTCCGTTGATGACGTAACCCTCGCCATCCCGCTTGGCGACTGTGCGTATCCCCTGCAGGTCCGTGCCGGCGTCAGGTTCGGTCAGCGCAAGCCCGCCGCGCACCTCGCCTGTCGCCAGCTTTGGCAACCATTGCTTCTTCTGGTCAGCCGTCCCGAACTTCTCGATCGCCAGAGCCAGCATGAGGTGCGAGTTGAATATGCCGGTCACCGCCATCCAGTCGCGCGAGATGCGCATGACAATCTTGGCGTAGGTGCCTGCCGGCAAGCCGAGCCCGCCGTATTCTTGCGAAATCGTGCTACCGAACAATCCGAGCTCCTTCATCTGCTCGACTGTCTCGGCCGGATAGCGGTCGGCGTGATCGTATTCCTTGGCAATGGGCTTGACCTCCTTCGCGACCCAGCGATCGATGGTGTCGAGCAACTGCGCCTCATCTTCGGGATCTACATTGCGCAGTTGCGAGGTACTCGACATCAAGCCTGTCCTTGTTCTTGCTTTCAGGGCGCGGGAAACCAGCGCGACATTGCCACATGCGCGCACCAGTTCACAACGTGCCGCGCTGGTGCCGGTCGCACATCAGCCTTGCGGCAATGGACGGTCACTCAAAGGCCGAAAAACGCTCAAGAGCCGGATTTGGTGGGCCAATAGGCGGGCAACCACGCGCCATCGCGCTTGCCCCAGCCGTCTGCCACGGCCTTGTCGTAGATCGACAGGGTCTGTTGAGCCACCGGCAGCGTTGCGCCGCGCTTCCCGGCCTCCGCCAGCATGGTTCGCAGGTCCTTGCAGATCAGATCCACATCGAAGTTGGCGGCGCCGATGTCGTTGCCGTCCAACGCCGAGGCGATCGCCAGTCCCCGCGTCTTGAGCATATTGGGCGCCCCAGAGGTGTCGGAAAGGAACTCCATCAGCCACTTGTTGTCGAGACCAAGATGGCGGCAGAGCAAGATCGATTCCCCCAGCGCCTGATAGTAGACCATCAACGGCAGGTTCAGCGCGAGCTTCATGCTCGAACCGGCACCGACCGGGCCGACGTGTTCTACCCGCCGGCACATCTGCTCGAGAAGAGGCTTTGCGCGTGCGAAATCTTCCTTGGTTCCGCCCGCAACGCCGAGCAGCTTGCCTTGTCGAGCCGGGCCCACCGTGCCGCCTACCGGACATTCGACAAACACCACACCTCTCGCGCGCACTTTCTCCGCCAGCGCGACTTCTTCATGCGGCTGCACAGTACTCATCTCTATGATGAGCTTACCCTCGATGTCGCCGGCCAGCAGCCCCGCTGGCCCATCATAAACATCAGCCATGGCTGCACTGTTCGTGAGGATCGTGATGACCGCCTCAACAGCGCTCGCCAACTCCGCGGGGCTTTTGGCCACCTGTGCCCCGATATTGGCTAGCGGCTTGGTCTTCTCAGCCGAGCGATTCCAGACCGTCAGCGCGTGGCCTGTCTCCATGAGGCGAAGCGCAATGGCCGCTCCCATCCTGCCAACACCTGCAACGCCGATGCGCATGACATCTTCCTCATCAAAGGTGACCCGCGGGCATACTAGGACGTCACGGCGGCAACTGCATATTCCAATAGGTTCTCAATGACATTTCTCGCCTAGCTTGCGGCTGCCCTTTGGCCATTGACCGGGAAGATTCCGATACACTTCGATTCAGGTAGTCAATGCGGGAGCTCTGCGGAAGTCGTGATATGCGATACGTCCGATATTTGATATTAGTCGTTTACTGACCTTCCCTGTACAGTGTATGATTGTCGTTGTTTGGATTGCTTAGTCGAAGGTGGTGGCGGCCGGCGGCAATCATCCTGAGGCCTGTCGATTGTGTATAGAGTGCGATGGGGGGCGCACCTCGTATGAGGGCGTGGTCAAGTTTTGGCGATGGGCGGCGCCAAGCGTTCACGGTCCCCTTCTCACTCGGGCACGCGAGCGTCCACGCGACAGGCTTAGGTGCTCCAGCTTTGTTTCGCTTCCGAGCCGACGAGGCGCGACGTTGCGAGCCGTCTGCAGCCGCATTGCGCCCGCAACCCGGGCGCTCAGCGACCTCTCATATCGTTTTTATGTACCTCGGGCGCCGCGGCCTAGGTCGCTACACGCTCGAACTGGCTCGGGCCCTCCGGAGCTTCCAAGCACAGCCGGCAACCTTCGTTCTCTCTGAACAAAATGAGATGATCAAAGGAATTGAGGCTAACGTACCCCACCTCTTGAAGCTGCCCACCTTCGCCCATCCGGCCTCTCCGGCTGCCGTAGCCAATTTTCTCAGGGCCCGTGATGCCCTTCTTGGCTTTCTGGAATGCACCCGGCCTGCCGCGGTCGTCAATCTGATGCCGCACGTCTGGACGCCATTGCTCCGACCCGGAATTCAACGTCTCGGCATTCGCTTCGTCACGACTATCCATGACGCACGGGGTCATCCGGGTGATGTGCGTGGCTATCTAACCCGATGGATAAACAGCGAAGCGCAGTTGGCTGACGGCATCGTGACCCTCAGCCGTGCCGTAGCCGAGAAACTCATTGCGTTCGACGCTGTACCCCGTGCCAAGATCAAGGCCCTCTTCCACCCGGACATCCACTACGGGCCGTTGCAGGCGAAACGTCAGCGGGACCCTCGCGCACCCCTGCGGCTCCTCTTGTTCGGGCGCATCAGCAAGTACAAAGGACCAGGCCTTCTTGTGCAGGCGGTCGAGCTGCTCCGCGCCGAGGGTATCCGCGTCCATCTCGGTGTCGCAGGGGCCGGTGATATCCGCAGCGAGCGCAGCCGGTTGCGAAAGCTTGGAGCCGACGTCCGCAATCGGTGGCTCGCCGATTCCGAGATTCAGCCCCTGCTGGCCGAATATGACGCTATCGTCCTTCCCTACATCGAAGCCAGTCAATCCGGCGTGCTTGCCGCCGCCTACGGGAACTGCATGCCGGTCATCGGCACGCCGGTAGGGGCTCTTCCAGAGCAGATCCTCCACGAAAGAACCGGACTGGTTGCCGACGCCGTGACGCCAAGGGCTCTGGCAAACACAATTCGCCGACTCGCAGAAGACCCCGCGCTCTACGAGCATATGTCAGCGCACTTGGCCGCGACACGCGAAACGCGATCGATGACGCGATTTGCAAATGCAATCGTGGCGGAGGTCCAACGGCAGTTGCAGTAGCACATAAGGATTCTTCCTCCGGCAGATTTGAGGGCTTGGATTATGAAGACTGCTCTGGTGTGTGGGGCGGGCGGATTTATTGGTTCCCACCTCGTCACAGCGCTCAAGCGCGAGAGATTCTGGGTCCGCGGCGTCGACCTGAAATATCCAGAGTTCGGCCAAACCGCCGCCGACGATTTCATCGTCGCGGATCTGCGCAACCCGTCCAGCTGCACGGCAGCTGTCGATCGACGCTTTGACGAAGTCTACCAACTCGCCGCCGACATGGGTGGTGCCGGGTACGTCTTCACCGGAGATAACGACGCCGACATCATGCACAACTCCGCGAGCATCAACTTGAACGTCGTAGATGCTTGCTACAAGCGAAACGTCGGGCGTGTCTTCTACTCGTCTTCCGCCTGCATCTACCCAGCCCGCAATCAACGGGACCCAGACAATCCGAATTGCAAGGAATCGTCCGCTTACCCGGCCGCTCCGGATTCCGAATATGGATGGGAGAAGCTGTTCTCCGAGAGGCTGTATCTCGCGTTCAAGCGCAACCACGGGATCGAGTGCCGGATCGGCCGCTACCACAATGTCTTCGGCCCGGAAGGGACTTGGACTGGGGGCAAGGAAAAGGCCCCTGCTGCGCTCTGCCGAAAGGTGGCAGAAGCGCGCAATGGATCAACGATCGAACTCTGGGGCGATGGATCGCAGACACGATCGTTCCTCTACGTAGACGAGTGCATCAAGGCGACGCTGCTGCTGATGCGGTCGGATTTCGAAGGGCCGGTGAATATCGGCTCGGAAGAAATGGTCTCCATCAACGCGCTCGCGCGCACCATCACGCGCATTGCCGGCAAGTCGCTCGACATCCGGCACATTCCAGGACCGGTGGGGGTCCGCGGACGCACCTCGCACAACGGACTCATCCGCGAGAAGCTTGGGTGGGCCCCTAGCGCACCACTCCAAGCCGGACTGAGACCGACCTACGCCTGGATCGCCCAGCAGGTGGAGCGTGCGCGCGGCTGCAACGTCCGGCGGGCTGCCGAGTAATATCAGTCGAGGGAGTAACAATGCAGGTCGTCGACAAGCCGCGCCTTTCCGTCATCGGCTTGGGCAAACTCGGATCGCCAATGGTCGCTGTGTTTGGCGCCAAGGGTTTCAACGTCATCGGCGTCGATATCAACGAACGGTTTGTCCAAACCCTCAACGAGGGTCGCGCGCCCGTCACCGAGCCGCAGCTCCAAGAGTATCTGGAACGTGCAGGGCAGCGGGTGCGGGCTACCCTCGACTTTGATGACGCCATCGCGCAAAGCGACGTCAGCTTCATCATCGTTCCCACGCCGTCTGGGGCCGACCGGCTGTTCTCAAATCGCTACGTCGTTGACGCCATCGGGAAAATCGGCCGCGCACTCTCGCGCAAGCAGGACTACCACTTGGTGGTGCTGACCAGCACGGTCATGCCAGGGGCGACGGGAGGCGCAATACAAGCCGCGCTCGAGCGCGCCTCGGGTCGCAGCGTCGGCCAGAGCCTCGGGCTTTGCTATAGCCCAGAGTTCATTGCACTCGGCTCGGTGATTCACGACATACTCAACCCGGATTTGCTGCTGATAGGCGAATCCGACGCGCAGGCCGGTGACTTGCTGGAAGCGATCTACGCACAAACGGTTGAAAGCAGACCGAGTGTCCATCGCATGAACTTCGTGAACGCGGAGCTATGCAAGCTCTCCGTGAACACGTTCGTCACAACCAAGATTTCGTATGCCAACATGATCGCGGACATGTGCGATCACCTTCCCGGCGCGAACGCCGACGTCGTCACGCGCGCCATCGGCGCGGACAGTCGGATCGGTCTCAAATATCTGAAGCCCGCGGTTGGCTACGGCGGCCCTTGCTTTCCGCGCGACAACAAGGCCTTCGCGGCCCTGGGCAGAGCCCTCGGTGTCGATTGCTGCCTGGCGGAGGCTACGGACCAGATCAACGACCACCAGATCCAAAGACTGGCTGAGGCGGTCGCAGCGTCCACCTCGCCCGGCGAGCGAGTGTCCATTCTCGGGCTGTCTTACAAAGCGCAGACAAGCGTCATCGAGGAAAGCCAAGCCATAACTCTGGCATTGCTGCTCTCCAAATCCGGATATCCGGTTACCGTATACGATCCGTGCGCGAACGCGGCTTCCAGCGCCGTGCTGGGCAACACTGTCACGGTTGCCGGGTCCGCCGCCGAGGCCGTCGGTGAAGCCTCAGCGGTTGTGATCATGGCTCCCTGGCCACAGTTCGCGGAGGTGTCCTGGAATTGCGGCGTCAACCGCCCCGAACAGCGGACCGTTATTGATCCGTGGGGCATCGTCACATCGGTTCCGGGCATTCGCCTTATTCGGCCGGGAGCAGGTGACTGGCGTCGAAGTGTTGCGCCGGCTGACTCATCGGCGCCATTGCGCTTCGGGTCGCGCTGACTGGAGGCTGTTGGGTGCTTTCGCTCGTTCTCTACGGTCGAAACGACAATCACGGCTACAACCTGCACAAGCGTGCAGCGCTGAGTCTGAACTGCATGGCAGAGGTCCTTTCCTGCCCTGACGACGAGATCCTGTTTGTCGACTACAACACGCCAAACGATTTCCCGACGTTTCCAGAAGCCATTGCAGATACGCTGACAGACAAGGCAAAACGGCACTTGCGCGTGTTGCGTGTGAGGCCTGCGGTTCACAGCCGCTTTGCAGGTCGCACGCATCTCGCAGCCTTGGAGCCGGTCGCGCGCAACGTTGCCGTGCGAAGATCCAATCCGGCCAACCGCTGGATACTCTCGACAAACACCGACATGATCTTCGTCCCGCGCGTCACACGCTCGTTGAGCGAGATCGCCGGTGATCTCGCCGATGGCCACTACGGCATTCCTCGTTTCGAGATCCCGGAGACGCTGTGGGAGTCGCTTGACCGGCGCGAGCCACGCGCAGCCATTGATAGCATCGGCCGGTGGGGGTGGGACCTGCACCTGAACGAGGTCGTCGGCGGAATGAAGCCGTTTCTTTTCGATGGTCCCGGCGATTTCCAACTCATGCTGCGGGACGACCTGTTTGCCGTAAACGGCTTTGACGAAGACATGCTGCTTGGCTGGCACGTCGATGCCAACATTGCCAAGCGGCTCAGCTTCTTGCGCGGCGACGTACGCGATCTGTCAGATCGTATTTTCGGATATCACTGTGATCACACGCGGCAGGTCACCTCCGCGCACAAGAGCAACGCCTCGCAGAACGATATCCATCGATATTTCTACGACGTCGATAGGGCCGCGCTTCCTGAGCAGGCTCTGCGTTGGGGCTGTCCCGACGACGTTATCGAGGAGGTTCAACTCTCATCAGGCAAGCTGTATGCGCAATCGCTTCTATCGCTCTCCGAGCCTGCCCTTGCCGAGCCGGGATACGTCGAGTTCGTTCCGGAAACTTACAACCTGTGCGGCTACACACCTCTTCACGTCCTTCCATTTTTGCTCGACATTTTTTCTTCCGCACCCCGCAATTGGAGGGTGGCCTGGCTCGGACCACCGGGGCCGATGCTTTCAGCCTTCGCGCGCGCATGGCGTGATATTGCATTCGTCAACCCAATCCAGGTTCATCACAGGTTTCATCCGCAATTTGGTCCGTCCGACCGCACACTCATCGACTTCCGACCGCTGGCGCACATGGCGGAGCATGCCGATGCCTTCATATTCGATTTCTCGCGCGGCGACGGCAACCTTCTCCGACCATCGTCAGACTCGGATAAGAAAATCGCTCAGTTTCTTGTTGGCTCCTTCGACACACTCATCTCGGCAGAAAGTGAGCCCGGAAACGCTCCGCGCCGGTTCATCGGCATCAACACGCTTCATACGCAATTCGAGGGACTGTTCAGCAGCAGCATAAACTGCGCAAAGACGCCGTTTGGCATTCGAATACGGCATGGGTTTGCGATCAGACGCGAGGTCAAACCTGTTCAGCCGGCTTTCTATCGCCCGAGCAAAACGTGCACCTCGCCGATTGCCGAATCCGGCCCTCAGATCGACAGCGGCGCCGTCGACCTCCGACAACTCCTGCAAGCCGGCCCCGCAGGGCGAAAGCGTGGCGGCCGCGTTCTCGGGCGCGCGGGTGTCGCCGGCCTCGTCGCGCACAGCCGTCCATTATCAGTTCCACAAGGGCGTTATGTCGTGGCGCTGGAGCTTCGCAGCAAAAGCGCGGGTTGGGACACTGCCGGTGTCGATCTCCGGCTTGTCGCTCTCTTGGCCCGCCTTCGCAGATTTTTGGGCTACCCCTTGGAGCGAAGAGTGCGGCGCATGGCCTCCCGCCTGCTGGGCAGGCGGCTCTCCGGCTGGATCAAGGCAAGCATCAAGAAGCGGATCGGCATCTCGGCAGACGCCACGGCCTCAACCTCCATCGTCCGGATTGAGGCTCACCTTGGGGAACAGTCGCTTGGAAGCGCACGCGTGCTCGGCAACGACATCCATCATTGGGTCGAAGATTTCGAGATCGAGGTTCTCGAAAAGCCGGGGCACGAGACGGCCCAGGGAGTGACGATATCGCTGTTCACCAATGGCGGAGCGAGATTTTCCGTGGTGCATGCCGCGTTGCGGGTTCGGCGGCCGACTCGATCCCAACAGATCAGCGCAGCTGCTTAAGGTCTATGTGTGCAAGTCACGAGCCGTTACGGGAACAGACTTTCAAGATGACACCTGACGCCGGCGCAGACGAAGCAATCGAGACCGTGCGCTCCTATTGGGACCGCAGGCCCTGCAATATTCGCCATTCACCTTTCGAAGTGGGTAGCAAGGAATACTTCGACGAAGTGGAGGCACGAAAATACTACGTCGAACCGCACATTCCGGGCTTCGCCAATTTTTCTCGGTGGAAGGGAAAGCGCGTTCTGGAGATCGGGTGCGGCATCGGCACGGACGCCGTCAACTTCGCACGCAACGGAGCCGACTACACAGGGATTGAGCTCTCGCGCAACAGCCTCTCGCTGACAGAAAGGCGCTTTGACGTATTCGGTCTGAAGGGAAGATTCCACCACGGCAACGCGGAACAACTGGACAGCTTGGTGAACTCTTCTTTCGACCTCGTCTATTCGTTTGGCGTTATCCACCACACTCCCCGGCCGCGCCACGTCATCGAAGCCGCGCGCCGCGTTATTGCACCGGACGGCGAGTTGAGGGTCATGCTGTACGCGACGCGGTCCTGGAAGGCGGCAATGATCGACGCCGGCTTCGAACAGCCCGAAGCACAAGCCGGATGCCCGGTCGCCCGCACCTATACGCCCGAAGAAGTCACCGCACTGCTGGCTGATCAATTCCAGATCACCGATGTCCGGCAGGACCACATTTTTCCCTACGCGATCGAGAAGTACGTCAACTACGGGTACGAGCTTAAACCCTGGTTCAAGGCGATGCCGGAGGGAATGCTCGCAGCTTTGGAACGGCAGTTTGGCTGGCACCTTCTTATCACCGCCAAGCCCCTCTGAACCCGTCACCAACTTGCAGCATTCGCCCGTCAATGGATCGTTGATGCCGAGTGCATTGTTCAGAATGGTCCATCGCCATGTCTGGCGGCGGCTGCCGCGAGAAGGGCGCCGGCGCCTTCTTCTGAGGACAAGCGCACTCTTTGCCCCTCGCATGTCGACTACCGCCCGGGCAACAACACCGGTCATCATTGCAGGCATGTTAAGGAGTGCCAGCGGTCTGGGAGCTACTGCACGCGAGTGCCATGATGCACTCCAGCGCCACAACCTGCCCGTGTTCGGGATCGACCTGACGCGGACGCTTGGCTACGAGACCGACATCATCGATTGGCCGTTCATCGACGGCCGGCATGTCATCGGCCGCGGAACTCTGTTCCTTCACACCAGTGGGCCTTTGGTTCCTCTGGTCTTGGCGCGCCTGGGCCGGCGCTTTGTACGAGACAAGTACGTCATAGCGCACTGGTTCTGGGAGCTGCGGGAGTTGCCGGAGGAGTGGAGGTACGGCGTTCCATTCGTTCACGGGATTTGCGTCAACACGCAGTTCGTGGCCCGAGCCGTACGCGCGATAGCAGGCACGCGTCCCATCCACCTGGTTCCGCATCCAATGCCGGCGCCGACACGGGCGCACGCGGCGGCGACGGGAATCCGGCCATTCACCGTGCTCGTTGTTTTCAACGTCGCATCCAGCTTTGCGCGCAAAAATCCTTGCGCTGCCATTCGTGCCTTCCGCCGCGCGTTCGGCGACGAAGACCGCTCGGTGAAACTGATCGTCAAGTCTACGAACGCCGACCACTGGCCGCCAGCTGAGGGCCAACTGCAGGAAGCGGCAGGCAACGCCACCAACATCGAGCTCTTAGGCGGCGGCACGCTCGGCAGCACTGCCATGGCTGATCTCTTCGGAAGCGCGGATACCGTTCTGTCCCTTCACCGCGCCGAAGGTCTTGGCCTTGTGATGATCGAAGGGATGTTGCGTGGGCTCCCGGTGGTCGCCACCGACTGGTCGGGTAACACAGACTTCCTGACATCGGAGACCGGGATCCCGATCGGCTATGACTTGGTACCTGCGGAGGATCCTCAGGGCGCTTACGACCATCCCCGATCGCTTTGGGCCGAACCCAGAGTAGAGGAAGCGGCAGCAGCACTTCGGTTGCTGCGGTCCAATCCAAGGGTGCGCCAACAGCTCGGCGAGGCTGCGGCCAAAGCTGCTGCCCATCGATTCAGCACTGCATGCTATGCGGAATCGATCCGGGCGCTACTGGAGGCCTGAGCGAAGCCTGTGGTGTCTGCTGGTCGGGGCGGAGGGATTCGAACCCCCGACCCCCTGCTCCCAAAGCAGGTGCGCTACCAGACTGCGCTACGCCCCGACGGTTGGCTTGCCGGGCCTGACGCTCCGGCTTGCCGCCTCCTTCTAGCTCGATATCGAGCCCATAGGCAAATGCCTGCACAGGAGCTTTACCTGCGGCGACGGCGATGGAACCAAGCGGCATCCACAGGCCACGTCTCCCGACCGGGCGTCACCGACAACGAGATATTTGTATACTAATACATTCATGTTTAAGAGTGTGTGCACCGGCCTCGCGGACGAACGGACATCACCCCTGCGGTCTCCAAAATCAGATGGGATTTACTTTGGAACGCGAACAAATCTCGGCAAGACGCCGCTTCTACGCATTGACATCAACCACGCTTCTATGTCGCGGCGCGGCCATTGCTGCCGCCTTTGCGGCACCCTCATTGTCGCGTTACAACGCTCTTGGTGCAGCGCAATGGGAATGCAATGCCTCCAAGCGCTGGTGATAAGGGTGTCGGCCACTGCGAACCGGGCGTTTCGCAAATCCCTCGTCGAACGGCGCACACCGGACCTGGAAATCGCATGTCCAAGAATCGAATGACACGCCCTGCTCGAACAGACCAGCGTCCTACGCTTCAACGCCTCATAGCCCTTGCGGGAATGGTGCTGGCAGTGGCTGTCGTCGCGAACGTCAGCGCAGCCGAGCAGGCGGATCATAGTTTCAGCTACCAACGGTCGAGCGTGGTCCGGCTTGCACAAGCCGCACCGGAGAAAAATTTGCCAACGCAGCGGCCAGCCGCGGAGAGTGGACCAACGTCTTTGCCGCAACCTATCCCAGTGGATAAGGTTCATCTGCCGCGCGATCTGTCTCCGTGGGGGATGTTTTCCGCTGCCGACATCGTCGTGCAGTCGGTGATGGTGGGGTTGGTGCTGGCGTCCATTGCCGTGTGGACGGTCTGGCTGGCGAAGCTTGTGGAGCTCCGGCTCGGGCGCCGCGCACTGCGATCGGGGGTGGCCGAAATTCGCGACCGGCGCTCGCTTGCGGAGGCGGAAGCTAGCCTCGGCGACCGCCGGCGACTAACGCTCGCGTTTCTGTATGCGGCCCGATCCGAGCTGGCGCTGGCCGAGACAATCTCTCAAGCCGCGGGCATCAAGGAGCGGGTCGCCTCGCGCCTCGCGGAGATCGAAGCTGCAGCGGCACGCGCCATGCGCGGCGGCATGGGCCTGATGGCGAGCGTTGGGGCGACGGCGCCGTTCGTCGGACTGTTCGGAACCGTATGGGGCATCATGAACAGCTTCATCGGCATCTCAAAGGCGCAAACCACGAACCTGGCCATCGTGGCACCCGGCATTGCGGAAGCCCTGCTCGCCACGGCGATGGGCCTTGTTGCTGCCATACCCGCGGTCATCCTCTACAATCAACTGAGCCGCTTGATCGCCGGGTATAGAGCGCTGCTCAGGGAGAATGCCGCCGAAGTCGAGCGCATCCTGTCGCGCGAGCTTGATCGGCAGCTGGATACCGGCGCGAGGCCTCGCGCGCGGGCGGCGGAGTAATCTTGTCATGGCCGCACCACTGCACGAAAGCGACGACGAGCTCTCGGAGCAGCACGAGATCAACGTGACGCCGTTCATCGACGTCATGCTGGTGCTGCTCATCATCTTCATGGTGGCGGCACCGCTGTCGACGGTGGACATTCCGGTAGAACTGCCCGTGTCATCGGCCAAGCCGCAGCCGCGCCCGGACAAACCCGTGTTTGTGACGATCAAGGCGGATAACTCCCTTGCTGTCGGAGAGACCGCCGTGTCCGGACCCGGTCTCATTGGTGCACTCGATGCGGCAACCTTGGCCAACCGCGAGACGCGGCTCTTCCTGCGCGCCGACAAATCCGTGCAGTACGGCGAACTCATGCGCGTCATGGATTTGTTGAGAATGGGCGGCTACCTCAAGGTGGGCCTTGTCGGCCTCGAAGGAGGCGCGGCGGCCCCGCCGATCGACCAGAGTTTAGTACCCACCAAAGAGCCGCGTTGATGGACTGGCGCGAAACACCGGGCACGCGTATTGCGAGATGGATGTCGGTGCTCGCCGTTGTCGGCACGGCCCATGCCGCCGGCGCGGCATACTCATTGCTCGCGCGCGGTGAGCCGGAGGAAGACCCCGAAGGCGTGTTCGTGGTCGAGTTGGCGCCCGTTACGACGTCCGCCGTTTCAGCAGCCGATGCCGCCGTTCCAGGGCCGGAAAGTGTCGATTCCGTGGAGGCACGACCGACCGCACCCCAGGAGCAGGTGGTCGAAGATCCGATCATCGACCTTCCACCCCTTCCGCGCTTGGCCGACGTGCCGCCGGATCTGGTCTTGCCTGAACGCGTCGTCGAAAAGCCACCGGAGAAGAAGCCAGAACAGGAGCTGCCCAAGCAGAAGGAGATCGTTGCCGCGTCTCAAGCTTCCGTCGCAGCACGCCCGCAGAAAGTGCAGGATGCAGCGGTCACCGAGAAATCTGCGGCCCCGATGGTCGGGCTCTCACAGGCGGACGCCCGAACCAGAGCGAAATGGCAACGTGAGCTTGTTGCCCATCTGGGGCGTTTCAAGACCTATCCGGCGGCATCGCGCGACAGGCGTGAGATCGGCGAGATCATGCTCAGGTTCGATCTGGATCGCGCGGGACATGTGTCGAATGTCAAGATCGCGCGCAGCTCAGGCCATACCCGCCTCGATGGGGCCGCGCTCGATATGCTCAGGCGTGCAGCACCGCTGCCGCCACCGCCCAGTTCGGTACCCGGTACGATGATTGATCTGGTTGTGCCGGTAAAGTTCCAGCTGAAGGATTGATGCGCCGCCGGCGATTATCAATCCAGCTCGAACTTGTCCTTGTAGTCTTTAGCCAGCGCAGGATCCTGGTCGGACTTGGCCAACACACAATCGCCGATGATCAGCGTCTCCATCTCGGTGCCCATGAAGCAGCGGAACGCATCTTCGGGCGTACACACGATCGGCTCGCCACGGACGTTGAAGCTCGTGTTGACGAGAACGGGACACCCAGTCCGCCGCTTGAATGCGGAGAGGAGCGCATGGTAGCGCGGGTTCGTTTCTTCATGCACGGTCTGCACGCGGGCTGAATAATCGACGTGAGTGACGGCTGGAATCTCCGAGCGGGTCACGTTGAGTTTTTCGATGCCGAACAGTCGTTCCTCGTCCGACGTCATGCTGCGCCGGCGGCCTTCTTTAACATCGGCGACGAGCAGCATGTAGGGACTGTTGACGCCCAACTCGAAGTAATCGGCGACGTCTTCGGCGAGTATGGATGGCGCGAACGGCCGAAAGCTTTCCCGATACTTGATCTTGAGGTTGAGGTTCTTCTGCATCTGCGGATTGCGGGGGTCACCGAGTATGGAGCGCGCGCCCAGTGCACGGGGGCCAAACTCCATGCGTCCCTGAAACCATCCAACCGCGCAACCGGCTTCCAGCGCATCGCACGCGCGCTCGAAGAGCTCCGGCGTGCCGGCGACAGAGAATTTCGCGCCCGCTGCCGCCAGCCGTTGCTCGATCTCAGCCTGGCTGAATTCGGGGCCCAAGTAGGACCCTTGCATGGCGTCAAGCGCGCCGTTGAGTTGCCGGGGCCGATCGAACTGCACGTGGTAAGCAGCAAGCGCTGCACCTAACGAGCCGCCTGCATCACCGGCGGCCGGCTGAATCCAGATATTCTTGAAGCTGCCGTCGCGCAGCACCTTGCCGTTGCCCACGCAGTTCAAGGCGACGCCTCCGGCAAGGCAGAGATTCTCTATGCCGTAGGTCTTCGCCAGACTGCGCGAGAGACGCAGCATCACCTCCTCCGTGACCTTCTGCACGGACGCAGCGAGATCCATCTCGCGCTGCGTTAGCAGTGTTTCCGAGGTTCGCGGCGCCGCGCCGAACAGGTCGTGGAACTTTTGCGACGTCATGGTGAGCCCCGTCGCATAGTTGAAATAGCTCTGGTCGAGCCAAAATGATCCGTCCTCCTTCAGGTCGACAATCTTGTCCAGGATGAGCTGGGCGTACCTGGGCTCACCATAGGGCGCCAAACCCATCACCTTGTACTCGCCCGAGTTGACCTTGAAGCCGGTGTAATAGGTGAAGGCCGAATACAGGAGTCCAAGGCTATGCGGGAAATGTATCTCCCGCACCGTTTCCAGGGTGTTGCCACGCCCAATGGCGACAGATGTCGTCGCCCACTCGCCGACACCGTCCATCGTCAGCACAACCGCTTCCTCGAACGGCGAGGGGAAGAAGGCAGACGCGGCGTGGCTCTGATGGTGCTCGGCGAACAGCAGCTTGCCGGCAGCGGAACCGCTTGGCGCCAAGGTGCCGAGCGCCTTTTCCAGGTTCGCTTTCTGGAACAGCTTCTCCTTGATCCAGACCGGAATCGCCATCTTGAAAGAGGAGAAGCCGCGCGGCGCGTTGGCGAGATACGTCTCGAGCAGGCGTTCGAACTTGACGAGAGGCTTCTCGAAAAAGACGACATGATCCACGTCGTCCAGGCTGAGGGCGCCAGCCTGGAGACAATACTTGATGGCCTCCTGCGGAAATCCCGCATCGTGGCGCTTGCGCGTGAAGCGCTCTTCCTGCGCGGCCGCCACGACGCGGCCGTCCTCAATAAGGGCGGCCGCGCTGTCGTGATAAAATGCAGACAGTCCGAGTATGCGCATTGGGTGCTACGCGATCCCTTAGAAGATCGTGTAGATGAATGGTGCGACCGCAGAACCCTGGGCCAGGATCAGCAGACCGCCAAACAACACAACGACAACTAGTATTGGTAGGAGCCACCACTTCTTGCGCGCGCCCATGTAGGCGAACAGCTCCTTGACAAGCCCCAACATCTGCGTTTCTCCCGGTAAGCTCTATCGAAGCAATCAGAACTGGTTGGACATGGAGGAGGCGGCCTTGTCGCGCGCGCGTTCAACCCAATACGACGGCGCACCCTTCCGCCGCGCTCCCAGCGGATCGTGCCAGATGCGCATGAGGAAGCCACCCGGCACGAACACCAGGGCAAACATCAGGAACATGATCAGCGGGTTCATCACCTTGTGAAGCAGCAGTCCGAACTTGAACCAGAGCAAGTTCAAGGGCCGTAGCACGGAGGGGATGATCAGACTGACAAGGGCGAGAGCCGCAGCAATGCCCAGCGACCACCACAGAACAGCGGGCGTGTTGCGCCAGAGGACAGCGACAACTAGAGCGACGCAGGCGAAAACAATGCCGGTCGAACGATCCGACGGCGGCTTGATGTCCGCCTGGCTAAACGTTTCATGAGCGCCCGTCGACATTGAAGATTTCCCGAGAATCCGCAGGCCCAACTTGTCTTGGGCCACGTGCAATTTATATCAGTTAACGGCTGGAACTGCCTATAGATTCAGCTCGCTTTTTGGAGGTGAACCTTAATTGCCGCGGCAACGAGTTGCGCAACAATCTCGTGGCCCTTCTCATCAAAATGGCAGTAGTCCCAGAAGAGCTCCGGGAACTTGCTGAGTTCTGCGGCCGCATCGATCACCGCAATGCCATGCTGGGAGGCCACAGCCCGCATCACATTGTGGTAGTCGCTGTCCGGAAAGATCGGGTACCCACCCACCAGGCTGGTGATCGCCTCCGGTATAACCAGAACTTCCTTGGCCTCCTTGGATCGTCCGGCTTCAGCGTAAAGCTTGGCGAGATGGAGCCTGGCAATCGGCGCGAACCAGACATCCTCCTCATCGTCCCTGGCTTCTTCGAAAGCCTTGATGGCACCCTGCACGTCCTTGTCGGACAAGTGCTTTAGTCCCTCCCTGACATTCTGGGTTTGGCTCGGATTGTCTCCCAGCAAGATGAACGCAACGGCGCTGCCGTTCTCCTTGGCCCACAGCACCATCTTTTCCAAGTTGTCCCGGTAGTCCTCGGGCGACACGCGTGGCACGACCTTGTCGAGGCGCACCCTGGCCGACTCGGTATCGCCGATCATCTCAGCGATCCCCATGCTCCGCCCCGAGAGCCACTTGCTAGCCTCCGCGGCGGCCCAGACAAAGTAGCTCCGGTCCACAAGGCGCTGGAACATGTCGGCGCGCGCTATCCTTTGGAATGCAGCATCGCTGTCGACGAGTTCAGGACCCGTCATAAAGCGCCGGTCGTTTATGTTGAAGGAAATGAAGATGAGATTCGGCCGGACGAGGCCGCCGTATTTCAACAACGCCTTGTATCCTTGATAGGATGAATACCCGTTCATCCCCAAGTTGACGACGTCCACCTCAGGCACGAGCCGTCCTGCCACGGATACGAATGTGTAGTCCGTCTCGGCGCAGGCACCGTAGGTGTTGGAGTCGCCGAGAAAGACAACCCTCGGCCGCTTGCCCGTATTCTTGCCCGAAAGCTTCTCCGTCTCGGAGGCGATTAACCCTTTGGCGTCGAACGTGCGATCCGTTTCACAATCATCTTTGCCGTCATAGTTAGGCCGGCGATCCCAGCCGACGCCGGCGTCATAGGCGAACCAAGCCGGTTCCTTCGCTGCGTCGAGTTTGAGCGTGTGCCCGACGCGAAGAGCAGCTCCGATACCAATAATGAGTGCAGCCGCGATCAGGAGTTGGAGAAATAGAGTTCGTGCCATGCATCCCACACCGCGACATGTTGCGACCACCCAGTGCTAGTTGCGTACTGCGGCAGGAGATTGGCAGTCCGGACACAAGCGGCTGGCTGGATATCCCGCGATCATTGTATGGATGTCACAGGGAAATGGTGAGCCGATTTTCATCCTCCTGTCAGCAGCAGCAGCATCGCACTGCGAAGCAGTGCATTCGGAGCATTGTTCGATGACCCAGTTGAGCCGCCTGTGCCGCGCGCTGGCAATCATGGTCGCCCTAGCCGCCCCCGGCCTGGTTGACGTGGCCGTCGCCCAGTCCGCCACGACTTATGAACCCAAGATCGGCCAGAGCGGCAAGGACGTGATCTGGGTCCCGACCCCGCAAGCGCTCGTCGACCAGATGTTGAGGATGGCGAAGGTCACGCCGCAAGACTATGTCGTCGATCTGGGTTCTGGGGACGGCCGGACTGTGATCACCGCGGCAAAGATCGGGGCGAAGACACTCGGGATCGAGTACAACCCGGAAATGGTTGAACTTTCGAAGCGCAACGCCGCGCAAGATGGCATCGGCGAGAAGGCACGCTTCATCAACGGCGACATTTTCGTTACCGACTTCTCCGACGCAACCGTAGTGACGATGTTTCTGCTGCCGAGCCTCAATCTCAAGCTCCGTCCCAAGCTGCTCGAGATGAAGCCCGGCACCCGCCTGGTCTCCAACACGTTCAACATGGGCGACTGGCAGCCCGACGAAACGGCCAATGTCGAGAAGGACTGCCCGACCTATTGCCGTGCGCTGATGTGGATTGTGCCGGCAAAGGTCGACGGCAAGTGGCAACTCGGGCAAAGCGAGCTTACGCTGGCGCAAGAGTACCAGCTCTTTCGCGGCACGCTCACAACGGGCAACGTCGAAACTCCTATTACGGACGGCAAGATTGCCGGTGACCAGATTTCTTTCACGGTTGCCGGGAAGGCCTACACCGGATGGGTAAGGGGCGACGGTATGGAAGGCACTGCGCGCGGAGGCGGCGCAGACAGCAAGTGGCAGGCGAGCAGAAAATAGCGTGGCGCACGGGCCAATGAACGTCACTACAGACCTTGCCGAGAAGGCAGCAGCCAAGCTCAAAGCGCGCGGCGAAACGATAGCAATTGCCGAGTCCTCGGCGGGCGGGCTGATCTCGGCAGCGCTGTTGGCAGTACCGGGGGCGTCGGCGTACTTCCTTGGCGGGGCTGTGGTCTACACGCGGCAGGCGCGGCGGGCGCTGGTGTCGATCCCTGACACAGTCATGTCCGGCATCCGCTCGGCGAGCGAACCGTACGCGCTGCTATTGGCCCGCACGGTACGCGAGCAGCACGGAGCGACATGGGGTCTGTCCGAGACCGGCGCGACGGGTCCAACCGGCAACCGCTATGGCGATCCGGCGGGCCATGCCTGTATCGCAATTGCCGGGCCCGTTGAACGCGTTCTTACGGTACGCACCGGAAGCCAGGATCGCGCAGCCAACATGCATGCTTTCACGACAAAGGCGCTCGAGACGTTGCTGGCTGCGCTTGAAGAATAGGGATCAGGACCCCGACGCCGAACCCAATGGCGTGGCAGTCCGTTTTCAGTCGATCTTGCTTTCGTCGCGGTACATTACTTTGTGCCGCTCCTCTTTGACCCAGGCGTCGATCTGATCTGTGGTCATGTATTTGTCCATGTTGAAGCGATCCCAGTGCAGGATCTGGGGGAGTGTCTTTTTCCAGCGCTTGTAAGGGGGCTTGGCCGGGACGCCGAACAGCATGATGTCGATGACGGCAAGGTCCGCAGGGATGCCAAGCAGCGGTCGCAGCGCCTCCTGCGCCGCCTGCTGTCCGATCGCCGTCACCCACCAGACCTGATAGCCGAGTGCTGCGGCGGCGAGATGAGCCGACATGGTCGAGGCGGCCACGCTCTGCAGCAGGATGCGCTCGGCGTTCTCCTGGTATTGCTTGTCGAGATCGGAGCCGTCGAGCAGCACCGGGAAGGCGCGCAGGAAGCGGAAATCGGCGACGACGACAATAAAGCCCGGTGCAGATTCGAGGCCGCGGTAGTTCGGCGTGGGGAACTTCATCTTCAACTTGGCGCGGCGGCGCTGCTCTTCCACGAAATAGTCGGCAATCTGCTTCTTCACACCCGCGTCAGTGACCGCAATGTAGTGCCAGGGCTGCGCGTTGGCGCCGGAGGGCGCATGGCGGGCAGCCTCCATAACGAGCTCAATGTGCTCGCGGGGGACGGGGACGGCCGAATTGAAGGCGCGCGAGGTCAAGCGTCCACGCACTGTCTCCATGAGTTGATCGTAGCGTGTGCGGTCTGCCCTGAAAGCCGTCGCTTCGCTCGTCATCGATCGCTCCCTGTCGAGCCAGCATTGCAGCCGGTGCTACTTCGGTTGCCTGTCAGTCTGGACGGACTGTAAGCTGGAACGAGAGGTGAGGGCTAGATTGTGCGGCGCGCCGTTGTTGGAGCATTGGTCGGGTTGCTGGCCCTCGCGGGCTGCACAAATAACCCCTATCCCGATGCCGACACCGGCCAGAAGGTGCTCTACTCCTCGTTCGTGGAGGCACCGCGCACGCTCGACCCGGCGGTGGCCTATACGACGGCCGAGCATGTCGTGACGGCCAACGTCTACGACACGCTCCTCGAGTATCATTATCTACGCAGACCCTATGAGCTGATCCCGGGACTCGCCACCGAGGTGCCCAAGGCGGTGAACCTGCCTGATGGCGGGGAAAGCTACCGCTTCAAGCTGCGCGATGGCGTGCTCTACCATCCCGATCCGAGCTTTGCCCTGGGGGAGAAGGGCAGGATGACGCGCAAGGCGGTTGCGGGCGATGTTGCCTTCCAGCTCATGCGCCTCGCGGACCCGGCGGTGAACAGTCCGGTGGCGAGTACGTTCTCGGATGTGCCGGGCTTCACCGACCTCGGCAAGCGCCTAACCGAGATGCGCAAGGACGCGCAATTCGCGGCATTGCCGCGACATGTGCAATATCAGAAGGCAGGCGGGTTGCCGGGCGTGATCGTGCACGGCGATCTCGACATCGAGATCCAGCTCACGCAGCCCAACCCGCAAATTCTCTACTGGTTCACGATGCCGTTCACGACGCCGATGCCGTGGGAGGCAATCGCCTACTACGATGGCAAGGAGGGGCGCGGCAACCTGAGCGACCAGGCGGTCGGGACGGGACCGTTCCGGCTATCACGCTACGAGAAGCAGCACCGCTTCACGCTGGAAAAGTTCAAGGACTGGTATGGGCTCAGCCCTGCTACGGCGCCGACGCCGGGTGTCATCTTCCCGAGCGATATCAGCACTGAGGACGTGAAGGCCGGGCATATCGACCCCAGCTACGGCGGCAAGCGCATGCCGTTCCTTGAGCGCATCGTGTTCACGCGCGAGCGTGAGGGCATCCCGCGCTTCAACAAGATGCTGCAGGGCTATTACGACGACGGCGGCATCATCAAGGAGAGCTTCGACGCCATCGTGCAGGACGACCGCCTGTCGCCGGAGATGGCGGCGCGCGGGCTGAGGCTCGACAAGGAGGTGGAGCCCACCATCTTCTACATGGGTTTCAACATGGACGATCCCGTCGTTGGCCATGCCGCGGGTGACAAGGGCCGCAAGCTGCGGCAGGCGATGAGCCTTGCCATCGATGTACCGGAATACCTGCGCCTGTTCCTCAACGGCCGTGGCGAGCCGGCACAATCGCCGCTGCCGCCGGCGATCTTCGGCTACGACAAAGGCTACAAGAACCCGTTCCGGCAACCCGACATCGCGCGCGGCCGCGCGCTGTTGACGGAGGCCGGCTACAAGAACGGCATCGACCCGTCGACCGACCAGCCACTCAAACTCAGCTTCGACACCGGCAACACCACGGCGCAGGCGCTGCTGCAGTACCAGTTCATGGTCAATGCCTGGCAGCAGCTGGGGCTCGACGTGCGGGTGAATGCGACCACCTACAATCAGTTCCAGCAGAAGGTGCGCCAGGGCGCCTATCAGATCTTCCAGTGGGGCTGGGTCGGCGACTTCCCGGACCCGGAGAATTTCCTGTTCATTCTGGTTTGCGAGAACTCGCGCACCAAGAGCCAGGGGCCGAACACGGCCAACTTCTGCAACACCGAGTTCGACGCGCTCTACAAGGAGATGAAGAACCTTCCCAATACCGAGCACAGGCTGGGCATCATCCGCAAGATGATCGCGATCCTGGAACGCGAACGGCCGTGGATCGAGCTGTTCCACAACGAGAGCTACACGCTCAACCACGCTTGGCTCGTCAATGCCAAACCGATGGGGCTGTCGTATCCGGTGTTCAAGTACAAGGACGTGAAGCCGAAACAGCGCGCGGAGATGCGCGCGGCTTGGAACCAGCCGGTGCGCTGGCCGCTCTATTTGCTGGCGCTGGTGATTGCCGTCGCCGCGTGGCCGGCCGTGCGCACCTACCAACGGGAGCGGCAATAGATGGCGGCCTATCTCGTCCGGCGGCTGGTCTACGGCGCGTTCACGGTGCTCGGCGTGCTGCTGCTGCTGTTCGTGCTGTTCTTCACGGTGACCGATCCCGACGACATCGCGCGCAAGGCCGTGGGCGACCGGGCCAAGGCCGAGGTCTACGTGCAGTGGAAGAAGAACCACGGCTATGACCGGCCGCTGTTCGTGAACAGCGAGCACGGCGTTGCCGACACAAAGCGCTACACGGACACGCTTCTGTTCGAGCACTTCCGCCGCATGCTTACCTTCGATTTCGGTCGGAGCGATGCGGACGGCACGCCGATAGCCAAGCGCCTGCGCGAGGGCGCGGGACCGAGCCTCAGCCTGACGGTGCCGCTGTTCGTGCTCGGGCTGCTGGTGGGCGTGGTGGTGTCGCTGTTCGTGGCGTTCTTCCGCGAGACGTATATCGACCGGTCGATGCTGGTGGTGTGCATGCTGGCGATGAGCATTGCGGGACTGCTCTATATCATCGGTGGTCAATTCCTGGTCGGCACGCTGCTCAGATGGTTCCCCATTTCGGGGTTCGATCCTGATCCGGCGGTGACGGCGCGCTTTCTGGCGCTGCCGGTGCTGGTGGGGCTGGTATCAGGCTTCGGTGCGGATGTCCGCCTCTACCGCACGGTCTTCATCGAGGAGATGAATCGCGACTACGTGCGCACCGCGCGTGCCAAGGGCGCGGGCGACGCGCGCATCATGGTGCGGCATGTGTTGCGCAACGCGCTGATTCCGATTCTCACCAATGTGGTGCTCGCCATTCCCTTCCTGTTCACGGGTGCACTGCTGCTAGAATCTTTCTTCGGTATTCCTGGGCTCGGCTCGCTGACGGTGGAGGCGATTCAAAGCAACGACTTCGCAACGCTGCGCACGATGGTGTTCCTGGGCGCGCTTCTGTTCATCGCTGGGCAACTGCTGACCGACATCAGCTACGCGCTCGCCGACCCCCGCGTGCGGTTGAGCTAGGGGACAGCGATGGCGTGGTTCTCCAACATGGTTGTGCTTCTCCTGGTGGCCGGAACCATCTGGCTGGCGCGCGCCGCCTCGCGTAGCCGCTACTGGCGCGAAAGCGCGCGCGAGCTGTGGCGGCGGCGGCGGCTGGCGCTGATCGTGATCGGTGTGTTCGTCGTGATTGCCCTTTTGGATTCCATCTCGTGGGTGGGCGGCGCGCGCGATGGCGACAACCTTGCCGCGTTTCAGGCACGCTCCATCATCGACCGCATCTTCCAGCCGGAGACGTTCAAGGAAGCCAGCTATTCCGCACCGCTGGCCAAGGTCGCTTTCTACGGTGGCAAGCCTCTCACCTATCCGGGCGCGCACCTGCTCGGGACCGACATCCTCGGGCGTGACGTCGTGTACCGGGCGTTAAAGGGCGTGCGGGTAGCGCTGCTGATCGGGGCATTCACGAGTCTGGTCGTGATCCCCATCGCGCTGCTGTTCGGAGTGAGCGCGGGGTACTTCGGCCGTCGCATAGACGACGGGGTGTTCTTCGCCATGACGGTGCTGGCGTCGGTGCCGAGTCTGCTGCTGCTGATCGCGCTGATCATGGCGCTCGGCAAGGGCACGGTGCAGGTGTGCATTGCGCTTGGCGTGACGGGCTGGGTGCATTTCTGCCGGATCGCGCGCGGTGAGACCTTGAAGCTGCGCGAGGCGGACTTCGTGCAGGCGTCGCGGGCGCTCGGCGTCTCGGACGCCAAGATCATCTTCCGCCACATCCTGCCTAACATCGCGCATCTCATCATCATCACGTTCGCACTGACATTCACGGGCCTCGTGCTGTCGGAGACGATCCTGTCGTACCTCGGCATCGGCGTGGAGGGGAGCTGGGGGCAGATGATCGACCAGGCGCGCAACGAGCTGTCGCGCGCACCGATCATCTGGTGGAACCTCGCGGGTGCCTCCATCCTGCTGTTCGTGCTGGTGCTGGCCGTCAACACCGTGGCGGATGCGATGCGCGACATCGCCGATCCGCGCACGCGCCGCGAGGGCCAATGAGCACGCCCCTGTTGAGCGTCGAGCAGCTCACCGTCTCTGCCCCCGGCGCGGCAGAGCGCGTGCGCATCATCGACGGCATCGGCCTGGCAGTGTCGCCGGGCGAGACGCTGGCCCTGGTGGGTGAATCAGGCTGCGGCAAGTCGATGACTGCGCTGGCGATCATGCGCCTGGTGTCCCCGCCACTGCGCATCCATGCGGGAAGCCGCGTGCTGTTTGAGGGGCGGGACATCCTGGCGCTGCCGGCGACTGAGATGCGCACCGTGCGCGGGGCGCAGATGGCAATGATCTTCCAGGAGCCGATGACGAGCCTCAACCCAGTCACGCGGGTGGGCGCACAGGTGCAGGAGGCGATCACGCTGCATTCCGATGTGTCGCCGTTCGCAGCGCGCATGCAGGTGATCGACCTGTTCGAGATGGTCGGCATTCCAGATCCGCACAAGCGTATCGATGCCTATCCGCACCAGCTCTCGGGCGGGCTGAAGCAGCGCGTAATGATCGCGATGGCGATGGCGCTGAAGCCGCGGCTGCTGATCGCCGACGAGCCAACCACGGCGCTCGATGCCACCATCCGCGCACAGATACTGGACCTGATCCGCAACCTGACGGCAAACACCGGTACGGCCGTACTCCTCATCACGCATGACTTCGGCGTGGTAAACGAGCTCGCCGATCGCGTGGCCGTGATGTACGCCGGCCAGATCGTGGAGGAAGGAACGCGCGAGGACCTGCTAGCGCGACCGAAACACCCTTATGCGCAAGGATTGCTAAAATCGATCCCACGCGCGGAGCAACGGGGCGGGCGGCTGGAGGAGATCCAAGGCGTGGTGCCGCGGCCGGGGCAATGGCCGGAAGGCTGTCGCTTCCACACGCGCTGTCCCTATGTGTTCGACGACTGCGTCTTCGAGCCGCCCGCACGAACGATCGTTTCCGCAACGCAAGCCGCGCGCTGCCACCTGCTGACGGGCAAGGCCTTGGACCCGGCATGACAGACGTGACGCAAACGCCTGTGCTGGAACTGCGGGACCTGCGCACCTGGTACCCGATCCGCAGCGGCGTGCTGCGGCGCGTGACGGGGCAGGTGAAGGCGGTGGACGGCGTCGACCTGACCATCATGCCCGGCGAGACGCTGGCGTTGGTGGGCGAGTCCGGTTGCGGCAAGACCACGGTGGGGCGTTCCGTGTTGCGGCTGACGTACTGATCCAAGGAGATGCCGGTACCCCACCCGACACCTGGTAAGTCGGGATTGCCACCGACGGCGAACGGCCCGTTCTCCGATAACCGCGAGTTCGACCAGAGCGCCGCCATGCTGCTCTGGTGGGGGTCGCCGACACCGCCGTCGCGTCCCGTGTTGAACAGTCCGTCCAGAACGACCACGTCCGCTTTATGAGGCTCGAGTGGCGCGCTGATCGAACCCGTGAAGGAGAAGTCGACATCGCTTCCGCTTGGAGCCCAAAGGTCGTATTGGGTGCCGAACGGGCTGTAGAACAGCAGGAGCCGCTGCATTGGTGAGCCGGCCTCAGCTTCAATGTCCAGGCGTGGCACGAAAGGAGCCAGCGCTGCCAAACCAAGCCCGCCCAGGAACGCCCTGCGTGGAAACCTTGCGCTGCCGCGGTGTGCAGCCTCTCGGGTGTACCGTTTCATTCTTCCGCCTCCGCGCGCCGCAATCGAAAAGCATCTGAGGTCGCGATACCTAAGAGAAGCTGCTTGACGTCTTTGTCGTTGCTGCGAAACGAGGTAAGGAGAGAGTCAACCGTGCATGCGTCTTCTACGGCGGTGGCCCGCCCCAGGGCGAACCGAAACCATTGGCTGACGACGCATGCATCCACGCGCTCATCGGCGGCAAGAAGGCCTGCTAGCTCGGTCGGTCCGACAAACGGCGTGCCGAGCAGGGACCCGGATTCATCCACCGGCTGTCCCAGCTCGAGCTCCTGGCGCCGCCCGATGGCGTCATAGGCCCCGAAGCCGTAACCGACCGGGTTGATCTGGCTGTGACACGCCACGCAGTCAGGGCCGGAGGTCAACTGTTCGTAGCGCTCCCGCACCGTGGCGTTCGGGTCGATCTCGGGGGGCTCCGTGCTGACGTTGGGCGGCGGGTCCGCTAGCGGAGCACACATGATGTTGCGCAGGACGAACACGCCGCGCTTGATCGGGGACGCTTGGTCGGGATGGGCGTGGCTGGCGAGAAAGCTCGCGTGGGTCAAAATGCCCGCGCGTTCGTTTGGCAACGTCACCTCGGCGAACTCACCCGCCGGCGTACCTTCTGGCAGTTCGACGTTGTACAGGCTCGCCAACTTGTCATCGACGATGGAGTAGTCGGCTGTGAGAAGCGTCGTGAGTGTGGCGTCGTCCGCGAACATCACGTGGTCAATGAACGCCTCGGTTTCCGTTTTCGCCGACGCAGACAGCGTACCGAACTCCGGGAATAGCTCGCTTGACTTCACCAGCGTGGGGACATCCGTGAGTCCCAGCCACTGCATGTGGAATGAGGCGACCACCGCGTGGCCGCGAGGTGTTTCGATCAGCCGTGCAGCTTGCTTCTGGATCCCCTCAGCGTCGCTGAGCTCGCCCGCATCGGCGGCGCTGAGTAGTTCGTCATCAGGTATGGAATGGGTGAGAAAGAACGACAAGCGTTGAGCGATCTCATCGTCGCTCAGGATCGCGATCTTCGCCCCGGCATCGGGCGGTGTGAGTTCCACACGGTAGAGAAAACGCGGCGATTGCAGGATCGCTTGAATCGCGATCTGGAGCCCCGCATGGAACCCATCCTCGGCTTTTTGCCCGGCGTAGAGCGACACGAACTCGTCTAGATCGTCCGGGCTCAAGCGGCTGCTGTACGCGCGTCTGCCGAGCCGTGCGATCATTTGCTTCGCACACTCGTCTTCCCCGACCGTTGCGACGTCGCAGCTGAGGATGGCGTCGATGTTCGCAATTGCACTCTGCGCCAGCTCCTCGGCGACGCTTTGGTATGCCTCGACCGTGAGCATGTCGACTGCCGCCACGGAGTTTGCGTCGAAGGCCTTACCGATCTTCTCGTCGGCTGGAAGGGCGTCGGCGGCTGAACCATCGACGCCCAGAAGATCGGCCACGGCGTTCTTGTATTGGATACGGGTGATGCGCTGCAGATATGAGATGCCAACATCGGGCTCATCGCACTGGGCGCCCGGAAGATCCGACCCGTCGTCGGCGCCGCCACTGGTGTTGGTCTCCTCCCCAGTCGCGCCGCTATCCGCGAGACCAGCGTCGCCCCCGTCGCCCCCGTCGAGGCCGTGGTAGCAGGCCGCATTCGTCGCCAATACTAAAAGGAGCGCTGCGCTCCCCGGGGTTGTCGGTGCGGCGGCCTTCGCCAGACCCCAACAATTCGTCGGTGTCGGTGTGAGTCGATCGTTCGCTTGCATCGGGTGCTCCGCGGGCGCGCCCCTGGCGGTGGACACTCGGTGCAGACTGCCCACCCGCCGGTACGGTTCACCTATGCAAGAAAAACGAGGAAATCTAAGGGCTGAAGCATCTTGGCCCGCGGCCATCGACACCGGAGGTCGCCCCAGTCGCGATGCCGCCGAGGCAAATCCGCACGCGCTGCGCGCGGCTAGGCCGGCTGCTCGTCGGTATGAAAGTACTTCTTCGCGTAGGCGAACATCTGTCCGTCGCTGGGGTGATCGGCGCTCTCGACGGAAACCACCTTGGCCTCGACCTTGGGGCGATGCTGATGGATCCAGCGCATGAACTGCAACTTCGCTGTCCCCGGCCCCACCACGAGGATCTCGTCGGCGTCGGCCAACGCCGTGGCGACATCGCCGAAGAAGTGAACGTCACCCTCGGCGTGATCGGTCTGCCGAATACGCCGTCCGTGCTTGGGGCGGGGATGGGCTTTGACCACCTCGGAGTGCAGTCCCTCGGTGCC
Organism: uncultured Hyphomicrobiales bacterium; assembly: GCA_902826255.1. Lineage (GTDB taxonomy): Bacteria > Pseudomonadota > Alphaproteobacteria > Rhizobiales > Hyphomicrobiaceae > AWTP1-13. The sequence goes on along the minus strand of CADEEC010000020.1, from coordinate 3,854 downwards.
AACCTTGAAGATGCGCCCTTCATGGTGATCGATCCACAGCGCGACGTAGTCAAGCATCGGCAATCCCTACCACGTAGTCGTCGGCGATCCACGCGCATCGGTTGCGCCGGCGAAGCCCTCGTGGATCCTCGTCAGCTCAACCTGAGGTCGAGCTACCCGCGTTCCCCGTGTCCGCCGTGGCGGAGGTACCCGAGCTCGACCCCTCTCCGTCGCTGGTCGACGTCGCGCCGCCGAGATGTTCCTGCGCGTCGTCGAAGCAGCAGCGCAGATCCGTGGTGTTCTCCGAGCACCAGCGGAATCCTGTGACGCACGTGCACGCATCCCCACTGGCCTTGCCATTCTCGGAGTCGCATGGCTCTCCCGCCCGCGTACCAACCTCGATGCAGCTCGCGTCGTTCGGATCGAAGGGGTTGGCCCAGGTGGTATCGGCGTCGCAGTAGCAGCGTCCGTCTTCGCCAACGTGCGACGACGATCCCGCCGAGGCGCATTCGACCGGGGCATACCCGCTCGATGTCCCCGGCCCCGATCCGGTCCCCTCGCCCGAGGTCGACTGCGTCGCGCCCCCCGAGCCACCACCGCAGCCCAATAGCGCCGCCACGGCCGCCAACCGAACGGCGCCGGCGATCATGTGGTTTGCCACGTATGACCGCTGCGAAGAAGCTTGTCGATGTCGCCCTGTCCGAACTTCTCGACCGCGCCGGCGTTTTGCTTCACCACCGCCGCGTCGTAACTCTGCATCGGATCATCGTAGAGGACGCCGAATGCCATCGGAAACGCGGGCAGGGCGAGCTGGGCTAGCAAGAACGCGAGCGTTCGGTTGCGTTGATCGTGGATCGCAACGTCGGCCTCGGTGATCCCGTTCTCGCCGATCGTCACAACCTCGACCTCGCTGCCGCCCTTGGCCAGACGCAGGCCCTTGGTGTGGTCTTTGCCGAATACCAACGGCTTGCCGTGCTGGACCCAGAGCTGGTGTTCGGAGGCGATCTCGCGCGCGGTCACTGCGTCCCACTCGCCATCGTTGAACACCGGGCAGTTCTGGAGGATCTCCACGAAGGCCGCACCCTTGTGGTGATATGCCGCCGTGAACAGCTCGCCAAGGGTATTGGTGTTGGTGTCGATGCCTCGCGCCACGAAGCGTGCGTTCGCGCCCAGCGCGAACAAGCACGGGTTCACCGGCATGTCGATCGACCCGAGTGGAGTGGAGGGCGTCTTGGCACCGACGAGCGACGTGGGCGAATACTGTCCCTTGGTCAACCCGTAGATCCGGTTGTTGAACATCAACACCTGCATGTCGACGTTGCGGCGCAGCACGTGAAGCAGGTGGTTGCCGCCGATCGACAGGCCGTCACCATCACCGGTCACCATCCACACGTCGAGGTGCGGATTGGCGAGCTTCACGCCTGTGGCGACGGCCGGCGCACGGCCGTGGATGGTGTGAAACCCGTAGGTGTTCATGTAGTACGGAAACCGGCTCGAGCAGCCGATCCCCGAGACGAACACGGTGTTCTCGCGGGTGACGCCGAGCTCGGGCAGCGTACGCTGCATCGCGGCGAGGATGGCGTAGTCGCCACACCCGGGGCACCAGCGCACCTCTTGGTCGGAGACGAAGTCCTTGCGGGAGAGCTTCTGTGGGGTATCCATGTCGATTGCCTCCTTCGCTCAGCCCTCGAGGGCGGCGGTGATGGCGGATTCGATCTCGGCGACGCGAAACGGCATGCCGGCGATCTTGTCGAGCGGTTGGGCGGGCACCAGGTACTCGGCCCGGAGTATCCGCATCAGTTGGCCGTTGTTGAGCTCGGGCACGATTACCTTCTCGTAGCTGCGTAGCAGCGTGCCGAGGTTTCGCGGCATCGGCCACATATGGCGCAGGTGGATGTGCGACACATCCAGCCCACGATCGCGGCAACGCCTCACCGCTTGGTGGATCGAGCCGAACGTCGAACCCCAACCGACGATAGCGAGCTTGCCCGCGGCGTTGCCCAACTCGACGCTTTGCTCGGGCAAGGTGTTGGCGATGCCGAGGATCTTGTTGGCGCGGACAAGCGTCATCTGCTGATGGTTGTCCGGGTCGTAGCTGATGTGGCCCGAGGAGAAGCTCTTCTCGATGCCGCCGATGCGGTGCTCCAGGCCGACAGTGCCGGGCTTCGCCCACGCCCGGGCCAGCGTATCGGGGTTGCGCAGGTAAGGATGGAAACCCTGCGGGTCGGTGCGGAAGCTGACCGGAATCTTGGGAAGGTCGGCGAACTTGGGGATGCGCCACGGTTCGGCACCGTTGGCGATGTACCCATCGGAGAGCAAGATCACCGGCGTCATGTAGGTCAGCGCGATGCGGACGGCTTCGATCGCGAAGTGGAAACACTCGCCAGGTGTTGCCGGGGCGAGGACGCACAGGGGCGAGTCAGCGTTGCGACCCCACACCGCCTGGAACAGATCGCTCTGCTCCGTCTTGGTCGGCATTCCAGTCGAGGGGCCCGCACGTTGCACGTCGAAGATGATGAGCGGAAGCTCAGTCATGATCGCGAGACCCATGGCCTCGCCCTTGAGCGCCATGCCGGGGCCGGAGGTTGCGGTGACTCCGATTTGGCCGGCGTATGCCGCGCCGATCGCCGAGCAAATCGCTGCGATCTCGTCTTCCGCTTGGAAGGTCGTCACGCCGAAGTGCTTGAGTCCAGCGAGGGAGTGGAGCACCGACGAAGCCGGCGTAATCGGATACGATCCGTAAAATACGGGCAAGTCTGCCAGGCGTCCGGCTGCGGCGAGACCCCACGCCAGCGCTTCGTTTCCGGTGATGTTGCGGTACTCGCCGGGCGCGAGGTGGGCGCGCGGAATCTTGTAGGACGATACGCCGGTGGGCAGCTCGGCGGTCTCGCCATAAACGTGTCCCGCGTTGAGCGCGGCGATATTGGCCTGGGCGAGATCTGGCCGCTTCGCAAACTTGCGGTTGAGCCAATCGATCGTCGGTTGGCGGTCGCGTCCGAACAACCAGTAGAGTAGGCCAAGCGTCCACAGATTCTTGGCCCGCAGCGCCTCTTTGGTGCCGAGGCCGTGGGGCTCGACCGCCGCCAAGGTGAGCCTCGAGACGTCGATGTCGAGGCGCCGATACGGATCGAGGGTGCCGTCATCGAGCGGGTTCGTCGCGTATCCGGCCTTCTTGAGGTTGGCCGGGGTGAAGGCGCCGGTGTTGAGGATCACCAGGCCCCCCTTCGGCACGTCGCGGAGGTTGACCTTGAGCGCCGCGGGGTTCATCGCCACGAGCACGTCTGGTTCATCGCCGGGCGTCAGCACGTCATGCGATGCGAAGTGGATCTGAAACCCTGAAACTCCGAACGTCGTGCCCGCTGGCGCGCGGATCTCGGCCGGAAAGTCCGGGAAGGTGGCGAGGTCATTGCCCGCGACGGCAGTCGTTTGCGTGAACTGCATGCCGGCGAGCTGCATGCCGTCGCCGGAGTCGCCGGCGAAGCGGATCACAACGCTGTCGAGGATCTCGCGACCTTCGGCGTCCTTGGGGCGAGCGGGAGTGTCCATGCGGTCTTGCCTTCGACGGAAGCGGGCGTCGCGGGTGGCCCTCAATTAAGGCATGTGCGCGATCGCTGCTGGGCCCGGAGTATGTCCTCGCGGCCCGGGAAAGTCATCGGGGGGTCCGGCGGCAGGTGCACCGTCGCCCGAAGCGACGCTCAGGTGTCGTGGCGTTCCTCGGCGCGCAAGGTACCGGACCGTCCACGGCCGCCGCCTCAGCGCTATGCGCTCGCTCACGAGTCGCGCGATGAGTCCCCTACCACCTGCCTGTTAGTGTGCGACCCATGGTGCGTCCTGACGAACGACGGACGAGGAGCGCGTCAGCGCGACGAGGCCGC
>CADEEC010000019.1 GCA_902826255.1 uncultured Hyphomicrobiales bacterium | reverse complement strand
AAACTTGCTAGTGTGATTCAGATCGAGAAATTCGCTCCGAACCGCGCAGCACGTGCCGGCGAATTTCTCGATCATCACGCTAGTCTGCGATCGCGGCACGGACGCACCGCAGCGCCAAAACCGGTGTTCAGGCGCTCTTTTTGCGGGGAGGCACTTGATCTTGCCGCACCGCTCTGCAATGCCTCCGCCGGTATGACCGCGGAGTAATGATCGCATGAGCGGCGATTTCGAGCATCGCATTCGAAACGTGACGGCCGTCTTGGGGCCGACCAACACCGGCAAGACGCATCTCGCCATCGAGCGCATGCTCGGCCACCAGTCAGGGCTCATCGGGCTGCCGCTGCGCCTGCTGGCGCGCGAGGTCTACGATCGGATCGTTGCGCGTGTCGGCGCGGATGCCGTTGCGCTGGTGACAGGCGAGGAGAAGATCAAGCCGGATCGTGCGCGCTACTTTGTGTGCACCGTGGAGGCAATGCCGCGCGAGGCGGACGTCGAGTTCCTGGCCGTCGACGAGGTGCAGCTCGCGGCCGATCCGGAGCGCGGCCATGTTTTCACGGATCGCATCCTGCACGTGCGTGGCAAGCACGAGACGCTGCTGCTTGGTGCGCAGACCATGCGCGAGGCGATCTCGGAGCTTATACCGGGCGCCAATTTCATCTCGCGCCCGCGCCTGTCGAAGCTGACATTCGCCGGCGACAAGAAGATCACCCGTCTGCCGCCGCGCAGCGCCATCGTCGCGTTCTCGGCGGCCGAGGTGTACGAGATTGCCGAGTTGATGCGGCGCCAGCGCGGTGGGGCGGCCGTGGTGCTCGGCGCGTTGAGCCCGCGCACGCGCAATGCGCAGGTCGCGCTCTATCAATCGGGTGACGTCGACTTCATCGTGGCCACCGACGCCATCGGCATGGGGCTCAACCTTGATGTCGATCATGTCGCGTTCGCCGGCGTCAGGAAGTTCGACGGGCAGGTGCATCGCGATCTGACCCCGGCGGAGCTCGCCCAGATCGCCGGCCGCGCCGGCCGACACATGAATGATGGCACGTTCGGCACGACCGGAAGCGTCGAGCCGTTCTCGGCCGACATCATCGAGCGGCTGGAGCAGCACACGTTCGACAATGTGAAGTCCCTGCAATGGCGCACGCGCGAGCTTGATTTCAGCACGGTCGAAAACCTGCGCGAGAGCCTGCGCGCCATGCCGCGCGAGAGGCGGCTGACGCGGGCGCGCATGGCAGACGACACGATTGCGCTGGAGAGCGTCAGCCATGACCGCGACGTGCTCGCGGTTGCGACCTCGCGCGATGCCGTCACCCGCCTGTGGGACGTGTGCCAGGTGCCGGACTATCGCAAGATCTCGACGCAGGATCACGCCGAGCTGGTTGGCGCGCTCTACAAGTTCATCATGGGGCCGGAAGGGCGCATCCCGGTCGACTGGTTTGCCAAGCAGGTCGCCTTTGCCGACCGCACCGATGGCGACATTGATACGCTGTCGACACGCATCGCGCACATCCGCACCTGGACGTTCGTCTCCAACCGCGCCAATTGGCTGGCCGATCCAGAGCATTGGCAGGGCCGCACGCGTGCGATCGAAGACAGCCTCTCGGATGCGCTGCACGAGCAGCTCACACAGCGCTTTGTCGACCGGCGCACGAGCGCGCTGATGCGCGGGCTCAAGGACAAGGATGATCTGGTCGCGGAGATCGGTGAGGACGGGGCCGTCAAAGTGGCCGACCACTTTGTCGGCCGCCTGCAGGGCTTCCGCTTCTATCCCGATACACAGGCGGAGGGCATTCACGGCAAGGCCGCCCGCAACGCAGCGGCACATGTTCTTGGGCGGGAGCTATCGATGCGTGCGCGGCGTGTCGCCTCGGCCAAGGGCGACGCCTTCAAGTTGAGCCGCCAGGGGCACATCCAGTGGCGCAACGAGGAGATCGCGCGGCTGGTGGCGGGCGAGTCGCCCTTGAAGCCGCTGGTCGAGTTGACTGTGGATGAGCACCTTCAGGCTCCCGACAAAGAAAAGGTGCAGGAGCGCCTCAATGCATGGGTCACGGAGATCATCAGCGAGCGGCTGAAGCCGCTGAATGAGATCGCTGAGACAAAGGATATCTCCGGCCTCGCACGTGGTATTGCCTTCAGGCTCCTTGAGAACTTCGGCGGTTTGCGGCGCGAGGACGTGGCGGAGGAGATGCGGGCGCTGGATCAGCCGGCGCGTGCCAAGCTCAGGGCCTACGGGGTTCGCTTCGGCGCTTTCAACATCTACTTCCCGATACTCCTCAAGCCGGCGTCAGCCGAGCTTGCGCTGACGCTGTGGACGCTGGCCAACGCGCAGAAGATCGATGTCGACAAGCTGCCCGAGCCGCCGCGCGCCGGATTGACCTCGCTCATTCCCGACAAGGCAGTGCCGGAAGGGTTCTACCGCGTCGCCGGATTCCATCTGTGCGGAACACGTGCGGTGCGCTTCGACATGCTGGAGCGGCTTGCCGATCTCATCAGGCCACTGGTTGCCTGGCGCCCAAATCTGGAGAAGCCGGAGGCGCCGCCCAAGGGGTCTACCGGTGACGGCGGTTTCCGCACGACGCCCGAGATGATGTCGATCCTGGGCTGTTCCGCCAATGAGCTCGGCGGCGTGCTGCAGGCGCTCGGCTTCCGCCTGGACCGCGTTCGCGTGGCAGAAGCGGCTCCCGCAGCCGACGCTCCGGCGCCTGCCGCTTCAGAAGCAAGCGTGGAAGCCGTCGAAGCAACCCCTGCGGCAGAAACGGTGGCGGACGCGGTTGCCCCGCCCGTGGCGCCGACAGCCGAGCCAACGCCCGAGGAGCCGGCAGGGGCGCCTGCGACAGTCGAGGCTGCGCCGGTACTTGAACAGGCCTCAGCCGTGTCTGCAGAGGCTCCTCCAGTGCCCGCGGAGGCCGCCACAGAGGTGAAGTGGGAGGAAATCTGGAGGCCGCGGCGTCCGCGCGGGCAGCAGCATCGGCAGCATCGCCGGCCCCATCATCGCCAGAAGCCCAACCAGGAGACCGGACAGAAGACGGACGCGCCCGCGGAGGCCAAGAGCAGAGAGCATCGCCGGGACAACAACCGGCCAGATCGGCGCGAGCGGCGTCGCGAGGGCGGGCACGGCGGGCGCAGGCCTGACCGGCAGCCGCGTCCCTTCATGCAGTCGGCCAGCCCCAAGGCCAACGTGGGCGTCGACCCGGATTCACCGTTTGCGGCCCTGAGCCGGCTGAAGGCCGCTATGGAAAAACCCAACTCGGAATAGTTGCGGATGGCCGTGCCCGAGGCAGAGGGTGCAGGGGCGCATGATGACCAGCGGCTGGACCGCTGGCTGTGGTTTGCGCGGCTGGTCAAGTCGCGTACCCAGGCCGCGGACCTAGTCGAGCAAGGAAAGGTGCGCATAAACAGGTTGCGGGCCGCCAAGCCAAGCCAGATGGTCAAGGTGGGCGACGTGCTGACGATCGCCAGCCACGGCAAAGTGAGGATTGTGAAGGTGGTCAGTCCAGGCCACCGACGTGGGCCGCCGCAGGAGGCCCAGGGGCTGTACGAGGCTCTTGGGCCGGAGCGGACAGCTCCAGGCGGCCATGCAACCTGAGACGGGCAGGGCACAGCTGGGGCGACTTGCGCCTTGCCGCTGCGGCCTGATTTATGGCAACTGATGGCACTCCCATCTATTCGTCCGCGACCTCGGCAGAGAACGCATGACCTACATCGTCAACGAAAACTGCATAAAGTGCAAATTCACGGACTGCGTGGAAGTCTGCCCGGTCGATTGTTTCTACGAAGGTGAGAACATGCTCGTCATCCATCCTGACGAGTGCATCGATTGCGGCGTTTGCGAGCCGGAGTGTCCTGTAGAGGCGATAAAGCCCGATACCGAGCCAGGTGCTGAGCAGTGGCTGGCCCTCAATCGCGAGTATTCGGAGAAGTGGCCGAATATAACGTCCAAGAAAGAGGCGCCGTCTGATGCCGATGAATTCCGGGATCAGAAAGATAAATTCAAGAAATACTTCAAACCGGAGCCAGGTGAGGGCGATTGATCTCTTCAAATGGATGACTATTTATATGAGAGATTCCAGGTAAGCCGCTACAACTGGTTGGCTTAAGCAGCTTTAGCAAGAGTTAACGCGAAATCTTGCTCATCGCCCTTCAAGGGCGATGAATATTGTGTTATAGTGCTACTTGAAGTGGCGAGGCGTGAACAAACGTGAAACAATTAACCGTTCCAAGAGCGGTTATCCTGCGCGGCGAGCGGAGGGGCCAGATTTTCCGGGCCGCCTTCCAGCGCAATTTTGGGCAAGCCGACCCATATAGCTTTGTGGCGGGCTACCTAGAGAAGGCCAAATTGGTCTTTTGATGCGGCTGGTTGACGGGCGGCAACCTACGCGGGTTGGCGCTCTTGCATCTTGTTGCTGTGCAAAAGTGTTGGTTTCGAAGGTAGACGCAGTCGAGCGTAGAGTGAGAGCGATATATGGCAAAAGCAGCTAAGACCGCGGCGAAGAAGACGGCAGGCAAGCAGGCGCCGAAGGGCGCCAAGCCGAAGGCTAAGGCCCACCCGCTGCCGCGGGCGATGGCCAAGCGTGCCACGGCCGCCCCGGCGCTGAAGGCTGACAAGAAGCCGGCTCCTGCACCTGCCAAGCCGCAGGTCAAGGTCGCCCCGAAGGCTGCTGCCAAGGCCACGATCCCTGCGCCTAAGAAGGTTCTGATGCCCAAAGTGGCGGCGATCAAGCAGGCGATTGCAGCTGCGCGTCCCGCCGGTGCCGTTGCGCGGACGCTGCCGGCGGCGGTTGCCAAGGCCTCCGGCAACAAGATCATTGCGCCGGCTGTCCAGGCCGCTGCCGCGCAGGCCAAGCCCGCCGCGGACAAGAAGCCGGTCAATCAGCGGCACGGGTTCAAGACCACCGAGTGGATCGTCTATCCCGCGCACGGCGTCGGCCGCATCGTGGCTATCGAGGAGCAGGAGATTGCGGGCCTGTCCCTCGAGCTCTTCGTCATCACGTTCGACAAGGACAAGATGACCCTGCGGGTGCCGACAGGCAAATCGCAGAGCGTCGGCATGCGCAAGCTGGCCGACGAGGCGACGGTCAAGAGGGCCCTGGAAACGCTGAAGGGCCGGGCGCGCATCAAGCGCACCATGTGGAGCCGCCGCGCGCAGGAGTATGAGGCGAAGATCAACTCTGGCGATCTCATCGCCATTGCCGAGGTGGTGCGCGACCTCTACCGGTCCGAGAACCAGCCGGAGCAATCTTACTCCGAGCGTCAGCTGTACGAGGCCGCTCTCGACCGCATGGCGCGCGAGATCGCCGCCGTGGAGAAGCTCGACGAGCGCGGTGCTGTGCAGCGCGTGACCGAGATCCTGGCCAAGAGCGCGCGCGGCCGCCGTGCTGCCTCGGACGATACCGAGGTTCAGGCTGCCTGATCGGCTGCTCAAACCGAACAGCAAGAGGCCCGGCTTCACAGAAGCCGGGCCTCTTTGTTTTCTGGGTGCCTACCCACTCGACGGCCAAATGGGCAGTCGGTACGCTGCGGCTAGGGAAGCAGGGAAAAGCTAGACATGATCGCTGCGCTCAATCGGGTGCGGACCACCACTCTCGCCCTCTCGACGGCGGCGTTCATTGTGCTCTCGGCCGCCGCACTGGCTCAGGAGGCGGCGCGGCCTTCGCTCGACGTGCCTTACGTTCCAACCCCGCCGGAGATCGTCGACAGGATGCTCGACATGGCGGCGGTGAAGGCTGGCGATTACGTGATCGACCTTGGCTGCGGCGACGGCCGCATCGCCATTGCTGCGGCCAAGCGCGGCGCCAGGGCGCTGGGCGTCGATATCGATCCCGCGCGCATTCAGGACGCCAACGACAATGCCAAGCAGGCGGGCATGACCGGCAAGGTCGGCTTCCGGCAGCAGAATCTGTTCGAGACCGAGATCGAGGAGGCGAGCGTCATCACGATGTACCTGCTCACCTCGATCAACTTGAAGCTTCGTCCGCGGCTGCTGGACTTGAAGCCCGGTACGCGTGTCGTCTCACATGCCTTCGACCTCGGTGAATGGCGCCCCGACGAGACGGCACAGATCGGCTTCCGTCATGCCTACCTCTGGATCGTACCGGCGAAGGCCGACGGCCGCTGGAAGGTGCAGACAGCGAACGAGACCTTCGAGCTGGCTCTCGAGCAGAGCTTTCAGCAGTTGAGCGGGCAGGGTTATTTCGGCGGCAAAGCGGTGGCAGCCTACGGCAAGTTGCGCGGCAATGACATCGAAGTGAAGCTGGTGGACGGGTTGACCTTGCGCGGCCGCATCGAGGGTGACCGCATCCAGGCAACGCAAGACGCGAACTGGCAGGCATCACGCATCCGCTAGTCCGATCCCCTTCAGAAAGATTTGCACCCATGACCGCACCTGCTGTGCCTGCCGCTCCGCGCCAGACCTTGTCTGTCTTCGATGGCGTGGCCTTCCTGATCGGCATGGTCATCGGTGTGGGCATCTTCAAGGCGCCGCAGCTGGTGGCCATGTTCGCGGGCAGCACGTGGGCGTTCATTGCGGTGTGGATCGTCGGCGGGATCGTCACGCTTATCGGCGCGCTGTGTTACGCGGAGCTCGGCAGCGCCTATCCAAATGCCGGCGGCGAGTACCACTTCCTCTCGCGCGCCTATGGACGCGCGGTGAGCGTGCTGTTTGCGTGGGCGCGCGGGACGGTGATCCAGACCGGTGCCATCGCGGCGGTCGCGTTCGTGTACGGCGAATACGCCTCAACGCTGGTTCCGCTCGGCGCCAACGGCGTCGCCATTCATGCGGCAATTGCGGTGGTGCTGTTCACACTCATCAATCTCATCGGCACGCTGCAGGGCAAGGTCGCGCAGCACATCTTCACCGTTCTGGATGTGGCAGCCATCGTCCTGCTGATCGTTGCCGGTCTCATCGTCGGCGGCCTGAGCGGCCTCACGGCGCCACCGCCAGCGGGCGGCAGCTCGGCAATAAGCTGGGGTGGCATCGGCCTCGCCATGGTGTTCGTGCTGCTGACCTACGGCGGCTGGAACGAGGCGGCGTACCTCTCTGGCGAAATGCGCGATGTGCAGCGCAACCTGGCACGGACGCTGATCTTCAGCATCGGCTTCGTGGTGATCGTCTACACGGTGGTGAACCTGGCCTATCTCAGCGCGCTCGGCCTCGATGGGCTTGCCAAGAGCGATGTGCCTGCCGCCGCCGTCATGCGCCGGGCGTTCGGCGATACGGGCGCGCTCGTTCTCACGGTGTTCATCTGCGGCGCGGCGCTGAGCACGCTGAACGCAACCATCTTCACAGGCGCGCGCGTCTACTTCGCGCTGGGCCGTGACCTCTCTGGCCTCGGCGGACTTGGGGTGTGGAGCGCGCGGGGCGAGAACCCCGCCAATGCGTTCCTGCTGCAGGGAGTCATCGCGCTGGCGCTGGTTCTGCTGGGCTCCTTCAATCGCAACGGCTTCAAGACCATGGTGGACTACACCGCGCCGGTGTTCTGGTTCTTCATGCTGCTGGTGGCGCTGGCCCTGTTTGTGTTGCGCTGGCGCGAGCCTGAGCGACCGCGACCCTACCGCGTGCCGCTCTATCCGCTCACCCCTATCCTGTTCGTGCTGACGTGCGCTTACATGCTGCACTCGAGCATAGCCTATACCGGCTACGGCGCCTTCTTCGGCGTCGGCGTGCTGGTGGTGGGTCTGCCGTTGCTGTTGCTCGGCAACGGCAAGAGCAGCGCGCAGGCGGCCGAATAGGTCGTCAGTTCGGCCCGCGCTCCGGGAAATAGAAGCCGCGCCAGAGCTTTTCCCCGGCGAGGCAGTCGGCGCCATCGTCCTGCGTATTCTGCACCGGGATGATCCGAGCCTGCGGCATCAGCCCTGAAATCTCCAGCAGCAGCTTGCGGCGAATGGCGAGCTTGAACTCCGCGAGATCGCGCACCGGCACCAGAAACGAGCCGGTGCCGCCGATCACGCAGCTTGCGTAGTACTGGTCGAGGTCGGGGATGTCGAACATCGAAGAGGTCGGCGCCTTCAGCATGATCGGCAGGCCGTTGATGACGATGCCGGCAGCCACCACCTCGTCGCGAATGGGCTGGACGGGAAACCCGGCGTTGTTGGGTCCATCACCGGAGACGTCGATCACGCGGCGGATGCCGGCGGCGCCGCTGCTGGCAAACAGGTCGCGCGAGAAGCTGAGCGCGGCGCTGATGGAGGTGAAGCGCGCCCGCGAGATTGGCGCCTGCTCCAGCTTGCTGGCGAACGCTTCCGCTGCGGCCGGGCTGTCGAGAATGGTCCACGGCATGATGATCGTCTGCGTCGTTGAGCCGGCCCATTCGATGTAGGTGACGACGATGCGCCCATGCGGGCCCGAGGTGATCGCCTTGTGGATCTCCGCATCGCGGAAGGCGGCGACATAGCCCTCGCGCTGCAGGCGCTGCTCGTCGAGGTCCATGGACAACGAGACGTCGACGGCGAGGACGAGCTCCAGATCGACTTTGGTCTGTGCGATGGCCGCCGTGCCGGCGAATGTCAGAAAGAGCGTTGCAACGACTGTCAGGACAAAGGAATGGGCACCGCGCCGAATCGAAAGACCAAGCCGCCACCGCATTCGGAACTCTCCGATCGCAACCTAAGACCGCAAGTTATCCACAGAAGTGGGGTTCTTGTTCAATCAAATATGGCGACGGCAGTTGTATCGGCTGTTAGCCTGATGATGTTGAAAGTGCGTCAGTAGCGTTGCGTAGCGAGTAAGAGGCTCCTGCAGTTTGTCGTAGCCAAACCTCCGGCACTCCCCCGTGTTCGATTGAGGGTTTCGGCAGTCGACCTTGCAGGGGCCTTTTTGCGTGCAAGCCGCGCAACCTCACTAGGCACGCTGAGCCGGCTCCACCCGCATCATGGTCGATTGCATCAGGGCGCACGGCTCGCCATTGCGGTGGAAGACATCCGCCCGGCACACCGTGAGCGTGCGGCCGGCGCGCAGGACGCGGCCCTCGGCGCGAAGCAGCGGCGGTAGGGCAGCACGTACGAGGTTGAGCTTGTATTCCACTGTCAGGATCTCGGCACCGGCCGGCATGAGGGTATAGGCCGCATAGCCCGTGGCCGTGTCGGCGATCGCGCCTACGGCGCCGCCGTGAAAGAAGCCCTGCTGCTGGGAAACGGCAGGGGCGTACGGCATCTCGATGACACAGAAGCCGGGACCCAGGTCGACGATGCGGGCGCCGAGCGTGGTCATCAGGCCCTGGCGCGCAAAGCTCTCCCGAACGACGGTTTCGTAGTCGGGATTGGCAGGCGTGAAGGTCGTGGTCATCCGGGCATCCTGGTCGAGGCGCGGCAATCATAGGTGCACATTCGCATTGCGGCCTAGCCTGGATCGAACAGGCGCTCATCCCACCACACGGGTGTTTCGAGGCCTTGCCGGATCGGTTTCGCGTCGGGATGGCGCGGGTTGATGAGCACGTTGCGTTCCTCGCGGGCGACGCGACTCGGGACGATCAGCACGGCGCTGCGGCAGGACTGGAGCCATGTCGAGCCGAAGGCGCGCGCGGCGCCGCCATCGCGTTTGTGCCAGTCCGGGAGGCTGTCCTTGGTCACCACCTGATAGGAGGTGCCGGCCGGCAAGGTGATCTCGATGAAGTGCTGGTTGGGCGGCAGCACGCCGCTGTAGTGCACGAGCTTCTCCAGCATGGCGAGGCTGTAGTGCTCGGACGTGTAGATGACCTCTTGCCCTTTCTCGTGCCAGCGGCCCTCTATCAGTGCGGCACCCTTGCCGCTGTAGATGGGATGGCGGCCCTCGGGATCGCCGATGCGGAAGGTGCGCATCGGCGAGGTCAACTTGCGCATCAGGCGGCAACGCCCGCGTCAGCCTGCGCCAGGATCTTGAGCACCAGATCAGCCCCGGCGGACGTCTTCTTGGCGACGTCGAGCGGCGTCTGGCCGTCGAGCAGGGCATGCTTGCGTGCCATGAACTGGCCGACGCGCGCCATGTCGTTGTGGTACTGGCGCGCGACTTCGGCGAACACCTTGGCGAGCGAGAACAGCTTCTCGCTCTCCTCCTTGGAGAAGGGCTCCTTGGCCTTGATGCGCCGGTGGTAGGTGGACTTGGGTATGATGTCGGTGACGCGCAGGTACTCCCCGCGCGGATCGAGCCGGCGCGCGAGCGTATCGGCGGCCTTGGTGGGGAAGCCGCGCTCGACCCGCCTCACGAGATCGAGGTCGCTGTCGGCGCGTAGGCCGAGGAGCCAGGCGGTGCGGCTGGCTTCGGAGGTGGCGGGGGCGATCGTCATGCACTTACTGCTTGTTCCATTTGAGACAAATATAGTTCCGAATGGAATAAGCTGCAAGATGGCCACACCGACGGCCTAGGGGCGCTTTTTCAAGAATGCCAGAACCCCGTCCTTGTAGACGCGGTCGCCGACGGTGCGCATGTGGTCGCGGCGGGGGACGGTGAGGGCTTCAGCGCCGGGGATAAGGGCGGCCAGCTCCTCGGCCTTGCCGCCGATCACATCCTCGCTGCCGGTGACGACGAGCACGGGCGGCTTCAGGGCGGCGACCATCTCGCGCGTCAGCGGATCGCGCGAGGCGCGGATGCAGGCGGCGAGGGCCTTGAGGTCGCTGCCGGTCTTCTCGGCGAAGGCGCGGAAGGTGCGCGCCGTAGCATTGGTGACGTCATCGATGCTGTCGGCCTCCAACGCATGCGCGATGGGGCCGGTGCCCGCCATCGGCCGTACCATGTTGCCGCCGAGGCCGGCGAAGATGGCGCTGCGCACGCGCTCGGGGTGTGCGAGCGCCAGGAAGGCGGTGATACGGGCGCCCATGGAGTAGCCCATGACATCGGCGCGCTGGATGCCGACATGATCGAGCAAGCGGCGGGCGTCCTCGGCCATCAGGTGCGGGCTGTAGGCCTCGCGCTCGTAGAGTTTGGCACTCTGGCCGTGGCCGCGGTTGTCGAGGGCGATCACGCGGAAGCCGTGCCCGGTGAGGAAGCCGATCCAGGTGGGGTCGATCCAGTTGTCGCGGATGCTGGAGGCGAAGCCGTGGATCAGGAGGATGGGATCGCCGGCACGCTCGTCGCTATAGGCGATGCGCACGCCGTCGGAGTCGAATGTAAGCATGGCTGCTCCGGTTTGCTGCGGCCGAACCACCCCTATCATCTCGGGGCCCAAGCCGCTATGTTCCGCGCCGAACCGGATCCGACCCCGCAAGCAGGGCAAGCTCATGGCTGACGCACACGTTCCCCACCTCGCCAACGACAAGGGCGTGGAGAAGATCTATGTGGGCGTGAAGGAGCTGCAATGCATGGGTGCGCGGCCGCCCTTCGACCATCCGCACGTCTATCTCGACATGGGGGCCGACAGCCAGATCCTGTGCCCCTACTGCTCGACGCTGTACGTTTATCATCCGCGCCTGCAGGCTGGGCAAAGCGACCCCGAAGGCTGCATCGTGACGGCGGACGAAAACGCCGGGGCCGGGGCCTAGCCCGCGGATCACTGATATGGCTGCGCCTCCCATCCTGATTGCCGGCGGCGGCATCGGGGGGCTGGCATGTGCGCTGGCGCTGGCGCAAACGGGCCGCGCGTCGCTGGTGCTGGAGCGGCAGGCGGAATTCTCGCCGGCCGGCGCCGGCATCCAGTTCGGGCCGAACGGCGTCCGCGCCTTGCGCGAGCTGGGCGTGGCGGAGGCGCTGGAGCCGTACGCCGGCAAGCCGGAGACGATCGAGGTTTTCGAGGGCAGGGGCGGGCGGCGCCTTACGGGCCTGCCGCTGGGAGACTGGCTCGCGGTCCGGCACGGCGCGCCCTACTGGGTGGCGCATCGCGGTGATCTGCATGCGGTCTTGCATAGCGCGGCATCGCGCCATCCGCTGATAGAGATCAGGACAGGGGTAGCGGTTGCGTCCGTCGAGCAACGTGGCGCGGATGTCAGCGTGACGAGCGCGGCAGGCGAGCGATTGAGTGGCGCGCTGCTGGTCGGGGCAGACGGACTGTGGTCGGCAGTGCGACACGCCATCATGCCGGGCGTCGAGCCGGTGTTCGCGGCCGCTACTGCGACACGCACCGTGATCTCTGCAGATGAAGCGGGGCCGCTGGCGCTGCGGTCGGTGGGGTTGTGGCTGAGCCCGACCGCGCACGTGGTGCACTATCCGGTGCGGGGCGGAGCGGAGATCGCCGTGGTCGCGATCGTGTCGGAGACTTGGCAGAGCCGGGCGTGGGACGCGCCGGCCGATCCGCAGCATCTCTTCGAGAGCCTTGCACATTTGCCGGCGCGCCTGACGGAGACGTTTAAACCCATTTCTGGCGGGAGATGGCACAGATGGGCGCTGCATACGCTGGCGCCATTGACGAGTTATGCGCACGGGCGCGTGGCGTTGATCGGCGATGCGGCGCACCCGATGCTGCCCTACCTCGCACAGGGCGGCGGCTGCGCGCTGGAGGATGCGCTGGTGCTGGCACGGACCCTCCAAGCAGAGGACGGCGACGTGGCGCGGGCGCTTGCGCGCTACGAGCAGCAGCGCATCGCACGCTGCAGCCGGGTGCAGCAAGCGAGCGTGCGGCAGGGCCGCATCTACCGCCTGCCGGCGCAGTATGCGTGGGCGCGCGATTCCATGTTTCGCGCCGCGCCGCCGGCCCTGCTGATGCGAGGGCTGGACTGGCTCTACGCCTGGCAGCCGCCAGAGCTGGCTGCGATTGCGCCGGTGGGGGATCGCCAGTAACGTCCTGCGAACTCACAAGGACGCATACCCGCCATGGCCTTCGATCCCAACGTTATCCTGAACTGGCACTTCCCCGACATCGAGCACGCCTACACCGAAAAGGACACGATCCTTTATGCGCTCGGGCTCGGCTGCGGGGCGGAAGCGGATCACGTGGATGATCTGAAGTTCGTCTACGAGAAGGGTCTGCAGGCGCTGCCGATGATGGGCGTGGTGCTCGCCTATCCGGGCAACTGGCTGGAGAGCAAGGAGTCCACGGCCGACTACAGCAAGGTGCTGCACGGCGAGCAGTATCTGACCCTGCACCGGCCGTTGCCGCCGTCGGGGACGCTGGTCGGGGTGAGCCGCATCGTCGACCTGCTCGACAAGGGCAAGGACAAGGGCGCGGTGCTCTACGTGGAGCGCAAGCTGGTCGACAAGGCGAGCGGCGAGCCGGTCGCGACCATGATTGCGGCGGTGATGTTGCGCGGCGACGGCGGCTTCGGCGGCAAGCCGGGCCCGCAGCCGCCGCCGCACAAGCTTCCCGAAACGGCGCCGGAAAAGTCGCTGGACCTCAAGACTTACCCGAACTCGGCACTGATCTATCGTTTGTCGGGAGATCGCAATCCGCTGCACGCCGATCCCAAGGCGGCGGCAGCCGGCGGCTTCAAGACGCCGATCCTGCACGGGCTGTGCACCTACGGGGTCGCCGGCCGCGCCATTATCAAGGCCTGCTGCGGCGGCGATCCTGCGCGCCTGAGGAGCCTGCAGGTGCGGTTCTCCTCGCCGGTGTTTCCGGGCGAGACTATCCGCACGGAGATGTGGCCAGATGGCGAGATCATCTCCTTCCGCGCCCGCGTGGTGGAGCGCGACGTGGTCGTTCTGAACAACGGCTTGGCGATGGTGTCGGCTTGAGCGGCCGCTAGGATATCGGGGGACGGCCGCAGCCGTCGGTGTCGCTGGGAATGCCGCGGTCGCTGTCGCGGCAGGGATCACGTTTCGTCGGTTTCTCTTGGGCTGCGGCCTGGAGCGCACCTGCGGCGGCGAGACCGGCGCCCAGGCCCAAAGTGCCCAACAACGCGCGGCGGCTGACGGTGCGCCGCGAGACGATATCGGAGTCGGCCAAGGTCTTGGTCGGCTTCATCGCAGCGCACGTCCTCTTTGATGAGCGTCGGTTGCCAGCTTAGGGCCAGCCGTGTGGAGCTGGCAAGGCCATGACTCAAGGCGTCGGGTTCTCGAGCTGCTTCTGACGCCACCATGTGGCGGAGCCGAACGGGATTTTTTCCGAAAGCCGCTCGTAGTAGCGGGTCTCGTCGATGTCGCGGATCGGTCCGGTGGACTTTGGCGCGGTGCGCTGGATGGTTCCGCGATCTTGATGCTTCTTTTTCGGCGCAGCGTCGGCAGCCAACGGAGCGGCCAGCAGAGCCGTGGCGAGCAACGCGGATGTCAGTCCTCGCATGCGTGTCTCCTTTGGTGCACGCAGTCTTGGCGAGAACCATATCGTGCGGGACGTGGCTGCGCTGTTCCCGATGTCGTGAGCGCAACGTGAAGCGGTGCGGCAAAGGCTGCGCTCAGCGCCAGGCGAATACGGGTTGCTCCAGCTCGGCGACGCGGGTCACGCGTCCAGCCAGCAGCTCACGGAACTGATACAGCAGCGCTGCCGTCGGTGCGTGCACGGTCGTGCGGTTGATGTCCATGTGGATCAGACGGCGCGGGCTTTCCGGGATGGTCGTGAAGCGCGCAGCTTCCTCCCGCGCGATCTCCGCAAGCGGGACGCGGTTGACGAAGGCAACCTCCTGGTGATTGAGGTGCAGCACCGGCCGCAGGCCTGCCCAGACCACCACCGGGGTGATGAGGTAACCGGAGCGGGTGGGATAATCGTCGAGCGTGCCGAGCACGGCGTCCCCGTGGAGCGTGACGCCGACCTCCTCCTCGATCTCTCGCAGCGCGGCTTGCGTGACAGTCTCACCGGCATCGCAGCGACCGCCGGGCAATGCCCACTGTCCGCTGTGGCCACGTAGCCCCTTGGCGCGCCGGGTGAGCAGAAAGGCGGCCTCACCCGATCCATCGTCGGTTTCGAGCAGCAGGACGGCAACGGCGGCACGCTTGAGCCCGGCGCTAAGCTCAGTGGGCCCGAGGTGGGGAAATGCCGCGCAGCGCTCTGCGAGCAAACCCCTAAGGTTGTCGTCGTAGCTGAAGCTCATATGGGCTCATGTACAGAGGTGGCGGGCGCCTGTCATGGCCGTATCGCATCACGTGAAGGCCGGCTGCGCTAGCGCTCGAAGGGGTTCTTCCAGCCCCCGGGTGCGCGGCGCTCGGGGAAGGCTTTGGAAAGGTAGTCGAGCATCTGCTCGCGTTGTTCGCCCTGCACCTCGACCATGCCGTGGCGGTTGGTCATGATGTCGATGGTCTCGTTCCAGCGCTCACGCGTCTGCCCTTGCTGGGCGACGATCTTGAAGCCATGGCAGGCGGTGCAGAAGTAGAATGTATCGTCGCGATGCTCGCCCGCCGGATATTGCTCCGGCGCTTCCTCGGCGGCCTTGGTTTGAGCGAGCAAAGAGGGTGCGGCGAGCAGATAAAGTGCAAGGAGAAATACGGCTGCGAGGGCCGGGGTGCGCAAGTTCGAGGTTGTCATGTTCAGCTGCCCCTCACCCTAACCCTCTCCCCGCGAGCGGGGAGAGGGAATGCGCCTCGACCCGCATCCTACCCGACCAGCACGGCGATGCGGTGCATGGGGTTGGCGCCGTAGCCTTGCGGGTTCCAGGCGCCGGCGACATGCGGCTGGCTGCGGCCGGAAGAGTCCGTCGCGCGCGTCCAGACCTCGTAGTAGCCGTCGCTCGGGAGCTTGAGTGTCGCGGTCCAGCGGCGCCAGTCGTAGCGGTTGCGCG
Organism: uncultured Hyphomicrobiales bacterium; assembly: GCA_902826255.1. Taxonomy (GTDB): domain Bacteria; phylum Pseudomonadota; class Alphaproteobacteria; order Rhizobiales; family Hyphomicrobiaceae; genus AWTP1-13. Next base: position 18,609 of record CADEEC010000019.1, on the reverse strand, counting down.
GGTTGGCGAGGCGGGTCGGCTGCCAGGTAGCGCCGAAGTCGGTCGACAGGTCGACGCGCCGCACCTCTGGCTCGCCAGACCAAGCAGCGCCGCGCAGGCGCAACTCGCGGGTGCCGGCTGCAAGCCGGTGGCCGTTCTGCGGACTGGTGATGATGCTGCGCACCGGCATCGATTCCAGGATGCGGAAGTTGCTGTCATCTGCCTTGCCGCCGGGCATCATCGGCTTGATCGCGACGCGGTAGTTGGTGCCGAGCATGCCCTGGCCGTCGTGCACCTTGTTGCGCAGCGTGATCTTGGTCAGCCACTTGTGCGAGGTGGAGCCAGGGTAGCCCGGATGGATGAGACGCAGCGGTCCTCCGTGCACGTTCTCCAGCGGCTTGCCGTTCATGGCCCATACCAGCAGGCTGTACTCGTTCATGGCCTTCGCAATAGGCACGCCACGCGAGATCACCTCACGCTTCATGTCACCCGACAGGTGTAAGTCGGCGCCATAGTTCGACGTGTAGACGGCGGACTGCTTCACGCCGGCGGCGCGCAGCAACGTCGCAAGCGGAATGCCCGTCCATTCGGCGCAGCCGGCGCCGCCGTTGGTCCACTGGTTGCCGCGCGCCGTGGGCGTGAAGAACGAACGGCCGTTGCCGCCGCACTCCAGCACCATGCGGTAGGTCTTGGCTGGTGCGCGCTTCTTGAGCTCGCCGAGCGTGATCTCGATCGGCTTGTTGACCTCGCCGTCGATGGTGAGCTTCCAGGAGTCCAAATCGCTTGGCGCCTGAGGCGGGGTGCCGTTGTGGCGGATGAAGAACTTGTCCGTCGGCGTGGTGTCGTCGTCGAGCAGATACTCGGGCGTCTCCGCGACCAGGGGCTTCTCGCCCAGCACGACAAGATTGGGGTTCTTGCCGGGAAAATTGAGCTTCTGCGGCCCTGATGCCGCTGGGGCGGGTGCAGCAGGCGCCTTTGTCTCTTGCGCCAGCGCCGCGGGGATCAGTCCTGCCGGCATATTGGCCTGGTGGACGATGGTGCCGCCTACCGCCGCGCTCATGGCGGCAAGCCCAGCACCGCCGAGAAAGCCGCGCCGCGAGACATCCGTGTGGCGGCCGAACACCTCGGCGTCTGCGCGAATGGGATCTTCAGCATAGAGGTCGTCGATCTGTCGTTCGGCTTTGGACATGGCATTCTCCCCAATCCTGCTGTCGGCGAAAATTGTTCTCATGCTGGGGGCATTGTGCAGAATGGCGGTCGCGTGCTCAACTTGCACGATTGGATATAGCGCTTGGCGCATTGACACCCGGCGTGCCGACGACCTACGCCCCACAGCAGACAGCAACTCAAGGAAACTGCCATGGATCTGGAACTCGCGGGCAAGGTCGCCATCGTCACCGGCGGCAGCCGCGGCATCGGCAAGGCGATCGGCCGGGTGCTGGCGGAGGAGGGTGTCAATGTGGCGCTGGTGGCGCGCAGCCAGGCCACAGTCGATGCGGCCGCAGCGGACGTTGCCAAGCAGGTGCCGGGCAAGGCGAAGGGCTTCGTGTGCGATACGACCGACGCGGCAAGCGTGAAGACCATGGTGGCCGACGTGATCGCGGCGTTCGGGCGCGTCGATATCCTCGCCAACTGTGCGGCCAAGCCGAGCGGCCAGACGCGACCGCCGACGCTCGATGAGATCACCACCGAAGAGGTGTGGGACCACGTCAATACCAAGGTCGTCGGCTATCTGCGCACAGCGCAGGCCGTGATGCCGCACATGATCAAGCAGAAGTCCGGGCGCATCATCAACATCAGCGGGCTCGGGGCCCGACACACGGGGACGACGGTCGGCAGCATTCGCAACGTCGGTGTCGCCGCGCTGACCAAGAACATGGCGGACGAGCTGGCGCCGCATGGCATCCAGGCCATCTGCGTGCATCCGGGGCTGATCCGCACCGAGGCGACACCGGGCGTGATCGCGGCGCGTGCCAAGGCGGCCGGCGTCAGCGAGGCCGAGATCGAGAAGCGGATGGACGGCGGCAACCTCATCAAGAAGCTGGTCACCGCCGAGCAGATCGCCTGGCTGGTTGCGTTCCTGGCCTCGCCGAAGTCGATGGCGGTCAACGGTGATGTGATCCCCGCCGGTGGCGGGACGCCGGGGTCGATCTACTATTGAGCTGCGGATGCGAAAGGCGGATGGGATGACGACCACGCGCGGCCACTGCCAGTGCGGTGCGATCGCCTATGAGTTCGATGGCGAGCCCAAATGGGTGATGCACTGCCACTGTACGAACTGTCGCCGTGCGGTGTCGTCGGCGGTTGCGACCTACATCGGCGTGCGGGTCGGGCAGTTCCGCTATCTCAAGGGCGAGCCGTCAGCCTACGAGTCTTCGCCGGGCGTGAAGCGCTATTTCTGCGGTACATGCGGCTCGCCGATGGCGTATGCCGGAGAGCGCTGGCCGGGAGAGGTGCATCTCTTCCACGGCACGCTCGCCGATCCGTCGCAGTGGCCGCCGACGGGGCATTCCTATGTGTCGGAGCAACTGCCGTGGTTCGAGGTGAGCGATCACCTGCCGCGCTACGAGATCGTAAGAAAAAGAGGCATCGAGCCGGTCCGCACCGGACCGCGGAAATGATGCCGTGCCGCTGTCGTTGCGTCTCTGGCAGGCGCGACCTAGGCTGGCCGGAATCAAGGGAGGTCACCACATGCGTGGCAAGCTAGCCTTTGCGGCCCTTCTGATCGCCGCGCCCGTCGCCGTGGTTGCACACCACGGTTGGGGTAGTTTCGACGCCTCAAAGCACATTGCAATCGAGGGTCCGATCCAGGTGTCCGAGTACGCCAACCCGCACGTCACCATCAAGGTGAAGGCGCCTGACCAAGTCTGGACGGTGGAGCTTGCGCCGGTCTCGCGCATGGAGACGCGCGGCGCCACCAAGGACGTGGTCGCTGTCGGCAAGACCGTCAAGGCAGAAGGCAACCCCTCCAAGTCGCACAAGAACGTGATGCGTGCGGAGCGGATCACGGTCAACGGCAAGACATTCGAGATGCGCTGATGCGCGTGTATGCCGCCGAGGCGCCGACCTTCCTGTTGGCACTCGAGCAATCGGGGATCGGGCAGGCGATCCGGCAGGCGGCGTGGCTCTACCCCATCGCCAATACCGCGCACATCCTTTCCCTGATGCTGTTTGCAGCGGCGGCGGCCGTAATGGATTTGCGCATCCTTGGTGTGTTCGCGGCGACCTCGCCCGCAAGCGTGATCGTGCCGGCGCGGCGGACGTCGATGCTGGCGCTCGGGTTGATGGTCCTGACGGGGCTCATGCTGTTCGTGCCGGACGCGGCCCGGGTGGGCGTGCATCGGGTGTTCCAGATCAAGATCGCGCTCATTTCGCTCGGGGTCCTCAACGCCCTGCTGATCGCGGGGCCGGCGCTGCGCGGTGTCGCCGGCCTTCCCGCCAACGTGTCGCTGCCGCGACGGGCGCGCATCGCAGCCATGCTGTCGATCCTCATCTGGCTGTGCGTCGCCACGCTTGGCAGGCTGATCGCGTATTTCTGATCGCACGGCCGGCGTGCGTTCACGGTTATTTGCCTGACGCCGGCGGTCACGGCCGCTCACGCCAGCTTCCAAAGCCCTACATCACACTCGGGTGGCACTCCGCATATTGGGAGACGGTCATGGCCAGATACGACGTTCAAATCGCGCGGCTACAAGCGGAGAACCGCCACGATGAGGTGCTCCTGAAAGACTACGAGAAAGGCGGCAGTGGCGGCGTTGCAGCCCTGTTCAGAGGCCTTGCCGAGGACGAGACCCATGAGCAGGCACGGCTGTTCCGGCGCATGATCACGCACCGCAAGGACATGATCGCGTTCTACGAGCAGCTGAACGCCAAAGAGCGCGCTTGAGCAACCAATTGGGTGGGCTGTGCCGGGGCGCCGGACGCGCTAGACTGTAGGGCATGAGCGAATCGACCAGCCCGAAGCCCAACACATCCGTCACGATCGGCGGCGTTACTTTTGCTAACCACCTGCCGATCGCGCTATTTGCTGGCCCCTGCCAAATGGAGAGCCGGGCGCATGCGCTGGAGATGGCGTCTGGGCTGAAAGAAATTTGCGGGCGCCTTGGCATCGGGCTTGTCTACAAGTCATCGTTCGACAAGGCCAACCGCACCTCGCTCAAGGGCAAGCGCGGGATGGGCCTCGACGGCGCGCTGCCGGTGTTTGCGGAGATTCGCGAGAGCCTTGGGCTGCCTGTGGTCACCGATGTGCACGAGGCGGCGCAGTGCGCGCGTCTCGCCGAGGTGGTGGACGTACTGCAGATTCCGGCCTTCCTGTGCCGGCAGACCGACCTGCTGGTCGCGGCGGCCAAGACGGGTCGCGCGGTGAAGGTGAAGAAAGGGCAGTTCCTCGCACCCTGGGACATGCAGAACGTGGTCGACAAGATTACAGGCAGCGGCAACGCGAACGTGCTGGTTACGGAGCGCGGCGCCTCCTTCGGCTACAACACGCTGGTGGTCGACATGCGCGCGCTGCCAATCATGGCGCGCATCGGCTGCCCGGTGATTTTCGATGCAACGCATGCCGTGCAGCAGCCGGGCGGACAGGGCACGGCCTCGGGCGGAGACCGCACGTTCGTTCCGGTACTGGCGCGCGCGGCGGTGGCGGTGGGTGTTGCGGGGCTTTTCATCGAGACGCACCAGGACCCCGACAATGCCCCCTCCGACGGCCCCAACATGGTGCCGTTGAAGGACTTCGAAGCGCTCGTGCGCGATCTGATGGCAGTCGATGCGGTGGTGAAGGCGCGCGGTGCGTGATCGCGACTGCGCACCGCAAGAAATGTTTCAGCGCTGCTTGATCGAGCTTACGGGACCCTGACGCTGGTGACGCAGTTTGGTTGCTGCCGGCGTCGGTCGCGGGTAACCTCGCCACCAAGCAACCGGCTGCCGGGATGCGGTTGCGGGCACGCTATGTCTTTTTTCAAGGAGTAGCAAAATGATTGCACGCGCATTTCTTTGCGGCGCCATCGCCGCTGCGGCGTTCTCTGCAACAACGATCGTCACAACGTCATCCGCCGAGGCGGCGTGCGCCAGCCGTACCTTTACGGGGCGCGCGAGCGGGCTTCTACGCTCGACAACGGGCATTGCGGCCCGGACCGACTGGCGCGCCGACGTTCGGCGCGAGCTTGGTTATTCGTATGGCTTCTGGTCGCGCGCGAGCAACAGGGTCACGGTATGCAATCGGCGCTCCTCGGGCGGCTGGTACTGCCGCGCGCGCGCGCGTCCCTGCACCTAATGCTGCACGGCGGGAGAGTTTGAAGGAGCCGGGAGCAACTCCCGGCTCTTTTTCATCAGTCGATCTTGACCCCGGCGATCCGAACCACCTCGGTCCATTTCTTCACTTCGGCCACCTGGAAGGGCCGGAATTGCGCGGGCGGGCGGGCGTTCACGAGCATGCCCTGCTTGGTCGCGTTGGCCGTGACGTCAGGTTTCGCGACAGCGGCAAGGATGGCCTTGGCCAGCGCGTCGACGGTCGCCGCCGGCGTCTTTGCCGGCGCGAACAGGGCGAGCCAGGCGTCGGCCTCGCCCCCCTCGACACCTTGATCCTTGAGGCGCGGCACGTTCGGAAGCTGCGGTGCACGGTTGTCCGAGGCGATCGCTAGCGCGCGCATGTTGCCGCCCTCGATCTGCGTCAGCACGGACGGCAGCGTGGAGAACGCGAGATCGATGCGGCCGGCTATGATCTCTGTCGCCATCGGCGCGGCGCCGCGGAACGCGACGTGCACCATGTTGGTTCCGGTCTTCACCTTGAACAGCTCCATGGCGAGATGCGAAGCGGAGCCGGCGCCCGTGGAGCCGTAGTTGAGCTTGCCGGGGTCCTTTTTGGCCAGCGCGATCAGTTCCTGCACGGAGTTCGCCGGCAGATCCTTGCGCACGACAAGGGCGTGCTGCAGATCGGCGATGCCGGCGACAGGCGCGAAGTCAGCCACGGGATCGTAGCCGGGCTCCTTGAGCAGCACCCCGTTGGTGGCGTGGGTCTGGTTGGTGCCGAGCACGATGATGTGACCGTCGGGTTCGGCGCGCGCGACCTCGCGCGTGCCGATGGCGCCGGACGCACCGGCCTTGTTCTCGACTACGATGGTCCAGCCGCTCGTCGCCTGCAGCTCCTGGGCGATGATGCGGGCGAACACGTCGGTCGGGCCGCCGGGGGGATAGGGCACCACCATGCGGATCGGCTGCGAGGGGAAGGATTGCGCCCAGGCGTCGGTTAGCGGCAGCGCCGTTGCGGCCGCAGCTCCTCCCAGGACAGCACGGCGCGATATTCCGGCTCTGCCGATGGACATGAGGTTTCCTTCTCTGATCGTTCGTGAGAGCATCGGGGCGTCAGCCCCGCTTGCGGACCATAGTGCCGTATAGATCGCGCCCTCGCCAGAGCCGCTGCGGCAAATGGCCTGCGGGCAGGGTATGTGTCCGGGTACAAAATTGGACGTTATGAAGCCGGATGTCCGCATCAAGCGTGCGTATGAGCCAGCCGCCAAGGCGGACGGCTATCGCGTGCTTGTCGACCGGCTCTGGCCGCGCGGCATCAAGCGCGAGGCGCTCGCTGTCGACGAGTGGGCCAAGGACGTGTCGCCGAGCAATGAGCTGAGACGCAGGTTTCACCACGACCCGGAGCGGTGGAGCGAGTTCGTCAAGCAATACCGATCCGAGCTTGCCTCCGGGGAGGGCAAGATCGCCCTGGCGCGGTTGAAGAAGATCGTGCGTACGAGAACCGTCACCCTGGTCTATGCCGCGCGGGACGTTGAGCACAACAACGCTGTGGCCCTGCGCATCATACTCACGGCGCGTTCCTCCGGCGCTTGACGGCGGCGCTCTATCAAAGAGCCTTGAATAATAATCACCGTACCGCCGATCCGGGTACCAGCGTGGGCGCGCGGATACGAGAAAGCGCAGGCTGCGGGCGGGAAAGCTGTACCGCGGTGATTGACCAAACGCGCCGCCCGGCCCATTAGGGTGGCGAACCCCGTAAAGGATTGCCGGAATGACGGAAATTCTCGATCCCGCCCAGGCCGCCGCCGCAAGGGACGCGCGCGCATGGCCGTTCGAGGAAGCGCGCCGCATCATCAAGCGGCTGGAGACCTTGAAGGCGGGGCCGGACAAGCCGGTGATTTTCGAAACGGGCTACGGGCCGTCGGGGCTGCCGCACATCGGCACCTTCGGCGAGGTGGCGCGCACGGCCATGGTGCGGCATGCGTTCGAGATCCTGACCGAGGGCAAGCGCGCGACGCGGCTGATCTGCTTCTCCGACGACATGGATGGCCTGCGCAAGGTGCCCGACAACGTGCCCAACAAGGACATGCTGGCGGCCTACCTCGACAAGCCGCTGACCTCGGTGCCCGATCCCTTCGACAATCAGCACGCGAGCTTTGCGCACCACAACAACGCGATGCTGCGCTCGTTCCTCGATCGCTTCGGCTTCCAGTACGAGTTCTTTTCCGCCACCGAGACCTACAAGGCGGGCACCTTCGACGAGACCCTACTCAAGATGCTCAAGGCCTACGACAAGGTGATGGACATCATCCTGCCGACGCTGGGGCCGGAGCGGCGCGCGACCTACTCGCCGTTCCTGCCGGTGTGCCCGCGCACCGGCAAGGTGCTGCAAGTGCCGATGGTGGAGCGGCATCCCAAGAAGGGCACGGTGGTCTACGTCGATCCCGAGACTGGCGAGAAGGTGGAGACCGCGGTGACAGGCGGCGCGGTCAAGTGCCAGTGGAAGGCCGACTGGGCCATGCGCTGGACCGCGCTCGGCATCGACTACGAGATGTGCGGCAAGGACCTGATCGACTCGGTGACGCTGTCGTCGAAGATCTGCCGCGCGCTTGGCGGGCTGCCGCCGGAGAATTTCGTCTATGAGCTGTTCCTTGACGATAAGGGCGGCAAGATCTCCAAGTCGAAGGGCAACGGGCTGACCATCGAGGAATGGCTGACGTACGCGTCGCCGGAAAGCCTGTCGCTGTTCATGTTCCAGAAGCCGAAGGCGGCGAAGCGGCTTTACTTCGATGTCATCCCGCGCACGGTGGACGAGTACCTGCAGTTCCTCGCCGCCTATCCGCGGCAGGATGCGAAGGGCAAGCTTGACAACGCGGTATGGCACATCCACGGCGGCACGCCGCCAGCGGCCGAGCTGCCGATCTCGTTCGGCCTGCTGTTGAACCTGACGGCGGCGTCGAACGCGCACGACAAGGACGTGCTGTGGGGCTTCATCCGCCGCCACGCGCCGGACGCTTCGCCGCAGACGCATCCGCTGCTTGATCAGCTCGCAGGCTACGCGGTGCGCTACTACGAGGACTTCGTAAAGCCGGAGAAGAAGTTCCGCGCTGCCGACGAGGTGGAGGCGGGCGCGCTAAGCGCCCTGTCGGATGCGCTCGCAAAGGCGCCCGCCGGTGCACGCGCCGAAGAGCTGCAATCACTGCTCTACGATGTCGGCCGCGCCATTCCGCGCTATCAAGACTTGAATGCCAAGGGCGCCACGCCCGACAAGCCCGGCGTCTCCAACGCCTGGTTCGGCGCCATCTACCAGGTACTGCTCGGCGAGGAGCGCGGTCCCCGCTTCGGTAGTTTCATCGAGCTGTACGGGATCGAGAACACGCGTGCGCTGATCGAGAAGGCGCTCAGGGGCGAGCTGGTCCGAGCGGCTTAGGACGCTGTGGCGTCGGTGTCGGCGGCATTGGCGTCACGCCACGCCGCCGGCGGCACACCTACGGCGCGGCGGAAGGCGCGGCTGAAGGCGGCCTCGGATTCGTAGCCCACGCGCAGGGCGAGTTGTGCCAGGCCGATGTTGCTCTCGCGCAGGAGGCTGCGGGCAAGGTGCATGCGCCAGCCGGCGAGGTATTGCATGGGCGAGTCGCCGACGAGGTCGACGAAGCGCTTGGCGAGCGCGGCGCGCGAGATGCCGGCCTCGCGGGCAAGGTCGTCGACGGTCCACGCGCGGGCCGGGTCGGCGTGCATGAGGCTCAAGGCGCGACCGACGTGCTTGTCGTTGAGGCCGGCCAGCCAGCCGCTGTGGCCGTTGCTGAGATAGGTGAGCTGCCAGCGCAGCACCTCCATGAACAGCAGCTCGGAGAGGCGGGCGAGCACGGCGCGGTTGCCGGGGCCGGTGCGCGAGACTTCGCTGGCGAGGTGCGCGATGGCCGCCTGCCACCAACCGGGCGACTCGCCCAGCTTGACCGGCTCGGCGTAACGGCCGGTGTCGGTATAGGCTTCCAGCAGTAACGCGTTGTTGCGCACGCGCACGATCGTCAGTGCCGGCATAGTGTCGAGCAGTGGTGCGAAGCGCTGGTCGGAGTGCAGGAAGCCGCAGATGAAGCGGCTCTCATCGCCGCCGCCGCCGTGCTGCAGGACGGTGATACGATCCGATGCCGGACGATAGATGTCCTTGATGGGCACCGGCGCAATGCCGGCGCGGCTGGCGAGGACGTGCTGGGCGCCGCGCGCGAACACCACGACGTCGCCCGCCTCGAAGGCGATAGGCGCGACGCTGCCCCAGCTCAGCGCGCACTGGCCGGAGGTTGCGATGTGGAACGGCGTGACGGCCTCGGCGCCGGGGAACAGGCGACCGGCCAGCATCTCCGGGGGCGAGGACAGGATCGCCCAGGGATGCGTGAACTCGGCGCAGAAATGGATGGCGCCGGAGATGCGCACCACGCGCAGCACTTCGGAAAGTACGTCCACAGGCCCTCCAGCCGCCGAGGCGCTTTAGCGTCCCGGCAATGAGTTTGAGCGCTGCGGTCATGGCGTCAAGCCGCATGTGGCGTCAGGCTTTCCGGTGAGGATCGGAGAGGTCATGGACGCACGGTTCCAGAAACGGGTGCAGCGGTACGGCTGGGACAAGGCGGCGGCGCACTACGAGCGGTCATGGCAGGCACAGCTGGATCCGGCGCAGACGGCACTGCTGGAGATGGCGGGCCTGGTGCCCGGTGAGCGGGTGCTGGATGTGGCCTGCGGCACGGGGCTCGTGACGTTTCGTGCGGCGGAGGCCGTTGGCACGGCCGGGTCTGTGCTTGGAACGGACATCTCGGAGGAGATGGTTGCGGTGGCCCGGAAGCTGGCCGAAGCGCGGGCAATCGCCAACTGCCGGTTCGAGCGCATGGATGCGGAGGCGCTGACGTTTCAGAGCGGCGACTTCGAGGCGGCGTTGTGCGCATTGGGGCTGATGTACGCGCCCGATCCGGAGCGGGCGGTAGCGGAGATGTACCGCGTGCTGGCACCGGGAGGCCGCTGCGTCTCCGCCGTCTGGGGCGAGCGGCGCAACTGCGGTTGGGCGGAGATCTTTCCCATCGTCGATGCGCGCGTGCAGTCGGAAGTCTGTCCGATGTTCTTTCGCATCGGCACGGGCGATTGCCTTGAACGCGCGTATGCCGCGGCGGGGTTCAAGAGCATCCGCGTTCGCCGTCTGCGCGCGACGCTCGACTATGCGAATGCGGAGGAGGCATGCGAGGCCGCCTTCGTCGGGGGGCCGGTGGCGCTCGCCTACAGCCGCTTCACCGAGACGATGAAGGTAGAGGCGCATGCCGATTACTTGGCGTCGATAGAGGCCTACCGGATCGGTGATGGCTACGCCGTGCCGGGTGAATTTGTCATCGTGGCTGGAACGAAGTGAGGAACACATGTCCAATCTTGCGTCACGCGAAGCCCTGGAGCGCGCCAGGCGGCTGTTCCTGGAGCGGCCGGCGGCGGGAAAAAAACCTAACACCACGGCTGTCGCGGTGTGGCGCGACGGCCTGTCGTGCGAGGTGATGGGACCGGCGGCCGAGCGGGCCATCACCGACATGCCCGGGCCGATGGGTGGTGCCGGCGCGGGCTCCAATCCGGGCTGGTTGCTGCGGGCCGGCATGGCGTCGTGCGCCGCAACCGCGATCGCCATGCGCGCGGCCATGCTTGGCATCGCGCTCAAGACGCTGGAAGTGAAGGTGGAAAGCGACTCCGACGCGCGCGGCCTTGTCGGCATACCCGACGCGCCGACGGCACTTGCCAATCTGCGCATGTCGATCAGGCTCGGCGCGGACGGTTCCAGCGAGACCGAACTGCGCGAGCTGGCGGCGTGGGGCGAAGCGCATTCGCCCGTGAGCTGTACGCTGCGGGAGCGGCCGGACGTGAAGCTTGAGGTGGCGGTGGTGTAAGGAAGGCCGGCCGCCCGTCGTGCCTGAGCAGCCGGCAACACGTGTTGATCCGGCTAGCGCCGGGTCACCACGATTTCCAGGTATTCGGATGGGACGACCATGGTGCCGTCATTGGCGCGATTGAAGCGACCGATCAGCGCGATCAGATCGGCGACCAGCGCCTTGCCCTTCTGCCCATCCAGAGCGGCGAGCGCCTTCAGTACGGGGCCGTAGAAGGTGCTGAACACCTCGACGAAGTGCTCGGGCGAGCGATAGCGGAAGATGAAATCGCGCTTCTCGGCGACGATGGAGCTCGCCGAGCCGCCGAACATTTCGGAGATGCGCTCGCTGGTGCCCCAGAGCGCGGGAGATTTTACGCCTGCCGGCGGCGGCAGGTGCTGGCCGAGGGTCTTGAATACGTTGCCGATGAAGCCGGACGGCGTCCAGTTCGCCATGCCGATCTTGCCACCCGATCGGCACACGCGGATCATTTCGGATGCGGCCTTATCCTGGTTCGGCGTGAACATGACGCCGAAGGTGGAGACCACCGCGTCAAAGGACTTGTCGGTGAAAGGCAGGGCTTCCGCATCGGCTTCCTGGAACTTGATCTCTAGGCCCTCGGCCATGGCGCGGGCCTTGCCGCGCTCGAGAAGGGCCGGCACGTAGTCGGTCGAGGTGACGTCGCACCAGCGATGCGCCGCGGCGAGCGAGGCGTTGCCGTTGCCGGCGGCGACGTCGAGTACCTTCTGGCCGGCCCGGATGTCCATGGCCTCGCACAAGCTTTCGCCGACGAGCTGCAAGGTGGTGCCGACGACGGCGTAGTCGCCCGAGGACCAGGCGGCGTGCTGGCGGGCCTTGACGGCGGGGAGGTCGGGGGCGGCTGCGGTTCCGGTTGTGGGAACGGCGGTCATGACGGTCATGGCTGTCTCCGATGGCTTTCTTGCGCCGGGTAGCCGGCGGGTGAATGCTTGACCGGGTGCGCGGGGTTGCGGTACCGGCCGGTGATGAAAGAGATTTATACGGAGAGGCCGCCCAAAGACTTGCAGGCCGGATTGATTTAGTCTTGCTATTCTCCTGATTTATTCATGAGACCGGTCGCTTCCGGGGGGTACGTGCTTTTTTCCTTTGCCGAGCACACGCTTGATGTCGACCGCCGTGAGCTGCGTCGTGGCGCAGAGACCATTCCCGTCGAGCCGCAGGTGTTCGATCTACTGGTCTACCTGATCGAGAACCGGGACCGTGTGGTGAGCAAGGACGATCTGATCGCTTCCGTGTGGGGCGGACGGATCGTATCGGACTCGACTTTGACCAGCCGCATCTTTGCGGCGAGAAAAGCAGTCGGCGACAGCGCCGAGACGCAAGCTTTGATCCGCACTGTGCCGCGCAAGGGGTTTCGCTTTGTGGGTGAGATCGCACCGCAGACAGCGCCAGCGGCAGTCAAACCGGCAGAGGGCGGGGCACGCGCGACGGCAGTCCCGCGTGACCACGAGGCGGAAAGCGCAAGCCCTTCGACGCACCGCCGCGCATCGCTGGCCGTGATGCCGTTCGCCGACAACTCTGATGTGGTGCGCGTGCGCGGCGGGGCAGCGGACGCCCTCGTCCACGACGTGATCACCCGCCTTGCCAAGCTGCGCAGCCTGTTCGTTATCGCCGAGGGAACCGTATTCGCGCTGCACGAGCGCGGCATCGGCCCGGCGGAGGCAGCCCAGCTGCTGAAGGTCGATTATGTCGCCAACGGGTCCGTGCGCCGCTCCGGCAAGCGCCTGACGATCGCCGTCGAGCTGGTCGAGGCGCGCAGCGCGCGCGTCGTGTGGGCGGATAGCTTCGACCGGACCATGGACGACACGTTTGCGATCCTGGATGAGGTCGGCTCCCGCATCGTGGCTGCCATCTCGACCGAGATCGAGACGCTCGAGCGTAACCGCGCCGTGCTGAAGCCGCCGAGCTCGCTCGATGCCTGGGAGGCGCATCACCGCGGCCTGTGGCACATGTACCGCTTCAACAAGGCGGACAACGAGCAGGCACGCCACTTCTTCGAGGTGGCACTGCGCCTGGATCCGACGTTCGCGCGCGCCTATTCCGGCCTGTCATTCACGCACTGGCAGAATGCCTTCCAAGGGTGGGCCGAGCGCGGACCGGAAATTGAGCGCGCCTATGCCGCTGCGGCCGAGGGACTGATGGCCGACGATCGCGATCCGGCCGCGCACTGGGCCATGGGCCGGGCGCTGTGGCTGCGCGGGCGCCAGGAGCAGTCGATTGCGGAGCTCGAGCAGTCCGTGGAGCTGAGCCCGAACTTTGCGCTGGCCTATTACACGCTGGGGTTCGTGCGCGCGCAGTCGGGCGATGCGCAGGCCTCGATCGCCGCAACCGATGTGGCGCGCGAGCTGAGCCCCTACGATCCGATGCTGTTTGCGATGCTGGCCTCGCGGGCGCTGGCGCTCGCGCGGTTGCAACGCTTCGAGGAAGCCTCGGAATGGGTGGTCAAGGCTGCGGATCGGCCGAACGCGCATGCGCATATCCGGGCCATGGCGGCGCTCATTCTGGCGCTGGGGGGCGCGCAGACGGAGGCGCGGGCCCGCATGGGCGCGTTGAGGAGCGAGGCGCCGAGCTATGCGCTGGGCGATTTCTTCAGCGCCTTTGACCTCGACGATGAGGGCAAGAAGCTGTTCCAGCGGGCGGCGGGATTGCTCGGTATGGCGTGAAGTCGCCGACCGGCTGCGCGGTCACCAACCCTGGTATTTCACGTACTGGTAGCAATGGCGGCCGATGCGGGTGGCGAAGATGCGACGGATGTCGCGGGCGCGCTCGGGCAACGTCTCCGGCCGGCGGGCATGGCCGCCGCGCCAAGCGATATCGATCCAGCGACGCTCGCCGAGCTCGTTGACGGCAACAGCGAGGTCGTCGACCGGTAGGCGGGTGATCCGCAGCAGCGGGCCGATGCGCATGCCGCCGCCACTGCGGAGCAGCAGGGTCATGAGCAGCATGGCATTGCCTGACAGGCGCGGCGCGCGCCAGGGGCGGTCTTCCATGCTGCGCATGGTAACAGCGCCGGGTGGGGCGGGGATAAGGTGGCAGCGTTGATGTTCCTGCTGCGGTCACCGGGCTCGATCGCTCTGTTCGCGCGCATGGATAGATGGATCATCGGGACAAGCCCGAGGATGACAGAGGTTGCGGCGCGCGGCTGCTTATCCCCGCACCTCTGGCGCCGTGGTAGACTACGCGTCACCTCGGACATGGGGCGGTGCGTTCCGGACGTGCCGCGTCAGACAGGAGCCGGGGGCCGGATTCGATCAGCCCTACCGGGCGTGGCCGCCAGACCAGCGGATCGCCATGTGCAGGGGCCCGAAGCCGGCAGAGCAGGGCGCTCGACGCCACGTAGCACTTCAGGTCAGCAGGCGCAGAGCCGCCCTGCTCCTCCGTTTCTCGCAACACCTCGGGCGGATGCCGCCGCGGGGGCTAAATCCATGTGCGCGCGCGACAACGGCCGGCTCGCGGTGCGAGCCGGCCGTGCCGAATCATGTTGGCCGACGGCTTAGTGGTGGTGATGATGCCGGCGGTGGTGATGGTGGCGATGGTGCCGGTGGTGTCGCCGTCCGTCATGGTGGCGGTACCAGCGGCGATAGTTCCAACCATCGTGGTGGCGATAGTGCCGGTGCCAGCGGCGATGATGATGGTGCCGCTCGCGCCAGTGGGCCGGCGTGACGAGCCGCTCCTGCGCGGTCGTGGCGCCGACCGGCGCTGCCGGGATCGACGCCGCGCTGGCGCTCAAGCTGCCCGCACAGAGCATCGCGAGACCGGCGGCTGCTGCGAGTAGTCGCATGTGTGTCCTCCTGCATGAACCAAGCTCCGGCTGCGCTCGGCGCGGACAAGCTGTTGGGCTGCTCGCCCGCGATGCGATGCCGGGTCCAGGAGCAAACGGCGGCGCGCGCGAATGGTTCTGAATTAAATGTTTGCAACGTCGGCGGATTGCGCGACGGATTTCCGAGCCTGCCCTTATTCGGCGGCGGCGCGCGATGCAGGGATCGCCACGCGCACTGTTTGTGGCGCGATGCGCTGTCCGGTCGCGGCGCGCTCGGGCGACGGCAGCACGTCAAGGCTCGGCCAAAGGCCGGTCAAGAGAGTTTGTGCGTAGCCGTCGGCGTGGCCGAAGCGGTGCATGGCGGCGGCAGCGCTCGTATGGTCATAGCTCAGGCGGTGCGTGGAGAACTCGACCTGGCCGCCGGTGATGCGGATCAGTCCGTACCAGACGTCGGGCGTGCCATCGTTGGCCGGCATGCCGATGACGCCGGGATTGAACCACATGCGCGATCCGACCTCGGCAATGAACGGCACGCCGCAGTGGCCGCCAATGACAACGTCCGTGCCGGAATTTTCGAGCTCCTCGCGGAGGGCCTCCCTCTGCGAGCCAAACAGGAAGCGGTTGATTATTCTGGTGCCGCCGTGCACGACGCGGAAGCGCAGGCCGCCGAGCGTAAACGTGATCGCCTGCGGCAACGCCGCCATCCAGCGGCGGCTGTGTGACGACATGCGCGCGTTGGCGAATGGATACCAGCCCTTGGCAAGTGCCGCGCATTCGGTGCCTTCGTCGAAGCCGCAAGCACAATCGTCGGCGGAGGCCGCGAGCTGTTCCTCGCAATTGCCCGCAATGACGTGACAGCCCCAGGTGCGGATCGCCTGCGTCGTTTCCTCGGGCTCGGCGCAATAGGCGACGACATCGCCGGTGCAGATTGTTTGCGACGCTGAAATGCCGAGGGCGTCCGCGCGCTCGCGCAGGGCCGCCAGCGCGCGCAGGTTGGAATAGGGGCCGCCGAAAACCAGCAGCGGCGGCGAGAGATCCAGATGCATGCGTTCCCTGACCGCGTGGTGCTTTTGTCGACCATGCTTATCACAGTCAACACCGGGCGCGCACTGCACGCAGTGTCAGAGACTCGTGAACGGATTCGGGGACATGGCGTTTGACGTCAAGCGCTGGCAGGTTAGCTTCAGGTCAAGGGAGAGGCGCAATGGCTCAAGCAGGTGACGTCGTCGGCTATGTAATCGTCGTGGTTCTGGTGGCGTGGATGGGTTGGGAGTTCTTGCGTACGCTGTTGCTCTAATCGTTGACGGCGTGAGGTTGCCGCGGGAACGTCCGGCGCTGTGGTTGGCGCCCTCTACGCGCGGCGCAGGCTGTCGCCGGACGCGGGATCGAACAGGTGCACGGCGTCCGGCGCGGCGCTCAGGCCGAAGCTGTCGCCGGCGGGCGCGGGGCCGGACAGTGCGACGACTACGGCGCCTTCGCCGACGGTGCCGTGGAACAGGCGCGTGGCGCCGAGCTCTTCGGCAAAGTCCTTCTTGAAGGTCAGAGCGCCTTCGCCGCTGCCGGCGAGACGCAGGTCCTCCGGGCGGATGCCGATTTCGACCTCGCGGCCGGGCGTGACGTCAAACGCGTTTGGATCGAAGGCAATGCGGCCGCCACCGGCGATTTCCGCCTCGCCCGGACCAGCAATGCGGCCGGGCAGCAGGTTCATGGCGGGCGAGCCGATGAAGGTGGCAACAAAGCGCGTGGCGGGGAAGCGATAGACGTGGTTGGGCGCGCCGGTCTGCTCGACGCGGCCACCGTTCATGACGACGATGCTGTCGGCCATGGTCATGGCCTCGATCTGGTCGTGCGTGACGAAGATGGAGGTGGCCTTGAGGCGGTTGTGCAGGCGGCGGATCTCGATGCGCATCTGCACGCGCAGCTTGGCATCGAGGTTCGACAGCGGCTCGTCGAACAGGAACGCCTGCGGCTCGCGCACGATGGCGCGGCCCATGGCGACGCGCTGGCGCTGGCCACCCGATAGCTCGCGCGGCTTGCGCTTGAGGAAATCGCCGATGGCGAGCAGCTTGGCGGCCTCGGCGACGCGCTTCTCGATCTCCTCTTTCGCGGTGCCGCGATTGCGCAGGCCGTAAGCCATGTTGTCGTAGACCGACATGTGCGGATAGAGCGCGTAGTTCTGGAACACCATGGCGATGTCGCGCTCGGCGGGCTCGACCTCGTTGACGACCTTGCCGGCGATGGAGACGGTGCCGCTGGTGATGGCTTCCAGTCCGGCGATCATGCGCAGCAGGGTGGACTTGCCGCAGCCGGAGGGGCCGAGCAGCACGGTGAACGAGCCGTTCGGGATGTCGAGCGACACGCCCTTCACCGCCTCCACGCCGCCGGCGTAGACCTTGCGCACATCCTGCAGCGTGACGGATGCCATCGATTATTTCTCCGTCTCCACCAGGCCCTTCACGAACCAGCGCTGCATCAGGACGACGACGGCCACGGGCGGCAACATGGCGAGCATGGCAGTGGCCATCACCACGTTCCATTCGGTCAGCGCGTCAGCCGTCACGATCATCTTCTTGATGCCGATGACGATGGTCTGCATGTCGTCGTGCGTGGTGATCAAAATCGGCCAGAGATACTGGTTCCAGCCGTAGATGAAGAGGATCACGAACAGCGCGGCGATGTTGGTGCGCGACAGCGGCAGCACGGTATCCTTGAAGAAGCGGAACGGCCCGGCGCCGTCGAGCTTGCTGGCCTCGATCAGCTCGTCGGGGATGGTCATGAAGAACTGGCGAAAGAACAGCGTGGCAGTGGCGGATGCGATCAGCGGCAGCGTCAGGCCGGCGTAGGAGTTCAAGAGGTTGAGGTCAGCCGCGATCTTGTAGGTGGGATAGATGCGCACTTCGACGGGCAGCATCAGCGTGACGAAGATCATCCAAAACGCGGCCATGCGGAACGGGAACTTGAAGTAGACCACCGCGTAGGAGGAGATGATCGAGATCGCGATCTTGCCGAGCGCGATCACCAGCGCCATCACGAAGCTGTTGAACATCATGGTGGCGACGGGCTCGCGCGTGGTGCCCGAGGTGCCGACGAACAGCGTGCGCCAGTAGGTCTCGAAGAACAGCGGCCCGGGTGTCAGTCCCATCTGGCCGTTGGCGATGGTGGCCTGGTCGAGCGTGGACCCGACGAAGCACAGGTAGACGGGGAACGCGACGATCGCGATCCCGATCAGCAGGATCAGGTGCGGAATGACATCGCCGAACCGCCGCCGCTCAACCATGGGGGGCTCCGCATCGTCCCCTCTCCGCATACTTCATGGGGAGAGGGCTAGGGTGAGGGGCAGAAGATTGCGCTGACGTGTGCTTGTGTGGCTGCCCCTCACCCCGACCCTCTCCCCGCGGGCGGGGAGAGGGAGTAAGTGCAGCGCGATGCGAGGAGCAAGCATCCATCAGTATGTCACCTTGCGCTCGATGTAGCGGAACTGGAACGCGGTGAGCGCGATCACCATCACCATCAGGATCACCGACTGTGCGGCCGAACCGCCGAGATCACCGCCGAGACGGCCGTCGAAGAACACCTTGTAAACCAGTGTTTCCGTTGCCTTCGAGGGCCCGCCGCCGGTCATGGCGTCGATGATGCCGAAGGTGTCGAAGAACACGTAGACGATGTTGACCACCAGCAGGAAGAACGCGGTCGGCG
>CADEEC010000018.1 GCA_902826255.1 uncultured Hyphomicrobiales bacterium | reverse complement strand
CGTCGCCGCCTTGGCGTAGCCCGCGACGGCGTTGGCGTCGAGCGTCGCCGGATCGCTGCCGGTGAGCTTGGAGCCGAACCGGCTTGGCATGCCCGTGACGGCAATGTTGTCCTTGACGCCGATGGGTACGCCATCGACGAGGCCCTTGGGATTGCCCGATGTCCACCTCTGCTCGGATGCGCGTGCCGCCCCCAGTGCACCCTCGGCATCGAGGTGACAGTATGCATTCACAGCGCCATTGAAGCGCTCGATCCGGGTCAGCGTTGCCTTCGTCACATCCACCGGCGAAAGCGCCTTGCGGCGGTAATGCTCGACGAGCTCCGTTGCCGAGAGCCTTGCTATGTCGCCTGTGCTGTCTGCCATGCCTGCTGTCCGGACATGCTGTGGAATGCCGGACGATAGCGTGCCGTGGCATGGCGGGCGATGAAAAAGGCAAGGACCGGTCCGCGCGGTTCGGACCGGTCCTGGTGTTGGAGCCGGATGTCCGCAGCGGTAGCTCTGCGGACATCCGGGCATGGCGCATCTTCGAGTGGACGACGACAGCGCCGATGCTGGGTTTCTCGGCTAGTTTTCGTACACGTAGCCGCGCTCGCCATGGATGGTGAGATCGAGACCCTGCTGCTCGTCCTCGGGAGCAACGCGGGCGCCGATGACGATGTCCACGATCTTGAAGATGATGGCCGTGCCGATGCCTGACCACAGCAAGGTCAAGCCCACCGCCTTGGCCTGCGCCAGCAGCTGCGCGTCGCGTGCGTACTCGGCAATCGCGAGGGTGCCTGGGTTCGCGGCGTAGTCGACGATGCCGGTGCCGCCGAACTGCGGGCTGACGAGCAGGCCGGTCCCCATCGCACCGACGATGCCGCCGATGCAGTGGATACCGAACACGTCGAGGCTGTCGTCGTAGCGCAGCAGCCACTTGATGAAGGTGCAGAAGATGAGGCAGGTCACGCCGGCGCAGGCGCCGAGCACGGCCGCACCCATCGGGCTCACGAAGCCGGCTGCCGGTGTGACGGCGACCAGACCGGCAACCACGCCGGAGATCAGTCCCAGCAGGGAGAACTTCCAGCGGTAGATCAGTTCCGCCACCATCCACGCGATGCCCGCGGCCGCAGTGGCGATGAAGGTGTTGGCCATTGCGAGGCCGGCCCCGCCCGTGGCTTCAAGTGCCGACCCGGCGTTGAATCCGAACCAGCCGACCCACAGCAGCGCGCCGCCGATATAGGTCAGCGACAGGCTGTGGGGCGGCATCGGCTCCTGGCGGAAGCCGACGCGGCGGCCCAGCATGAGGGCGCAGACAAGCGCGGCGATGCCGGAGTTGATGTGCACCACGGTGCCGCCGGCAAAGTCGATGGCGCCCCACTTGAAGATCAGGCCGGCATCGGCGTTGACCGCAGCAAGCGCAGCTTCCGCTTGGGCTTTCGCGGGACCGTCAGCTGCCGATGCCAACGCCTTGGCAGCGTCCGATACCGCGTCGGGGCCGGCCCAGTACCAAACCATGTGTGCCATGGGAAAGTAGATGAAGGTGACCCAAAGCGCCGTGAACACGAGCAGCGCAGAGAATTTCATGCGCTCTGCAAAGCCCCCGACGATGAGCGCCGCGGTGATGCACGCGAAGGTCATCTGGAAGCTGATATAGACGAACTCTGGGATGACCACGCCGTGCGAGAACGTCCCGACCGTCGAGTCGGGTGTGACGCCGAGCAGGAATGCCTTCGACAGACCGCCAACATAGTCGTTGAGGCCGCCGCCGTTCGTGAACGAGAGGCTGTAACCGTAGGCACACCATAGAATTGCAACAAGGCAGACAATGGCCACCACCTGCATCAGCATGGACAGCACGTTCTTTACGCGAACGAGGCCCGCATAGAACAGCGCCAGGCCCGGGATCGTCATCAGAAGGACAAGCACCGTCGCGGCCATCATCCACGCGGCGTCGCCTTTGGCCACGGTCGGTGAGGTCTGGGCTAGTGCGGGCAGCGTCGTGAGGCAGAAGCCGGTTGCCGCAACTGCCGCAGTTTGCAGCAGGCGGAAGGGAGATGCGTGCATGGCGGGGTTTCCCATTGAGCCGCGAACAAGCACTCCGCGGTCCGCGCGAAATGCGTGGCGAAAAAGTTCGCAAGGTCTGTGCCAGACCTCCCGCTGCTCATTAACGTGTTGATTTTCTGGGCACCACGCAGTGCGAAGCCAGGACAGCGATCAACGGCCGCGTGCGTGTTGGGCAACCGTTGCCCAATCCGCAGCCAGGGCCGGTCAGACATCGAACTCGTCTATGGTGGCAAAGGCAGACCGCAGGGCATCCGACCATGCGGCGGACAGCTTGCGGAAGTACTCGTCATCCTGCTCGATCCGCTTCTGGCGCCTGACGTCGAGGCTGTCGCGTTCGTAGATGAGCACGTCGATCGGCAACCCGACCGACAGGTTCGACCTCAGCGTCGAGTCGAACGACAGCAGGGCAAGCTTGGCGGCTTCGCCGAGACGCATGTTGGGCTGGGCCACGCGGTCGATGATGGGCTTGCCGTACTTGTGCTCGCCGATCTGGAAGAACGGCGTGTCATCCGTGGCCTCGATGAAGTTGCCCTCAGGATAGATCTGGAACAAGCGCGGGTGCTCGGAGCCGATTTGCCCGCCGAGAATGAAAGAGGCGTTGAACCCCGAGTTCGTGTGTTCGAGCGCTGGTCCGTCGATCGTGCGCACCGAGCGCATGGCTTCGCCGACTAGCCGTGCTGCCCGATACAGGGATGGTACCGTGAGAAGATTCTCCGCCGCAGGTGAAAGCTCCTCGATGAGCTGCTCGTTCAAAAGGCTGGTGACGGACTGCGTGACGGCGAGATTGCCCGCGGAGGCAAGAACGATGACGCGCTCGCCCGGCTGCCGCCAACAGTGCAGCTTGCGGAACACCGCGACGTTGTCGTTGCCCGCGCTGGTGCGCGTATCAGCGGCAAACACCAGTCCTCTGTTCAAGCGCAATGCCACGCAATAGGTCATCGTGCAGACGGATCCTCAACGCCGTCGGGGGGATGGCTCATTGTTGCGCGCTGTTCTGCTGCTGGTGCACAGCGACAGCAACATCGAGGCTTTCCCCTGAGCCGCCCCTGCGGGACCCCTTTATGGGCGCCGCATAGCCTGCATCCAGCCCGGACGCGAGGCGGACGTAGCTGTCTGTTGGGCAGATGCGGTTTGCGACATCGAAGCCGACCCAGCCCAGCCCGTCGACCCATGCCTCCGCCCAGGCGTGATGCGCCTGCGCGCCTTCGTCCTCGCCGAGGTAGAGGTAGCCGGTCACGTAGCGCGCCGGGACGTCGAGGCTACGGCAGGCGGCGATGAAGATGTGCGCGTGGTCCTGGCAGACGCCTTTGCCGTCGGCAAGTGCGGCGGCCGCTTCGGTGTGGACATCGGTGGTGCCGGGTACGTACTCCACGCGATCCCGCACCTGCTTTGATATCGCGTGCAGGCTCTCCAGCGTATCGGTTTGCTTCGCGGATCGTGCCAGGTCAACGATGGCCGGATCGGCGCGCGTCTGCGGCGTTTCCCTCAGGAATACGCGCGGCGGGATGGGATCGGCGATACCGGCGACCACACCATTGCTGTCCTCGGTCTCCACGATACCGCCGGCCTCGATCATCAGCTCGCCATGCGGCTTGTTGATGGCAACGACGTGGACCGGATTGCCGAAACCATCTGTAAATTTGAGAGCCGGTTTCTCTCCAGGTGCCTTCACCTCCCAGCTGACGATGCGCTGGCCTTTGAACGGTAAAGGGGTCAGCCGCAGGCACTGGATGGTGTAGCGGACCGGCTCGGCATAGCGATAGCTCGTGACATGGCGGATGGAGATCAGCACGCGGCCACCTCGTCCGTGAAGTGGTAGGCGCGCGAGATTTCGTTCGCGAGGCGATTGTTGCGGGCGATGAAATCAAGCAGGAATTCGTGCAAGCCCGATTGAAAGATGGTGGTCATGTCGCCGGTCGCCAGCAAGTTCATCGTCTCGCGTGCCAGCGCCTGGCATCTGTTTTCCTTCCCGCTCCGTGCAGCACCATAAAATGCCGCGAGTTCGTCGAGCGCCGGGACGATCTCCTGATAGCAGGAGCGCAAAGAGCGTGGCATCTGGCGATTGAGGATCAGGTAGTCGGCGACGCGCCAGGGCTTATAGCTCGATTTGTAAACCCAGCGGTAGCTGCGGTGTGCGGATACGGAGCGCAGGATGGCGGCCCACTGCACACTGTCGATCTCGCCGCCGACGAACTCATTGTGCGGCAGAAGCACGTAGTATTTCACATCGAGGATACGCGCCGTGTTGTCGGCGCGCTCCAGGAACGTACCGAGCTGAGTAAGGTAGAACGTGTCGTTGCGCAGGATCGTGTTCAGCAGGGCGCCACGAAACAGCGCCGAGCGCTGCTTGATCCAGTCGAACAGGTGTGGCAGCTCATTTGAGCGGAGCTTGTTGGGATCCTGCGCGGAGAAATCGATCCATGCGCTGTTGAGGCTTTCCCACATTTCCCGCGTGAGCGCGATGCGTTGCGCGCGCGCGTTGCGACGCGCCGATGCCAGGCAGGAGTAGACGCTGGATGGGTTGTCGGCCGCAAACAGCATGAAATTGATGACATTGGTCGAGTCGTAGGTGCCATACTTTTCCAGGTAGCGCTGCTCCGAGCCTGCGCTCCTCAGCGTGGACTGCCATTCCTCGTCCTGGCCGTGACCTTCGCGCGGGAGCAGTGCGATGCGGTAGCCCACCTCCAGCAGGCGCGCGATATTCTCCGCGCGCTCTATGTAGCGCGACATCCAGAACAGGTCGTTGGCGGTGCGGCCCAGCATGTCAGTCCTGTAGCACCCACGTGTCTTTGGTGCCGCCGCCCTGGCTCGAATTGACCACGAGCGAGCCGTCGCGCAGCGCGACACGCGTGAGCCCGCCGGGTGTCAGCCGCACGCGGTCGCCGACGAGCACGAAGGGGCGGAGGTCGAGATGGCGCTCGGCAATGCCTTTCTCGACGAGCGTGGGGCATGTGGAGAGGGCAAGCGTAGGTTGTGCGATATAGCGGTCGGGTCGCGCCTTGACGAGCATGCGGAACATGTCGATCTCGTCCTTGGTCGAGGTCGGGCCGACGAGCATGCCGTAGCCGCCTGAGCCGTGGACCTGCTTCACCACCAGATCCGGGAGGTGCTCAAGGACATAGGCCAAGTCGTCGGGCTTGCGGCACACATAGGTCGGCACGTTCTTCAGAATGGGCGCGCGCCCCGTATAGAACTCGATGATATCCGGCATGTACGTGTAGACCGACTTGTCGTCGGCAATGCCGGCGCCTGGCGCATTGACGAGCGTCAACCGGCCCGCGCGGTAGACATCGAACAGGCCCGGCACGCCGAGCATCGAATCCCGCCGGAAGTTGAGGGGGTCGATGAAGGCATCGTCCACGCGGCGGTAGAGCACGTCGACGCGCTTCATCCCCTGCGTCGTCTTCATCTGCAGCTCGCCGTCGCTGACGACGAGATCCTGCCCCTCGACCAGGTCGACGCCCATCTGGTCGGCGAGAAAGGAGTGCTCGAAGTAGGCGCTGTTGTGGATACCTGGAGTAAGAACTGCGACCGTGGGCTCCTCATCCAGACCCGGGGGGGCGACGCTTTCCAGCGTCAGGCGCAGGTTGTCGGGATAGTCCTCGACCGCGGCGACGCGGTTGCGGGCGAACAGCTCGGGAAACATGTGCATCATCGCTTCCCGGTTCTCCAGCATGTAGGAGACGCCCGAGGGCGTGCGCGTGTTGTCCTCCAGAACGAAGAACTCATTCTCGGAGGTGCGTACGATGTCGATGCCGATGATGTGGGCGTAGATGCCGCGTGAGGGCTCGACGCACATCATCTCCGGCAGAAAGGCAGCGTTCTGGACGATCAGGTCCTCCGGGATGCGCCCGGCGCGAATGATCTCCTGGCGGTGGTAGATGTCGTAAATGAAGGCGTTGAGCGCGCGCACACGCTGCTCGATTCCCGCCGCCAGCCGTCGCCACTCGGCGGCGCTCAGGATGCGCGGGATGATGTCGAAGGGGATCAGGCGCTCGGTGGTCGCCCCGTCGCCGTAGACGGCGAACGTGATGCCCGTGCGGCGGAACAGGGACTCGGCGTCGCTGCTCTTGCGCTTGAGGTCCTCGATCTCCTGGGACTTCAGCCAACGGTCGACCGTTAGGTAGGGTTCTCGGACATCGCCCCCGTACCCCTTCATCTCGTCGAATGCACGTGGCAAATGATGCCCCTAACTGGCCCAGAGTGTGGTTCCGCAGGCGTCAGGTGCTGCGGTGCGATTCTGGGCAACTGTGAACTGCCGAGCATAGGACAGGCAGATTCCCCTGCCTATGTCGAAATGCTGCCTTCGCTCGCGGCAGGCTGCCTGCGGGTTGGCCAATCTCAGGAGCTTCGGCGCTTGAGGTCAGCAGGTGAGATCAGGACCGAGAACTGTTCACACCAGATGACGACGCTCTCGTAGCGCGAGAGGTCCGTGCCCGAGGGAATGCCGTAGCGCTGGCTGCCCTGGAACGCCCGCAGGCGGCCGAGATCCACGAACTGCTCGTTCTGAAGATCGCCCGATGCCCGGATCATGCCCTTGGGCACGAGGTACACGTGATACTTGGGCCCTGGCCCGACCTCGAAGTCGGACCCCAGATATACGCTGTCGCTGCGGACGGTGACGCTGCCTTTGCCCCAATGGACGGGGTCGCTCTTGTTGGCGTGCATGAAGGTGCCGTCGGCGACGACGGCGGCCTGCTGGTCTGCCTGGGTAAGTTGCTCGGCCGCCGGCGGCGGCGGAAACACGAAGGGGAACAGGAAAAAACCGAGAGCAATCCCGAAGCCTGTGCCGAGGACGCCACCCGTGGCAAACCAGGCGAATGATCTGAACCAACTCATTGTCCTCGCCTCCCCGTTTCCTTTGCTGCCGTGAGCAGAGTTATTCCATGCCGTCATCAATAGTCTGTCGGCCGGCGAATGGCATGTCACAGATGCACACATGCGCGTGGGTGGAGCGTGAACGGTCTTCTCCCACTGCTCAAATATCTGCTTGATCGATTTCGCGCAGATTGATAAACACTGAACGAACGTTCACTCATGGTGCGACGAATGGCGCTTGCACGAGCGAAGGTAAGAGGTGAGGAGCAGGAGACGCGCGGGCGCATCCTGGCTGCCGCTGCATCCTGGTTCGCCGAGCACGGCTACGCGGCAACATCCATCCGCGACATTGCGCGCGAGGTCGGCGTCACCGTCGGAGCGATCTACGTTCATTTCACCTCGAAGGATCGCCTTCTTGCGGCCGTCTACGAGGAGGGCGTGCGGCGCATCGGCGAAGCCGTGGATGCGGCCATCCAAGCGAGCAACGAGCCCTGGGAACGGTTGGAGGTTGCGTCATCGGCGCACCTCAAGGCCCTGCTCGACAACGCATCGTTCGCACGCGTGGTTGTCAGGGTCATTCCGGCCGATGTTCCGGAAGCCGAGCGCGATCTGGAGCGTTTGCGCGACGGCTATGAAGTTCGTTTTCGCACACTGATCGATGCGCTCGACATCGCGCCGGCATGTGATCGCACGCTGCTGCGTCTCCAACTCCTTGGCGCCCTGAACACCACGTTGGCTTGGTACAAGCGCGGCAGCGCCCGGCCTGGACCGCGCCAGATCGCACAGCACTTCGTGGCAACGCTGCGTGATGGCGTTGCAGACAGCAGGAGGAAACGGTGAGTCAGTTGCATCCGCCGAAGGTCCTTGTCACCAAGATCGGCCTTGATGGCCATGATCGCGGCAGCCGTGTCGTAGCCGCCTACCTGCGCGATGCCGGCATGGAGGTGCTCTACACGCCGCCTTGGCAGGAGATTTCGCAGGTGATCAGGTTGGCGGAGGAGGAGGACGTCGACGTGATCGGCATCTCCTCGCTCGCCACAGATCACCTGCTGGTGCCGAAGCTGATGAAGGCCCTCAAGAAGGCCGGGCTCGACTACTTGCCGGTCGTTGTCGGCGGCATCGTACCCGACGACGACGAGAAGAAGCTCAAGAAAGCGGGCGTGCGCCAGGTGTTCCACCCCGGCGCATCGCGAGAGGAGATCGTGTCCGGCGTCGCCGCGCTTGCGGCGGAAGCACGGGCGGCCAAGGAGCGGGAGGTGTTCGCATGACACGGCGGGCGAAGGCCGGCGGCACGGCGTCGAAAGCGGTGCCGCTTCCCCTGTCTGATTTCGACAACGCGCGCGCAGCTTGGCGCGCCGAGGTCCAGGCCGGTCTCGGCGACAAGCCGAACCCCAAGAACCGCTCCGGCGTCGAGGTCCAGGCGATCTACACGCCCGAGGACCGCGCCGGCGAGCGCTACATGGAAGCCCTCGGCTTCCCCGGCCAGATGCCCATGACGCGTGGCATCTATCCGACCATGCACCGGGGGCGCACCTGGAGTCAGCGCCAGCTCATTGGCCTCGGCGTACCGGCGGACTACAACGCGCGGCTCAAGACCATCCTCGCGCACGGCGGCACGGCCGTGTCGCTGATCCCCTGCAACTCGGTCTACCGCGGCTACGACATCGACGAGATGCCGGTCGAGATTCTCGGTACCTGCGGTGTGACCGTGAACTCGGTCGAGGACATGACGGTGTGCCTCGACGAGATCCCCATCGGCGATATCTCGACCGCGCTCAACGACCCCTCGCCGTTCACGTTGCTGGCGCTCGAGCTGGCGGTGGCCAAGAAGCGCGGCATTTCCTGGTCACGCATCTCGGGCACGTCCAATCAGTCAGATTACCTCTCGCACTACATCGCCAACCACATGTTCTTCCGGTTGGCTCTGCCGGGTGCGCGGCGCGTGCTGCTCGACCACATCGCGTTTGCGCGTGAGCAGGTGCCGCAATGGAACTCGCTGTCGATCGTCGGCCAGCACATGCAGCAGGCGGGTGCGACGCCGGCCGAAGCCATGGGGCTGACGCTGTCGAGCGCCATCCAGTACGCCAACGACTGCCTCGCGCGCGGCTGGGACCCCGACGTGTTCTTGCCCCGCTTCACCTTCTTCTTCGACATCTCCGTCAGCTTCTTCGAGGAGGTGGCGAAGTTCCGAGCCGGCCGCCGCATCTGGGCCGACCTGACGCGCAACCGCTTCGGTGCCAAGGACCCGCGCTCGTGGCGCTTCAAGTTCCACGGCCAGACCTCGGGCGTCGACCTCACGCGTGAGCAGCCGCTCAACAACATCCCGCGCGTTGCCGTGCAGGCGATGGCCGGCATCTTCGGCGGGCTGCAGTCGCTGCACACGGATTCATACGACGAGGTGCTGTCCGTCCCCACCGAGGCGGCGGCGCGCATCGCCGTCGCGACGCAGAACATCCTGAAGGAGGAGGCGCACCTCACCGACGTCATCGATCCGCTTGGCGGCTCCTACTACGTGGAGGCGTTGACTGATCAGATGGAAGTGAAAATCCGCGAGGTGATCGCCCGTATCGATGAGGCGGGCGGCATGTACGCGGCCGCCGAGGCAGGCCTCCCGCAGCAGATATGCGGCGATTCCGCGCTTGCTTTCGCGCGGAGGGTCGATGACGGCGAGCAGACCGTGGTGGGCGTCAACAAGTACCGCCTGCCGCCCGAGGAGGACACCCAGCGCGTCGCGCTGAAGCCGCCGCCGCGCAAGAAGATGGACGCGCAACTGAAGCGGCTGGCGCAGTTCAAGGCAGCGCGCAGCCGTGCCGATGTCGAGCGCGCGCTTGCTGACCTGCAGCGGGCGGCCGAGAGCAAGGATGAGAACGTCTACGCCAAGGTGGTCGATGCGGCCTGCTCCGGCGTCACTCATGGCGAGATCTGCGGCAAGCTGCGCGAGGTCTACGGCTTCGGCAATCCGCTGATCGTGGCCTAGCCACCGGAATCGGGTCGCGGCAGGTCGTCGGGCGTGCTCTTCTCTTGCGGAAGGAGCACGCCAAATGGCAACACGAATTGCCGAGCGCAAGTCAGCGGCGAAGGCTGGTAGGCCTCGCCAGAGCGACCGGCTTGCCCTGGATTGGACAAGCGTCGCCACCGATCTGGATGCCCACGGCTGCGCCATTGTCGGCCCGTTGCTGACGCCGTTGGAGTGTGGAGACATCGCCAGCCTATACGGCTCCGACGACGCCTTCCGCAGCCGCATCGTCATGGCCCGGCATGGCTTCGGCCGCGGCGAGTACAAGTATTTTGCCTATCCGCTCCCGGCGGCGATCGCGGCGCTGCGCACGGCCCTCTATCCGCCGCTTGCGGAGATTGCCAATCGCTGGAACGAGCAGATGGAAGTTCCGATCCGCTACCCTGAAGCGCACAGTGAGTTCCTGCGACGCTGTCACGACGCAGGCCAGGCCAAACCGACGCCGTTGCTCCTCCAATACGGCGAGGGCGACTACAACTGCCTGCACCAGGACCTCTATGGAGAGCATGTCTTCCCGCTGCAGGTCGCGATCCTGTTGTCAGAACCTAGCGCCGATTTCACCGGTGGCGAGTTCGTCCTCACCGAGCAGCGCCCACGCGTGCAATCCCGCGCCGAAGTCGTGCCACTTCGTCAGGGCGAGGGCGTGATCTTTCCAGTGCATCATCGGCCGATGCAAGGAACCCGCGGCGTTTACCGCGTCAACATGCGGCACGGCGTGAGCCGGCTGCATTCAGGGCAGCGGCACACGCTGGGGCTGATCTTCCACGACGCGAAATAGCGTCGCGGCCGAGGCGCTACGCCTGCTTCTTGCGATTGGCCTCGAGCCGGGAATCGACCAGGGCTACCGTCGCGTCGATCACCGGATGGCTCAAGCCTTTCTGCTTGGCGATCAGCTGCACCAGCTTGTCGGCCCGCTCGATGTTGGGCACGCCGTTGTTGAGCGCGCGTGCCGCCGACGCCGGCCGGACGAGGCTCTGTGCTGCCGCTGCATACTTCTCAAAGGGCACCAGGTCGTTCGGGTTGGCGCCGAGCTTCACGCACAGATCGTTGACGAAGTTGTACACCGAGCGCGATGTCTCGATGTCGGTGTGCACCGCCTCCTGCGCCGTGCGCATGCCGTCCTTGGTGATGCAGCGGTAGTTGCCTGCCAGCAGCATCGCCCACTTGGCGAGCGGCACGAAGATGGAGTCGTGCACCTTCAGCTTGACGGGCAGCTCGATCTTGCCCTCCGGCGTGTCGAAGCGCGCGGCTTCCACGTCCTTCTCCAGCTGACGCAGGATCGCCGTATGCTTGTCGTTGTCGAACTTCGCCACCTTGAAGTTGGTCGGCAGCGTGACCATCAGCACGTTGACCTTTTCCTCCGGCGGGCGGATCGCCTGCGGGTCGGGGCTGTTCAAGGTCATGAATGCCGGGTCGAAAGAATCCCATACCGTGGGGTCCGTGTAGGCCGGCCGCAGCGCCTCGTAGTCGAGGCCCGGGATGCGCTTGACGTAGGGCAGCGGCGGCATGTTCATGATCGACATGCACGGGACCTTGGATTTCGCTACCGCGTCCAGCAGCTCACGCACCCCCGGCGAGCGGTACTGCGGCTCCTGCATGCACAGACCGACGAGATCGTAGTCCTTGGGGTTGACCCCGGCGGCACCGCCGGCCGTCACCTTGCCGGGCAGCTTGCGCGAGTCGAGCACCACGGGCTCCTTGCGGCCGCGCACCGGCAGGCGCACGCGGAAGCCCTCGGCGTTGATCAGCTCGGCCTCCGGCGGCAGGCACACCAGGTGGATCTTGTGGCCGCCGAACAGCAGCTTGGAGGCCAGCAGCGACCCGTAGGACGCGCCCATCAGCAGGATATTGTAAGCCATTGCCCCGATCTTGCTCCCTTGGCAGCGGTTTTCGATTTGGTTCGCGGCGCATGCTAAGCGGCGGGCGGCGACACTGCAATCGCTGCGGACGCCAATATGTGTCCTGCGTGCAGTGATACGGCCCAGGAAGACAGTTTTCGCCTATCCAAAACGAAGCCGTGCGGCGCTCTACGCGAACGTCAGTTCTTCCCCCGCCGGGAGCGGCGCAAGGTAGGCGCGAAGAAAATCATTGGAAATGCGCGCAAGCTCCGGTGGCGACCACTTCGGCTTCTTGTCCTTATCGATGATCAGTGCGCGCACGCCTTCCGGAAACTCGCCGTCCTCGAACAAGCGCACCGTGAGGCGAAATTCTGTGATCAAGGCCTCGTCGAGCGATCGCAGCGCACGTGCGCCGCGAATAGCGGCCAGCGTGAGCTTGAGAGCCTTCGGCGATTTCTGCTTCAAGGTCGCCAAGGCTTTCTCGGCCCAATCATCGGGGACTTGCGCGAGCGCGGCGAGGATCTGCTCTACCGAACTTCCCGAGAAGGCATGAGCGATATCGGAAGCTCGGGTGCGGAGCTGGGACGCTCCCGGGTCCTGCGCGTAGGCTGAGATGGCTTGTGCCACCGTTCCCCCCTTGGGATCGATCAACCGCTCGGTCAGGGCCACGCGCTTGTCGGACGGAATAAACGTATCGGAGAAGCGCGCGTAGATGGCATCGGCTGCGTTCATGTTTTCGCCGGTGAGGCCGAGGTAGACACCCGTTTCGCCTGGGGCATGGGCAAGGAGCCACGTACCGCCCACGTCCGGAATGAGGCCGATACCGGTCTCTGGCATGGCAAGGCGCGACCGCTCCGTAACGATACGGTGCGATGCGTGGCCCGAGAGACCGATGCCGCCTCCCATCACGATGCCGTCCTGGATCGCCACATAAGGTTTCGGATAGCGGCCGATCAAAGCGTTGAGCCGATACTCATCGCGCCAGAAGTTGCGCGCGAATTCGGAGCCCTGCGCCTTGCTGTCGTACAGGGAGCGCACGTCGCCGCCGGCGCAGAGCGCGCGATCGCCCGTGCCGTCTAGGAGGACAAGTTCCACGGCGGGGTCGGGCGCCCAAGCGTTGAGTGCCATCCAGATCTTGCCGACCATGCCGTGCGTGAGGGCATTCAGCGCCTGCGGCCGGTTCATGGTGATGCGGCCTGCGCGACCCTCACGCCGGATCAAGACCTCGTCAGTTTCCGAAGGCTGCATGTTCATTCCTTGACTTTCTTAGTATTCCCGGGATTACCGGTCCCGATGCCGCAGTGCAATCGCTTAACATGCACGGCACAAGAGGTGAGAGCGCAACCCATGACCGTCTGGCAGAAAATCTCCGACTTTGCGGGCGCCGTTGGCGACGCCGGCGGCGGGCTGCTCGGCGACTTGGCACATGTGTTTGGGCTCGAGGGCAACGGCGGTGCGCCCGAGCGGGACGTGGCCTTCACCATCGGCGTCGTGGCCCTGTCTGCCAAGATGGCAAAGGCAGATGGAGTTGTGTCGCCGCTGGAGGTCGACGCGTTCAACAAGGTCTTCCAGGCGCGGACAGCCGAGGCCGAGAACGTGGCGCGCGTGTTCAAGCTGGCGAAGCAGGATGTTGCCGGCTACGAGGCCTATGCTGACGAGATCGCCAAGCTTCTCAAGGACGATCGCAAGCTGCTCCAGGATGTGCTCGAGGGGCTCCTGCATGTTGCGGCGGCCGATGGTGTGCTGCACCCGAAGGAAGATGCTTATCTGGCGGACGTCACCGCGCGCTTCGGCTTCTCACCAAGCGAGTACCGTTTCTTTCGCGCGCGCTTCATCAATGATGGCTGCAATCCCTATGACGTCCTGAAGCTCAGTCCCGCGGCAACGGCCTCAGAGGTAAAGGCGCAGCATCGCAAGCTGGTGGTCGACAACCATCCGGATAAGCTAATGGGCCGCGGCGTGCCGGCGGAATTCGTCGAGATCGCCACGCGCAAGCTGGCAGCCATCAACGCTGCTTATGACACCATCGCCAAGGAGCGCGGCCTTTGATGCTGTCGCCCGACACCAACCTCGCCCAGGTGGTGAAGCCATCTCCAAACTTCGGCGAGCGCAGGAACGGGCTGCTGCCGAGCATTCTCCTGCTGCACTACACAGGCGTAGAAACGGCGGCCAAGGCCATCGACTGGCTGACCAGGGCCGAAAGCCAGGTGTCGTGCCACTACGCCATCGACGAGGCCGGCGTCGTTACGCAGATGGTGGCCGAGGACATGCGTGCCTGGCATGCGGGTGAATCCTTCTGGGCCGGCGAAAGTGACATCAATTCCGTTTCCATCGGCATCGAGATTCACAATCCGGGTCACGAGTGGGGGTACGTCGAATTCCCGGACGTGCAGCTGCGAGCCGTAGAGGCATTGTGTCTCGAAATTATCGGGCGCCATCGCATCCGTCCTGAGCGTGTGCTGGCGCATTCCGATGTTGCCCCCCGCCGCAAGCAGGACCCGGGCGAGAAGTTTCCGTGGGGACGCCTCGCACGTGCCGGCATCGGTCACTGGGTGCGGCCGGAGGCGGTGAATTCCGCCGAGCCCGGTCTCGCCGCCGGTGTAGCGGGTCCCCTTGTGGCCGAAGTGCAGATGCGGCTTGCTTCCTACGGGTATGGGATCGAGCCGACTGGTCTTGTCGACGCGCAGACCGAGTTCGTGGTGGCTGCATTCCAGCGCCATTTCCGGCCGGCCCGTGTCGATGGGGCCATCGACCAATCGACCATCACCACGCTTGAGCGCCTGATTGCCGCGCTGCCCAAGGACCCGCTGGTCGCATGAGCCTCGCACCCGGCAGGACGTTGGCGCCGCCGCGCCCTGCCGACAGGCTCGACGCGCGCGCCATTCTCATTCTGCTCGCGTGCTGTGCCTGCTGGGGTGTGAACCAGTCGGTCATCAAGATCGCCAACGAAGGCATCTCACCCATCTTTCAAGTTGGCATCCGCTCGCTGTTGTCGGGAGCGCTGGTGTTCGCCTGGGCCGCGGCGCGGGGCATTCGTTTGTTCGAACGCGATGGCACGCTTTGGGCCGGGATCGTCTGCGGACTTCTGTTCGGCCTGGAGTTCGTGCTGATCTACATCGGGCTGAACTTCACGACGGCCTCGCGCGGCATCGTGTTCCTCTACCTTGCGCCGTTCGTCGTCGCCTTCAGTGCGCACTATCTGATCCCCGGCGACCGGCTGACGGTCCTCAAACTGGCGGGCCTTGCGGCGGCCATGCTCGGCTTGATGGTGGCCATGCGCGAGGGACTGCTCGAGCCTGGCAGGCCGACGCTGTGGGGCGATCTCCTCCTGCTGGCGGCTGCGGTTCTGTGGGGCGTTACGACGGTGCTAATCCGCACCACGGCGCTGAAGGCGGCGGCGCCGGAGAAGACGCTGCTCTATCAGCTTGCCGTGTCTGGCGTGATGCTGCCGCCGGTCGCCTGGATTGCGGGCGAGCCTGGTATCACCAACTTGAGCGTGCCGGTCCTCGTCGCCTTCGCCTATACGTTCATCATTGTGGCGTTCGTCAGCTACATCGCCTGGTTCTGGCTGGTGCGGAATTATCCCCCGACCCGGGTGACGGCATTCACCTTTCTCTCGCCGGTCTTCGGGGTCCTTGCCGGCAATCTGATGCTCGGGGAAGCGTTCACGCCGAGCCTCGCCATTGCGCTGGTGCTGGTGGCTTTCGGAATTTACCTCGTTAATCGCCCGCAGCGGTCTTGACCCGGCGTGTCCTTGGCCCCTTATTCAGACCGCTAGCTGGCCGGACGGCCGCTGCCGGGCGAACAGGCTTTGCGGCCACAAGCGCCCGGTGGAGGAAAGTCCGGGCTCCAGGGATCGACGGTGGCGGCTAACGGCCGCCGGAGGCGACTCCAGGGAAAGTGCCACAGAGAACAGACCGCCTGAGCGGGGCAACCTGCAAGGGTAAGGGTGAAACGGTGCGGTAAGAGCGCACCGCGCGACCGGCAACGGAAGCGGCACGGCAAACCCCACCGGGAGCAAGACCAAATAGGGGCGGCGCGGATGGCTTGGGCAACCTCGTCATCCAGGCATGATCCAGGCCGCCGCCCGGGTTGGTTGCTCGAGGCGCGGAGCGATCCGCGTCCCAGATGAATGGCCGTCGCGGAGGGAAACCTCCAGACAGAACCCGGCTTACAGGCCAGCTGGCAAATTCTTCGCATCCGCGCAGGCCGCAAATGCCTACGGCTGCCCTTTTTCTGCCAGAGATTTGCTTGTGACTAGGGGTGGCGGGAAGTTCAGCATCTGATCAAACGGTCGTTATGCGTACCTCCGCGTCCTATTCTTCCCATTCTTCTTCACCGCTGCCTTTCAGCGCGCTTCAGGATCGCTACTTCGACGACGAACTGGTCGCGGGCGAACGCATCGGCGCTCAGATCCGGCCGTCGCGCCTGCGGCGGTTCTTGCGAACACTTCTCATAACGGGCCTGATCCTCGGCGCCGGCTACATCGTGGCGTTGGATCCGGCGGCGTGGTGGCAGCGTGCCCAATGGGTCGGCGCACAGGCTGGTTCGCTTGGGGCACTCCTTGAATCGAAGCCAGCGTCGCAGGCTGAGCCGCCCACCAAGGCCGTCCCTCCGCGATTGGAAGCGCTTGAGACCGAACCCATCAAGCAGGCATCCATTCGGGCCGGACAGCCGATGGAGATCGCTGCGCCGACGCGCCCCGAGCCATCGGAACCTGCTGATTCCGCTTTACCCGAGGTGCAGCCGCTGCCGCCTCTGGTGGTCGATCCCAACGACCCCTATCAGAAGCGCGCCGAGGCCGTCGGTCTGCACCCGGGCCTTTCGCGGGTACTGCTCGCACGCCTGTCTGCAGCGGACTATCGCAATGCGGAGCACGCCATCAACACGGCGATCGCCAATACGCCGGACGGAACCTTCTTCACATGGCCGCGTCAGCGCACGTCTGACCTCGCGTTGTTCAAGGTCCACTTCGTTCGAGGCGTAACCCCTGACTGCCGGCGCTATGTCGTCACCGTAGCCAAGGACGGCTGGGTTACGACGGCATTGCCGATGGAACGGTGCGGACCGAACCTGCGCCAGGCGGCCGTCCGCAAATAGCCTTCCCGCATTGCGGCAGCGGGCGGCACAGCCTTGCATTGCGATCCTCCGTTATCTGGCATAGTCCCTTGCTGTCTTTGCGCTCGGGGGATCTAGGTGGGATCGTCTGTGACAGTACCGGTGTGGGTCGCGATTGCGGTCGCGGTTCTCGCGGCCGTCGCCCTGGTTGACCGGTTTTTCACGCCGACGTTGCGCTGGTGGTTCAGGCGCAGGGCCAATCGGGCCATAGACGAGCTGAACCAGCGTCTGCAATTGAAGATCCCGCCCTTCAAGCTCGCCCGGCGCAGCCAGCTCATCGAGCAATTGATGTTCGATCCCGAGGTCCTCAAGGCTGTCGAGGACGAGGCAAAGGAACGTGGCGAGCCCAAGAGCGTGGCGCACGCACGGGCCCGGCGCTACGCCAAGGAAATAGTTCCGGCGTTCAGCGCGTACACGTATTTCCGGGTCGGCACGGCGCTTGCGCGGCGGCTGTCGAACGCCCTGTATCGCGTGCGGATTGGAGCGTTCGATGAAGCGTCGCTGGCGAAGGTGCCCGACGACGCCTCCGTCGTCTTCGTGATCAACCACCGCTCCAATATGGACTACGTGCTGGTCACTTACCTGGTCTCGCAGAGCTCGGCTTTGAGCTATGCGGTCGGCGAGTGGGCGCGGGTGTGGGCGCTGCAGAGCCTGATACGGGCCATGGGCGGCTACTTCGTTCGACGTGACAGCTCCAATCCGCTGTATCGCAAAGTCCTGGCGCGATATGTCCATATGGCGACCGCATCAGGCGTGGCGCAGGCCGTGTTTCCGGAAGGTGGCCTGACACGCGACGGCGCGCTGCGCCCGCCCAAGCTCGGCATCTTGAGCTACATCTTCTCGGGCTTCGACCCGAAAGGTGGGCGAGATGTCGTGTTTGTGCCGGTTGGCTTGAACTATGACCGCGTTCTGGAAGACCGCATACAAGTCGCTGCCGTAGCCACCCCGCAGGGCGAACGCCCGCGCTTCAAGTTCAATCCGGTGGTGCTGGCCGGCTTTCTCTCGCGCAGCCTTTGGCAACGCCTGCGTGGACGCTGGTATCGCTACGGGTATGCATGCGTCAGCTTCGGCAAGCCCATCTCACTGCGCGAGTATGTGCGCGACCGGGCCGTGGATTTCCGTACCCTGGATGCGGAGCGCCGGTTCGGGGAGACCGACCGTCTCGGTCAATACCTGATGCAGGCCGTCGGTCGCGTGGTGCCCGCTCTGCCGGTGTCGCTGGTGGCGACGGTGCTGTTGGCGGCGGGGGAGCGGGGTCTCACGAGCCTTGAGCTGAAGGGTGCCGTTTTCGCGCTCATGTCGCGATTGCAGCAGGACGGAGCCCACGTCCACATCCCGCGGCAGGACCAGGAGTATGCCTTGGAAGTGGGGTTGCGGCTCCTGGTGCTGCGCCATCTGGTGGTGGCGGAGGGGGGTAGCTTCAGGAGCAATCCGGCCGAAGTCGCCCTCCTCCGCTACTATGCCAACGCTATTTCCCATTTGGTCGGCGATCGGCGTATCGAACCGCAGCCGGCGGCGGCGATCGGTTTATCCCGCTGAGTGAAGTCCACGGAGGTAGGTGCCGACGAGATCGTCGATGAGCCTGCCTGCCGTTTCGGTTGTGACCACGGACAGTTTGTCTGCCGTCGAGAGCGACGTGATGCCGTGCACGCCGGCCCACAACACGCGCGCTGTGCGCTGCCTGTCTGCCTCGCGCCCAGGGGGAAAATGTGAGGCCAAGGCGCGCTCGATATGGCCCATGAGACCTTCGAGTTTTTTTTGATACCAGTCGGGAAGATTGGTGCCCGCCGGCAGGTGGTGCTCGAAGAGCAGGTTCCAGAGGCGTGGCTTCTCTCGCGTGAAGCCGAGATAGACATGGGCGATTTCCACCAGCCGGGCCTCGGGATTGCCGCCGGTCTCCGGGATATCGCTCAGCCGTTGGTCGAGCGCATCCAGCACACGGCCCTCGACGCTGAGCACGACGTCGTCGAGGTTCGTAAACATGTTGTAGATTGTGCCGGGTGAGTAGCCGATAGCTCGGGCAATCTCGCGTGCAGACAAGCCGGCGAGACCTGACCGGTCGATGATCTCCTGCGCGGCATCGAGAATCAGCTCTCGCAATTGTTGCGGAGTATGTGAGGAACGGCGTCCCATGGCACCCTCGGGTGAGCGCGAACGATTGGTTTGTGGACGTCCTGAACAATGGTCAGAATACGACCTGCCGAGCCGGCACGCAATGAATACCCGGGGCATGGGCGGCAGGCGTCGCCGCGGTACCTAAGGGTCGACTGGCGCTTCTAGAAAGTTGGCGATGGGCAGGTCGTGCCGTCGGACTTGAGCAGCATGGCGGCTTGCCCACGCGGCTTCATGAAAATCCGTTCGACCAGCGTGTAGGTCCCGGGACCCCCGGTGCCATTCGGAAGTGTCCGCTTTAGGAAGTAGTCGAAAATCAGCGGCGTATAGACGTAGGTCGCCTCGGCAACGACCACACTGTCCATGGTTGTGACGAGATCGGCCGGGATGTTGTAGACCTCGTTCATGCAGGTGCAGGTCGGCTCTGGATTGCTGCCGATCCCCTTGAACGTGCATTGCCACGACTGCTTGGTTTGCTTTGCGTCCTTGGAGGAGGACGTGACGTTCCGCACGACGACCTGCAGCGGGGCCTGACTGTATGGCATCATGATGTAGCCGCCGATCTTCGTGATGTCCCCGATCTCGCCCAGCTTGATGGACGTCTCCTTGCGTGCGACCAAGTCCGCGACCGAGCTTGCCACCTGCGTCACCCTGCGATCCACGATGATGGCTTGGCTCAGTTCCACTGCGCCGACGAACATGAAAAACATGATCGGCACGATGAACGCGAATTCAATCGCGGCGACGCCCTTTCTGTCGTTTCTCCACCGCCGCTCGAGCGTGCGGGCCTTGTTGACGAGTGTGGACAGGGACCTCAGCATGGCGCGGCTCACTGCGTGGGGAAGGGTTCGGTGCGAAACGCGACCGAAGCCTGAATGAGGAGCGCGCCGTTGGAGAGGTTGCCGAGTTTCATGAACGGCAGGTTGCCTCCGAACGACCACGGGTAGCAGGCGGTCACGAGCACGACGGCGCTGGCGTTGCCTGCGTCGAAGCCCGCCTTCGACTGATCGATGAGCTCACCGTTCGTGGCGCAACTCGGCGGTGCGATGCTGCCGAAGCCGCCAGTATTGCTTTGAACCATGACGATGGCCTTGTTGCAGTCGATAAACGGCGGCGTTCTGGCGCAAAGGGCGGCTTTGAAGGCCTTCTTCTTGTCGTCCATCGAAAGGCCGGTGTAAGCGCCAGTTCCCTGCTGCAACTGACCCGTCCGGATGGCGCGTGAGGCTTGCCAGACGGCGTTCTCGAACGTGGACGTGGTGAAAAAGTAGAGGCAGATCGAGAGGATGCCGAACAGGAGAAGCACGAACGGCATCGAGACCGCAGCGAACTCGACGGCCGTGAAGCCGGATTCGTCTCTACGCCAGCTCCGCAGGCGCAAAGCGGTTCGCGTGTGCAGGCGACGCACGCTTCTCGCAAGCCGACGCGGCATGTCGGTCCACTCCACGCAAAACAACTACGCTGCCTGCAGTATCTGCGCGACGGATAAAGAGTTCGTAAATTTGTTTACAAAAATTCAACCTGGTAAACGGAGTGATAGCGTCTTACCGCCACCATCATCGCGCGATCAGGTTAGTTTGCGGCCTGGCCGCCACCGCCGTCGGCAGCCTTCTCCGAAATGCTGTTCTTTTTCTCGGAAGCCTTCATGGTGGCATCGAAGTAAGCCTGGTCGTCTCCGATCGTCATGGTCGGGTTGCACTGGGGTGTGCAGTTGAAGGTCTGCCGAAGCGTGCCGCGCTGAAGGTTCACGACCCTCGCTTCCTCGCGCTTAACGAGCAAACGCTTCTCTATGATGATCTTACGGTCGGAATCGAGCGCGATCACGTTGGTAATGCCGAACGATTTGCCGGTTATGACCAGGAGATTCCCGGAGCGGACGACCACATCCGCTATAACCGGATTGCCTATGATGATCTCCGAGGCCGGACGCGGCAGCGACACCAACTGGGATTGATCGTAGGTGACGATTATGTCGGACACCGCCTGAGCATAAGCAAAGGCGCTGCCGGCGACGATGCCGAGAGTTGCAAGGAATTTGGATGCAGGCCTCGCGGACCGGAGTGCCTGTGCAAGTTTGGAGATCATGTGCATAGGATCCCGAGCGGGCCAGAAGTCGCACACGCACTGTCTCCGCAAATGGTGAAGGAAATGCAAACGCCGGGAACCGGCCAGTGGGGTCTCTCGACGACCTGTCGAGGTGCGGTAGTTGTATCAAGTCACGATAGGTGTATTCACAGCGGATCGAGGGCTATCGCAGGACGAAACCGGGCGTTGGCGCACGATGACTTCAAGTTCGGCCTGTTGAAGTCTTTGCCAAATAGCCAAGCTACATCCACTTAAAATGATTCATTAATCAGAATATTCTTGTCGGTCCGGTGTAAATCTATCTGGCGCACTGAGTATAATCTGGCGCTAACTCAAAAGAAGAATTGCTATCTATTTCTTCATCATAATTTTGACTTGCCTTTATCTCCAATTGAAAGCGCGATCACTTCACTGTTGTTTTTACTCGACCTTAATTGGTGAGGCGTAGCGTGCCGGAAGTTCAGCCGCGCGGGGTTCGCTCCTAGGCATGAACACCGCGCAGATCGCGCTAGCTAGTAGAGAACTTGGGAGAGTTGTCATGCAGAAGTTCGTTGCACGTTTTGTGAAGGACGAGTCGGGCGCCACGGCCATCGAGTACGGCCTGATCGCCGCTCTGATCGCAGTCGGCATCATCGTTGCGGCTCGTACGCTCGGCACCGAGATCGCCACCACGTTCGGCAAGGTCACCGACGAGCTCAAGACCGCCAACCAGTAAGACGTCAGCGGCATCACGCCGCCGTCAACGGAGGCCGCCCTGCGCTCGCAGGCGGCCTCTTTTGCTTTTCTTAGCCCACCCAGCGCGTTAACGAGCCAGTGACGGCGATGCAGTAGTACTCACAGGGGTAGGCTCACCAGGCCCGAAGGATGGTGTTGTGCTCGAGTTCGCTGTTCTGACGATCTTTCCAGGCGCCGTGGCGTTTGCTGCCGCCATGGATCTTTTCACGATGACGATTCCCAACAGGATCTCGTTGGCCCTGCTGGCGGCCTTTCTCGTCATGGCGCCGTTGGCCGGTCTCGACGGCGGGCAGATCGCTCAGCATCTCGGCTCAGGTCTCCTCGTGCTGGTTATCGGCATTCTCTTGTTCATCCCCGGCTGGATCGGCGGGGGTGATGCGAAGCTGGCAGCGGCGGTTGGACTTTGGGTCGGCTTCGAGAACCTCATGCCGTTCGTGTTCTTTGCGGCGCTTGCAGGCGGCGGCCTCGCCCTCATGTTCAAGCAGTTCAGGGTCGTTCCCCTGCCAAGCATGATTGCCGCTGAAGAGTGGGCCGTCCGCCTACACAGCCCAAAGGGTGGAATTCCTTACGGGATAGCGCTCGCCATCGGCGCCTTCTGCGTCTATCCGCAGACGGCCTGGTTCGCGGCCGCCGCCGCCTGAGACTGCCCCGCAACACTGCTTCGTGCGTAGCTCGGCCGGCGCCCAAATTTGCTGCGCCTTTGTCTCGATTTGCATCTGCGATTAACCGCCCATTGACGAATCTTGCCGCAAAGTCGCCGGGCTGAATGAGACCTCCCGGATAGAGAGAAGCGGTTCGCACGATGAAGCGGGGACAGATATTGGGCATCGCCATCGCTGCCGTGTGCGGCTTCGGCGCGTTCCTCGGCGTGAGGAGCATCGTGACCAAGCAACCGCGCGTGGTCACGAAGGAGGTCGCGCAGAACACAACGCAGGTACTCGTTGCCAAGACCGACATCGGGCTGGGCCACTTGGTGAGCCCGGAGAACTTCCGCTGGCAGGAATGGCCACAGTCCGCGATCAACACGAACCACATCCAGCGCAGCGCGCGGCCTAACGCTCCCGCAGACTTCACCGGCGCCATCGCGCGCGCGCCCATGCAGCCGGGTGACCCGATTTACCAGCGCAATCTCGTCAAGTCGGGCGAGGGCGGCGTCCTGGCCTCGATTCTCACCCCCGGCATGCGTGCGGCATCAGTGCGCATCAAGGAAGAGACCGGCGCCGGCAAGCTGATTCTGCCGAACGACCACGTCGATGTCATCGTCACCTCGCGCAAACGCGGCCGGGGCGGCGGCGAGGAGCACGTTTCGGAAACGCTCTTCCGCAATGTGCGGGTGCTTGCGATCGGCCAGCTTATACAGGCTGCGGATGGCAAGAAGCTCGCCGAGGGTAACACCGCAACTCTGGAACTCACACCCAGGCAGACGGAGGAGATGGCCGCTGCCGATGCAAAGGGTGAAATCTCGCTCGTCCTGCGCAGCATCGCCGATTTCAAGGGTGGCGATGAAGAGACGCAGCGCGATCTGAACCAAATCAAAATTCTGCGCTACGGCGCAAAGTCTCGTGTGATTGGCGTCGTCGACTGAGTTTTGCGTTCTCTCAGTTAGGCAGGAAGGTTGCCGACATGCGAATGTCTATTAGGGGAGCCGCGTGGGCTATTAGCCTCGCGGTGGCCAGCCTTGTTCTGACGCAGCTTGGCGCGTCTGCCTGGGCGGCCGATGTGGAGCGCCCGCACACCCGCGGCGGGCCAGCTTTTCAGAACTCGGTGCTGCAGGTGCCCGCGCAGGGTCCGTTCCCCATGAGCACCAAGCTGTCGGTTGGCGTCAGCAAGTCGGTCATGGTGCAGTTCCCGTTTGAGCTAAAGGATGTGCTGGTGTCCGATCCGGAACGGATGGACGCCGTTGTTCAGTCCTCCAACCGCGTGTTCCTGATCGCAAAGAAGGTCGGCCAGACCAATGCGTTCTTCTTCGACACGCAGGGTAGACAGGTACTGACTCTCGAAATTGCCGTCGGTGCGGATCTCAGCGCCCTCGACGAGCTGATCAAGCGCTTCATCCCCGCGTCCAGTGTCAAGTCCGAGATGGCTGGCAACGCCATCGTGCTGACTGGTCTCGTGCGCACGCCGATCGACTCGATACGGGCGACCGACATTGCATTTCAATTCGCCAAAGCCAACCAGAGCGCCATTAGCTCGACGACTGTGATGAGAGGCGGTGACGGCGAGAGTCTTGTGCAGTCGCAGCAGGACAAGTCAGGCGCCGGTTCGAAGAAGAACGACATGATCATCAACCTGCTCGCCGTCGAGGGTGAGGACCAGGTGATGCTCAAGGTGACTGTGGCGGAAGTCCAACGCTCGGTCCTGAAGCAGTTCGGCGTGAACCTCGGTGCCGTCATCCAGGCGGGCAATTTCTCTACCGCGATCCTGACAGAGAACGCGCTTCCGCTGACGGCAGCAGCGGGCCTCGGCAAGCTGCCGATCCCGGGCCTAGGAACTCAGGCACTGGATCCCGGCGATCCGATCTCGTGCGCCACCTCCGGCGTGCTCTGCAACTACAATGCTGGGCCGGGCGGTTCGACCTTCGGCAACTCCGGCCTGTCGAACAACTTCGCGGGCAAGAACACGGCGCTGTCGAGCGCGCTGCGCGCGATGGAGCGCGACGGGCTGATCCGCACTCTTGCGGAGCCCAATCTGACGGCTGTCTCCGGTGAGACGGCGAAGTTCCTCGCCGGCGGTGAATATCCGATCCCAATCGTCGACAGCACGGGCAAGATGTCAGTCCAGTTCAAGGAGTTCGGCGTCGGGCTTGCGTTCACACCGGTGGTCCTCTCCGAAGGCCGCATCAGCTTGAAGATCGAGACCGAGGTGAGCGAGCTCACCAACGTCGGCGCCGTCACCTTGAGCGACATCACCATCTCGGCCCTGAAAAAGCGTCAGGCAAAGTCAACCGTGGAGCTTCCCTCCGGTGGTTCGCTGGCGCTTGCCGGCCTGATCTCGGAG
Source organism: uncultured Hyphomicrobiales bacterium (assembly GCA_902826255.1). Lineage (GTDB taxonomy): Bacteria > Pseudomonadota > Alphaproteobacteria > Rhizobiales > Hyphomicrobiaceae > AWTP1-13. The sequence goes on along the minus strand of CADEEC010000018.1, from coordinate 10,158 downwards.
GATACGCGCCAGAACATCGATGGTTTCCCCGGTCTCAAGGACTTGCCCGTTCTGGGTACGATGTTCCGCGCCCGTGATTTCACCAAGTCCGAGACGGAATTGGTCGTGATCGTGACGCCCTATCTGGTGCGGCCGACAGCGCGCAAGAACCTGGCGCGGCCCGACGACGGCTTGGCGCCGGCTTCCGATCTGAAAGCGAACTTCCTTGGCCATCTCAATCGCATCTACGGGCGCGGCCGCGAGCTGCCGCCCGGGAAGCTGAGGGGCGAATACGGGTTCATCGTCGATTAGTCCGGACTTTGGAGGAATGATTATGAGTGCTCTGCGCACACCAGGTTCGGGTTTGGGATCGACGGCCCGGCGAATTTCACTCTCCATGCTTGCGGTGGCCGCCCTTGCCGGTTGTCGCCTGCACGAGCCCGGCTCGCACGTTGCGGGGTGGGTGCTTGTCGACTCGGCGCAGCGGCATCCGATCCTGGTATCGCAGCAGCCGTCGACCATGAACATCCGTGTTTCGAGCGGAGCCGCGGGTCTTTCGCCCGGACAAGCCGCCCAGCTCTCCGACTTTCTTGCGCGCTATCGCAATCGCGACAGCGGCAACAGCAAGCTCGTGATCGCGGTGCCGACCGGTTCGCCCAACGAGGGTGCATCGATGCGTGCGGTCGCGCATATGCGTCAGATCATAAACGACTTCGGCTTTGCCGAAGGCGACATCGCCATGCAGCCCTACAATGGATCCAGGGATGCGACTGCGCCCATTCGGCTTGCCTATCTGAGGTACATTGCAGAGGCCCCCGAATGCGGGCATTGGCCGACGAACCTCGGCGAGGACACTCGCAATCTGCCATATCCGAACTTCGGATGCGCCACGCAGCGCAACCTTGCAGTCCAGATTGCCAATCCGGCAGACCTGCTCGGTCCGCGCACCATGGCACCGGCGGATAGCCAGCGGCGCATCGAGGTCATGGACCGCTATCGCGATGGCCGCACGACGGTGTCCGATAAGGGCGGCGATGAGAGTGCGCGGGTCAAGGGTCAATAACGAGGTTCGTCATGAGCAATCACGCTTCAAGTGCGGCCCACGACATGCAAGCGGGCACAGACCTGGCGATTCAGGGCGAGGAGTACGACGCGCCTGCGCCGTCAAAAGCACGGCCGATTCCGCGGATCTCCATCCAGGCCTTCTGCGAGGACCCGAGAACGGCAGAGGCTCTACAGGCGGCCACGGCGGACCGCCGCCTGGCCAAGTCGCACGTCAGCGTTCACATGGGTGGGGCGCCAGCGGCCGTCGCGCACTACTTGGAGAGCCCGACGCCGAACCTGATCATCGTGGAGACGACGCTTCCAAAGGCGCAGATGCTGACGGAGCTCGATCGCCTTGCGGAGAGCTGCGATTCCGGCACCAAGGTGGTCGTTATCGGCCATGTCAACGATGTGCTGCTGTACCGCGAGCTCGTGAGGCGGGGTGTCAGCGAATATTTGATCGCTCCCATCGGGGCGATGCAGTTCATCGAAGCGCTTTCCGGTCTCTACAACGATCCGGCTACCGATCCGGTCGGCAATATCATCGCCTTCATCGGTGCCAAGGGTGGCGTCGGCTCCAGCACGGTGTGCCACAACGCGGCGTGGTGCATGTCAGAGCTGTTGAAATCCAACGTTGTCGTAGCCGATCTTGATCTGGCCTTCGGGACCACAGGTCTCGATTTCAACCAGGATCCTGTGCAAGGCATCGCGGAAGCCCTGCAAAGCCCGGAGCGCCTCGACGAGGTGCTGCTCGATCGCCTGCTCACCAAGTGTTCCGAGCGCCTGAGCATCTTTGCGGCGCCAGTCGTGCTGGATCGCGACTACGACATATCGGCGGAGGCCTGCGATACGGTGCTCGACATCGTCCGCCAGAACGTACCCTTCGTTGCGGTCGACCTGCCACACACGTGGACGCCATGGGTGAAACGCGTGCTGCTGCAGGCGGACGAGATTGTCATCACGGCAGTGCCTGATCTCGCGAACCTGCGCAACGCGAAGAACCTCGTGGATCTCCTGAAGCAATCGCGCAACAACGACGGTCCTCCGCATCTCGTCATCAACATGGCAAAGACCCCGAAGCGGCCTGAAATCTCCGTAAAGGAATTCGCCTCCGCGCTCGAGATTGTGCCCATGCAGGTCATCGAGTTTGACAGCGAGACGTTCGGGCTGGCGGCCAACAACGGGCAGATGATCGAAGAGCATTCGGCGAAGGCCAAGGCCGCGCAGCAGTTTCGTGAACTGGCGCTGGCGCTGGCGCATCGCCGGGAACCCAAGGAAGAAAAGAAGCCCTCGGCTCTCGCACCCATCCTCGAGAAGCTCAGGCTCAAGCGTTAAGGAAAGCAAGCGATGTTCGGCAAGCGCAGCGGAGAGTCGGCACCGGCTAGGCCAACGCCCGTACAAGCTGCGGTCGTGCCAGTGACGCCCACCGAACAGAAAGCGGTGCCGGCGGAGCCGCGTGTGGTCGCGAAGCCCGAGATCGTGGCGCAGGAGCGGAGGCACTCCGAGGAGTACTACGACGTCAAGACTACCGTCTTCAATGCGCTGATCGATACGATTGATCTCACGCAGCTTGCCAAGCTGGAAGCTGCAGCCGCCCGCGAGGAAATTCGCGACATCGTCGGCGAGATCATTCAGATCAAGAACGTCGTGATGTCGATTGCCGAGCAGGAGGAGCTGCTCGAGGACATTTGCAACGACGTTCTAGGTTACGGTCCGCTCGAGCCCTTGCTGGCACGCGACGACATTGCCGACATCATGGTGAACGGTGCCAACACCACCTACATTGAGGTGAGCGGCAAGGTACAAAGAACACCGGTGCGGTTCGCCGACAATGCGCAGCTGATGAACATTTGCCAGCGCATCGTGAGCCAGGTCGGCCGCCGCGTCGACGAATCGAGTCCGATCTGCGACGCGCGCCTTCCCGATGGCAGCCGCGTCAACGTGATCGCTCCGCCGCTCGCGATCGATGGGCCCTCGCTCACCATTCGAAAGTTCAAGAAGGATCGGCTGAAGCTCGATCAGCTCGTCAAATTCAAGTCGATCACGCCAGATGCCAAGACCATCCTGGAAGTCATTGGGCGGGTCCGTTGCAACATCCTGATCTCCGGCGGTACCGGTTCGGGAAAGACCACGCTGCTCAATTGTATGACAGGCTCGATCGACAACGACGAGCGCATCATCACCTGCGAGGACTCCGCGGAGTTGCAACTTCAGCAGCCGCACGTTGTGCGCCTCGAAACGCGTCCTCCCAATCTCGAGGGCGAAGGCGAGATTACCATGCGTGATCTTGTCAGAAACTGCCTGCGTATGCGCCCCGAGCGCATCATCGTGGGCGAGGTTCGCGGACCCGAGGCATTTGACCTGCTGCAGGCCATGAACACCGGCCACGACGGTTCGATGGGAACTCTGCACGCCAACAGTCCGCGCGAAGCCATCAGCCGCCTCGAGTCGATGATCATGATGGGCGGATTTGCACTTCCGCCCAAGACCATCCGCGAGATGATCACCGGCTCGATCGACGTCATCATCCAGGCTTCACGTCTGCGCGACGGCTCGCGCAAGGTGACTCACATCACCGAGGTGGTCGGCATGGAAGGCGATGTCGTAACCCTTCAGAACCTGGTCGTGTTCGAGATCACGGGCGAGGACGCCAACGGCAAGATCGTCGGCCGGCATCGTTCGACGGGAATCGCCCGGCCGCGCTTCTGGGAGCGTGCTGAGTACTACAACGAGACCAAGCGGCTGGCCGAAGCTCTGGCGGCCGCGGAAGTCCACGATCAACGCGGTCAGCCCATGGGGGATGCGCGTGGATAACAACGATCTTCTGCTGCTCGCAATGTTGGCGCTCGCCGCGGTGTCGGCGGGTGCCGTCGTCTATTTGCTGATTTATCCCTATATTTCCGGCGATCGCACCGACAAGCGCATTCAGGCTGCGACCGAGAACAAGGGGCGTCGCGTCGGGATCAAGCAGCAGGTCGAGGTTGCAAACAACCGGCGCCGGCAGGTTGCCGAAACCCTCAAGGAACTCGAGGATCGGCAGAAGCAGCGCGAGAAGGTGACCTTGCGCTTGCGGCTGCAGCGTGCAGGCCTTGATATCTCTCCGCGCTCGTTCTGGTTAGCCAGCCTGGCGTGCGGCGCCATCGTTGGCCTCGGCGCCTGGGCTGCGGCGCCCAATCTGCCTATTATCGTTCCCATACTTGCTGCCTTTGTGGGTGTTCTTGGCCTGCCCCGATGGATTGTTGCGCGCATTACCAAGCGTCGCCAGTACAAATTCACCGACGAGTTTGCGAACTCCATCGACATTATCGTCCGCGGCGTCAAATCGGGCCTGCCGCTCATCGAGTGTTTGAACATCATTGCGCGCGAGTCACCCCAACCTATCTCGGGTGAGTTCACAGAGCTTGTGGAACAGCAGCGCGTAGGGGTTCCCCTCGGCGAGGCTTTCGAGAAAATGATGGTGCGTGTGCCGCTGCCGGAGGTCCGGTTTTTCGCGATCGTCATCGCTATTCAGCAGCAAGCCGGCGGCAATCTCTCCGAGGCGTTGGGCAACTTGTCGGGCGTTCTGCGCGATCGCAAGAGATTGCAGGCCAAGGTGCGCGCGCTGTCTGCGGAAGCAAAGGCCTCCGCGGCGGTTCTCGGTGCATTGCCCTTCATCGTGATGATCCTCGTCTACATCACAACCCCGTCCTACATAGCGCTGCTCTGGACGACCAAGTTCGGCCAGTTCTTGCTGGCCGCGGCCGGATGCTGGATGACGTGCGGTGTGCTCGTGATGAGGAAGATGATCAACTTCAAGTACTAGGGCGTGACATCCAGACCGGGATGAACGCCGAGCGGTGAGAACATGGATACCGTATTCGCACTGATGCAGCCGCAAGTCGTGGTGACCGTGCTTGCCGCGGTCGCCGCCTTTGCGACGGCTCTTACGGTGCTCATGCCGGTCCTGAACCGTGATCGCCTCGATGCGCGCATGCAGGTCATGGCGACCGAGCGCGACAAGATGCGGGCAGCGCGGCTTGCCGATCTTTCGAAGAAGGATGGACAGGGCCGTTTGCGGTCGACGCCAAAAGGCTTCATGCAGGAGATCGTCGACCGCTTCAATCTTCGCAGCGTGTTCGACTCCGAGGAGGTGCGCGACAGGTTGAAGATGGCCGGTCTGCGCGGTCAGGCGCCGCTCGTGACGTATATGTTCTTTCGCGTCGCGATGCCGGTGATCGTGGCCATCCTGGCTTTTGCCTACCTGCTCCTGGATCACGACTATCCGATCATTGTGAATCTCGGCTTGGCGCTGGGTGCGGGCTATATCGGCTTCTACCTGCCGAATTTCTTCATTCAGAACCTGGTGCAGCGCCGGCAGACCTCGATCAAGGACGCATTCCCGGACTCTCTCGATATGCTTCTGATCTGCGTGCAATCCGGAATGTCGACGGAGGCAGCATTCCAGAAGGTTGCAGGCGAGGTCGGCGCCACATCGCTCGAGCTTGCCGAAGAACTGAGCCTCACGACCGCGGAGCTTTCGTATCTACAAGATCGCAGGCAAGCCTTCGAGAACCTCGGCAAGCGCACGGGCATTCCGGGCATCAAGGCGGTGGCCACGGCGCTGATCCAGGCCGAGCGCTACGGTACGCCGGTGGGGCAGGCGCTGCGGGTGATGGCGCGTGAAAACCGCGACATGCGCATGTCGGAAGCGGAGAAGAAGGCCGCTGCACTGCCGCCCAAGCTGACCGTGCCGATGATCGTGTTCTTCCTGCCCGTGCTGTTTGTCGTGATCCTTGGGCCGGCGATCATCCAGGTGTTCAACTACCAGTAGGCTTAGCCGCGTCGTTTCAAGAACGGCGCCATGCCCTCGCGTGCGAGTTCATCGGCGCGCTCATTCTCGACATGTCCAGCGTGACCGCGCACCCAAAGCCATTTCACGGCGTGGCGGGCCTGGGCCGCGTCGAGGCGTTTCCAAAGCTCAGCATTCTTGACGGGTGTGCCGGCGGCGGTGCGCCAGTTCTTTCGCTTCCAGCCGTGAATCCAGCTGCTGATGCCCTTTTGGACATATTCAGAGTCGGTGTGCAATTCGACTTCCGTGTGTTCGTTCAACGCTTCCAGCGCGGAAATCGCGGCCATCAGCTCCATGCGATTGTTCGTGGTGGCACCTTCGCCGCCGGACATCTCCTTGCGGTGGCCGTTCCAGATAAGGATTGCGCCCCAGCCGCCCGGACCTGGGTTTCCCGCGCACGCGCCGTCGGTATAGACGACAGTGGGAGACTTCGCCGTCATCGCGCGGCCTCGAGGCCGTAGTCTGCCGGGGATTGCACGGCGCAATGGAATTTGAGGCGGCGGACGTATTCCATCGGATCCTTGCGGCTGACGAGGGCGTCGCTGGCGGTGTGCAACCAGTCATAGGCGCGGGTGAGCAGGAAGCGCAGCGCGGCGCCGCGCGCGAGGATCGGCAGCGCATGCCGCTCGGCTGCCGAGAGCGGGCGAACGCTTTGATAGCCCTTCAATAGGGCCTGGGCCTTGGTCACGTTGAAGGAATAATCGCTCTCGAAGCACCAGGCATTGAGCGTGATGGCGACGTCATAAGCGAGCGCGTCGTTGCACGCGAAGTAGAAATCGATGAGTCCTGACAGACGCTCGCCCAGGAAGAACACGTTGTCGGGAAACAGGTCGGCGTGAATGATGCCTTGCTGCAGACCGGCGGGCCACGCTGCTTCGAGAGCCGAGAGTTCGCGTTCGATGAGGTCGGGCAGTTCGGATGAGATCTCACGGGCCCGATCGGCGAAGTTGCGATACAGTGGCCGCCAGCCGGTAGGGCCCAGCGCGTTGGCGCGCGTGAGATCGAAACCGCGGCCGGCAAGATGAAGTTTCGCCAAAGCTTCGCCCACAGCCTGGCAGTGGCGCACTTGCGGCCGTCTTATCCAGACGCCTTCGAGGAACGTCACGATAGCTGCCGGACGGCCTGCCAAGGTCCTCAACATCTGGCCGTCGATGTCGTGCACCGGAGTTGGGCAGTTGAGGCCTGCCTTGGCGAGGTGCTCCATAAGACCGAGGAAGAACGGGAGGTCCGCCGGCGAGGTGCGCTTCTCATAGAGTGTGAGAAAGTAGGGGCCTTTGCTGGTTTGGAGCAAGTAGTTGGTGTTCTCGACGCCCTCTGCGATCCCCTTGTAGGACACAAGCGTGCCAAGGCCATAGCTGGCGATGAAGGCCGCCAGATCATCGTCGGAGACTTCCGTGTAAACCGCCATGGCAGGCCTCTAAATCAGGATGGCACAGCCTCCCGCAACTCGCGCGGGACGTTGAAGGCGATTCTTTCTTCCGTGGATACGACTGATTCCACGGTTACGTCGAAGCGCTCGCGGAATGCGTCGATGATTTCATCGACCAGCTCCTCTGGAGCCGAGGCACCGGCTGTAATGCCGAGGGTGCCGATGCCGTCGAAGTCGGCCCAAAGGATATCGCGGCCGCGCTGCAGCAGGACGGACTTCGGGCAACCCGCACGCTCGGACACCTCGACGAGGCGTAGCGAATTGGAACTGTTGGGTGCGCCCACCACGATCAGCGCATCACAGGCGGGCGCTATGGCCTTGACCGCGGCTTGGCGATTGGTGGTGGCGTAGCAGATGTCTTCCTTGCGTGGGCCGACGATGGCCGGAAAGCGGTCCTTGAGGATTGCAACGATGGCGGCCGTGTCGTCGACGGAGAGGGTGGTCTGCGTGATGAAGGCAAGACGCTTCGGGTCCACGGGCGTGAACGCTCGAGCGTCCTCGGGGGTCTCGACCAGGGTGGCGGCACCGGCGGGGAGCTGGCCCAGCGTGCCGATCACCTCCGGGTGGCCAGCGTGACCGATCAGGACGATTTCGAGCCCTTCCTCGTGGTGGATGCGGGCCTCAGTATGGACTTTCGACACAAGCGGACAGGTGGCGTCCAGGTAGAAGAGATTTCGCCGGCGGGCGTCGGCGGGCACGGATTTCGGCACCCCATGTGCCGAAAAGATCACGGGGGCGCCGGTATCCGGAATCTCGTCCAGCTCCTCCACAAAAATGGCGCCTTTTGCCCTGAGAGAGTCCACGACGTGACGGTTATGGACGATTTCGTGGCGCACAAAGACGGGCGCCCCGAACTTCTTGAGCGCCAGCTCGACGATCTTGATGGCGCGGTCCACACCGGCGCAGAAGCCGCGCGGGGCGGCCAGCAATATTTTGAGCGGAGGGCGGGCGCTCGGACTGGGGCTGGTTGACTGGGACATGGAATGGCGGACTGTTCGCTCTTGGTTCGTACTCGGCGTGCTTGGCCGGGGGTACCGATCGCAGTACAGTCCGAATCACCGGACTTTGGGCCAGCGGTCGTTCAGTTGACTTGCTGGGTAGGGAATACCGGTCCACGAGAGACCGGGCAAGTGTTCGGACAGGGGCGACGTGACGCAATTGGCTCGTAAGGCCTTGACCTCGCTCGCGAGGTTCGCCGTGCTCGCCACGGCCGTGACCGCACTCAGCGCGTGCGGCATGTCATCCCTCACGTCGGGGATCGGCGGCGGCTGGTTCGGCAACAAAAAGAGCGCGTCCCCAAACAGCGAGGTCGGCTCGGTCAGCGAAGGCCAGCTTCTAGCTGCGGCGAAGTCAGAGCCCGGAACCCTGGCGAGCGGCGGCGGTGAGATCGCCCACGGGTGCCCGCGCGTCAGCATCTGGTCACGCGACGGCTACGTCACGATCTATGAGCAGGGCCGCGCCGGTGACGCCTTGGCGGTGATGCATCGCGGCGAGATCACCAAGACGGCACGCGAGTGCAACATCGAGCCGGGGCGCGTGACGGTGAGATTCGGCTTCTCCGGCCGCGTGCTTCTCGGCCAGAAGGGCAAGACGGGTCGCGTGTCGCTGCCGGTCAACGTGTTCGTGGCCGACGCGAAGCGCGAGCGTATCGTCAATGACAAGGCCAGGGTTGAGGTCGACGTCGCGGTCGACAATCCGATCGGCTATTTCTCCATCGTTCGCACGGTCACCTTCAATATTCCCGAAGGCTCGCGTCCCGGCGAGTTCGAGGTGTTCGTCGGCTTTGACCGGACGGCACCGGGCGCCGGCTGACCCTGCAAACCTGCCGCCGGACTAGGGTTGGGGTGAAGTCTCCAGACGGCGGTCCAGACGTCAGAAGGAACAGGGCCATGTTGATACGCGACCGCCTTGCGCGCGAGGGTGCCTTCCTGTTCCGCTGGCGCAGCTACGTTCCCCTTGGACTCATTCCACTGATCGTGCTGGCTCTACCGGAAGGGCGACGCGTCTCTGAGGCGATTGGGCCCGCGGCAGAGCACCTCGTGTTCTACGTTTCGGTGCTCGTTTCCTTCACGGGCCTCGCCGTTCGCTGGTTCACCGTCGGCTTTGTTCCTCCGGGCACATCGGGCCGCAACACGCTTGCGCAGCGGGCCAGCGAACTCAACACCACCGGCATGTACTCCATCATGCGCAATCCGCTGTACGCCGGGAACTTTATTGCCATCCTCGGTGTGCTTCTGTGCGTGAAGGTGTGGTGGCTGATCGCGATCTTCACGCTGTGCTACTGGCTGTACATCGAGCGCGTGATCGCGGCTGAGGAATCCTATCTGGAGGAGAAGTTCGGTGATGCCTATCGCACGTGGGCGGCGCGCGTGCCGGCGATATTGCCGAGGTTGTCGCATTGGAGGCCCCCGAACCGGCCGTTCTCGCTGCCATTCCTGCTACGGCGCGAGTACAATGGGCTTCTCGCCGTAGGAGCGAGCTTCTTCGTTCTGGAGGTGACTCTGGACGTGTTCGTGCAGCACGAGCCTTTCGGCGTCTGGCTGGATGAAGATTTCGCCTGGGTGGCGCTGGGTGTGGTGACGCTGACGGCCTTTCTCGCACTCCGGTTTCTCAAGACCCGCACGACACTTTTGAGCGAATGACATACCGCCTCGGCAGCTAGTCCATTGACTTGCGATGCGGGCCACCTATCATCACGTCGCCAATCGAGATCTGCGGAAGAGATCGGTCTTGTGCCGGCGCCGAAGGAGCAACCGCCCCCGGAACCTCTCAGGCAAAAGGACCGCAGATTGATGGCACTCTGGAAAGCAGCCGGTTTCGCCACCGGCTCACCGAAGGGGTAAGGCGGGAGGCTCGCTTCCGCTGAAATCTCTCAGGT
>CADEEC010000017.1 GCA_902826255.1 uncultured Hyphomicrobiales bacterium | reverse complement strand
TCTGGAACAGTTTGAACTCGGGCTCCAGCTCGTTCTTCTCGAAAGCGCCGAGATGGTCGGCGAGCCACATCTGGCCGTCGACGGCGAGCGTGTGCAAGTAGCCAACGCGAATCTTGGTCTTCGCCTGGGCGATGGCCGGGGCGCCAATTGTAGCAACGCCCGCCAGTGCGCCTGTTCCTCGGATGAAAGTTCTGCGATTGAGCGTCATGGGGTCCTCCCTGTTTTGCTCGTTTTCACGCTGGTTGTGGATTTCGCTGCAGGGCCTGTTGGGCATACTCCTGCATCACAAGGTTGCGGATGTGGCTGCGTAGTTCGCCGAACTCGCGGCTCTCATGCAGCGCGTCGGTGCGTGGATAGGCGAACGGCACCTCGATGACCTCGCGGATACGGGTCGGGCGTGCGGTCATGACGACGATGCGGTTGGAGAGGTAGAGCGCCTCCTCGACGGAGTGCGTGATGAGCATCACCGTCTTGTTCTCGGCAGCCAGCACCTCCAGCAGCAGGTCCTGCATGGCAGAGCGCGTTTGCGCGTCGAGTGCGCCGAAGGGTTCGTCCATCAGCAGAAACTGCGGCTTCACGGCGTAGGCGCGCGCGAGGGCAAGACGCTGGCGCATACCGCCGGAGAGCATGCGTGGCCAGGCGTCGGCGAACTCGGCGAGGCCCATGAGCCGCATATAGCGGCTGCAGATCTCATCGCGCTCGGCTGAGGCGGCGCGGTTGGCGCGTAAACTGAGGCCGAAGGCGATGTTGTCCTTCACCGACAGCCAGGGAAACACGCCATACTCCTGGAAGATAACGCCACGATCCGGACCCGGGCTGCTGATCTGCTTCCCGTCCAGCGTCACGGTTCCCGCGGTCGGCTGCATGAAGCCGGCGACGATGTTCATCATCGTGGTCTTGCCGCAGCCGGAGGGGCCGATGACAGAGACGAACTCGCGGTCGCGGATGTCATAGCTGACGTTGTCGACGACCTGCATGTCGCCGCCGCCGGGCGTGGGGAAGCGGACCGAGACATTCTGGAACGCAATGCGGGTGGGGCCGGTCATCAGGCGATGCGCTCCTGCCAGCTGACAAAGCGCTTGGCGATTGCACGCAGCGCCATGTCCATGAACAGAGCCACGAACCCAATGCAGATGATGCCGACATAGATGATGTCGAGCTGGAAGAACGAGCCGGCGTTCTGGATCAATGCCCCCAGGCCCTGCTGGGCCGCAATGAGCTCCGAAGCAACCAAAGTCGCCCACGCCACGCCCAGCGCGACGCGCAAGGCGGTCAGCATGTGCGGCACTGCCAGGGGGACGATGACTTTTCGGAAGATTTCAGCATCGGTGGCACCAAGCGTGCGAGCCACGCGCACGTAAATCGGGCTGATCTGCGATATGCCCTCGTACATGACGATCACGCCCGCAAAGAACGAGGCGTAGAAAAGAATGACGGTTTTCGCCAGCTCATCGACCCCGAAATAGACGATGACCAGCGGGATCAGTGCGATGGGCGGCAGCGCGCGGAAGAAATTGATGAGCGGGTCGATGAAGGTGCGAATGCCCTTGTACCATCCGAGCATGAAGCCGATCGGAACGGCGAGAGCTATGCCGCACAATACGCCGAGAAAGACGCGACGGGTGGACATGAGGACATCCATCGGCAGGCGCGTCTTGGACAGTTCGATGAAACGCCAGAAGACATCGCGCGGCGTCGGTACAAGGGCGGGGTTGATCAGTCCGCTGTAGTGGATGGCGTACCATCCCGCGAGCAGGAGCAACCACGGCAAAAAGATGAGAGCTATGCGTTGCACCGGCCGGTACGCATCCCGTCGAATGGCTAGCGTAAACATCCTAAAAGTACTATAGATAGGATGTTTGAGGCAAGCCCACATGGCAACGGCCCATCATCGCATCTTCGGTGCCACGCCGATCCCGCGCTACGTGCAGCTGGCCGAGCTCATTCGCCAGCGTGTCGCCAAGGGGCACTGGCCGCCGGGCAGCCTGCTGCCGTCGATCGAGCATTTGATGGCCGAGTTTGACGTGGCGCGCGTCACGGTGCGCCAGGCGATCGCGCTGCTGGCAGATGAGGAGATCCTTTCACCGCAGCGCGGCCGCGGCACCTTTGTCACGGGCAAGCCGGGGGCGCGGCGACGCTTGCGCGTCGAGACAAGTCTCGATGACCTCGTCACCATGTACTCCGGAGATCGCCCGGACCACGCGACGCTGGCCGAGGGCGTGAGCACCCCGGAGATCATACCAAGCGACGGGATTGCGGCGCCGAAATACTACTTCATGCGCCGCGTGCATTCGCGGGACGGTGAGCGGTATTGCGTCATATCGATCTACATCGATCATCGCGTCTATCGCCGTGCCGCCGCACGCTTCCGCCGGGAATTGGCGCTGCCAGTCTTGACGTCACTGCGCGGCTTGAAGATCGCGGCGGCGCGTCAGCGGTTGACGATATCGACTGCCGACATCGAAACCTCGCGTCTGCTCTCCATCCCACTCAACGCTCCGGTGGCGGAAGTGCGCAGGATCATGTGCGGCCCCGATCGCACGGTCATTTACGTCGCCGAGGTCACGTATCGCGGCGACTACATACATCTGGAGATGGACCTCAAGTCCTGAGTTAGCCATCCCTCGACCGACGTGGATGAGTTCAGAACAGGGCGGGCGGGAGGAGGAAGGGCTTGCCGTTGGCGGGGGTCCGACCGACAGAGACGGGACAGCCGTAGACCTTGGAAAGGATGTCGTCCTTGAGGACGTCGTCCGGTTTGCCGGCGGCAGCCACACGTCCGTTCTCCAGCAGAACCAGCACGTCCGCGACTGCTGCTGCGAGATTGAGGTCATGCAGTACTGCGACGACAGCAACATCCGCGCGAGCTTGCAGCGAAAGTAAGGAAAGCACGGTTCCTTGGTGGGCGAGGTCGAGGCTGGAGGTTGGCTCGTCCAGAAGGAGGATTTGGCGGCCTTCCGAGCGCGGGGCGCAGGCCAATTGCGCGAGTGCCCGTGCGATGTGGACGCGTTGGCGCTCGCCACCCGAGAGGAATGCGTAGGGTCGATCGGCCATCGCGCCCATGCCTAGCGAACGCAGCGCATTGATTGCGGCGTTGCGCTCTTGTCCGTTTTCGAGTTGGAAGCCCGGTACCGTCGCACCGAGCATGGCCACTTCCAGGGCCGTGAATGGGAAGGCCAATGCGCTTGCCTGGGGAACCACAGCGCGCCGCTGCGCCAGAACGGCCGATCCAATAGAGGCGAGCGGTTGCCCATCCAAAGCCACGTGTCCGCGGGTCGGCTTCAACTCTCCGCTGAGAATGCGCAGAAGTGTCGACTTGCCCGCGCCGTTGGGGCCGATCAGCACGGTGACCACGCCGGGACGGGCGGTGAAATCAATCTCCGCCAGAAGTTCGTGCTGTGCGCTTGCATAGCCGACGCCGTGTGCTTCCAACATGTCTCAGATGCTCGCCATCCGGCTTTTGACGATCATATGCAGGAAGATCGGCGCGCCGATGAGTGCCAGCATCACCCCTAGCGGCAGCTCGCCCGGCCGCACCAGCATCCTCGCAAATATGTCGGCCAAGACTACCACCCTACCGCCCAGCAGTGCGCTTGCCGGAACCACAACCCGATGATCGGGTCCGGCGAGAAGGCGGACGACGTGGGGAACGACGATGCCGACAAATCCCAGGATGCCGGCGACGGCGACCGCCGCTCCGACGCCCGCAGATGCCACGATGACGATTGCGCGCTTGGTGCGCTCCAAGTTGACGCCAAGGTGAAACGCCTCCGCCTCTCCGAGGAGAAGTCCGTTGAGGCCGCGTATGAGCCGTGGTGCGGCAACCGCCAGGAAAACCGCGAATGGCGCCACTGCCCACACTTTCGTCCAGCTCGCCCCCGAAAGGCTACCGAGCATCCACAGGGTGAGGTCGCGCAACTCGCGATCGTCGCTCGCAAATGCGATAAGGCCGATGAGTGCGGTGTTCAGCGCCGCAATGGCAATTCCTGCGAGGAGCAGGGGCCCAAGCGACAGCGAGCCCTGCCGGCTGACCGTCGCCATGAGCAGCAGGGTCGTTGCGAATCCTCCAACGAATGCCGCAACCGGCAGGGCATAGGGACCAAAGGTGCCGATCCAGGGGCCCGCGAGGCTGTTGCCGAACGCTATCGTGGTCACGGCTGCGAGTGCGGCGCCGGAGGACACGCCAATCAGCCCCGGGTCGGCGAGCGGATTGCGGAACATGCCTTGCAGCATGGCGCCGGCCACAGCCAGGGAGGCGCCGACGAACACTCCCAACAGGAGCCGGGGAAGACGAATATCCAGCAGCACCAGCTGCTCTCGCGCGATGTCGCCATCCCGGTGTCCAGACAGGAATGCCCAGGCAATGCGTGGCACGGCGGTCAGCGTGATGCCGGTCGCGCCGATCGAGAGCGAGAGCAGCGCTGCAAGACAGAGTCCGACGGAAGACGCGATCAGGAGGAGACGCGTCGTCGCCATCCTTCCACTGACTTGAGCGAGGCTGCCGGGCAACGTGGCCGTCATGGCCTGGCCGGTCTCTCAACATGCGTGGGGTACAATTCGGCCATCAGGTCGCGCGCAGCCGCGGGCGTGCGAGGGCCGAAGCCGAGCATATAGAGGCCATCCAGCATGACGATGCGCTTGGATTTTCCTGCCGGCGTAGCCTGCACGCCCTTCAGTGAGAAGAGCTGTGACATGTCGTGATTGTCCTTGTCACTGGAGCGACGCATGGCGAGGATGACATCCGGTGCCATCTCGACCATCGCCTCATCCGGTGACGGACGAAATCCCTTGATGCTATCGGCGACGTTGGAGGCTCCAGCGAGCTTGATCACCGCATCGGCACTTGTTTCGCGGCCCCCGACCAGCAGCCGCCCGTTCTGAATGGAAAGGACGAACAGAACGCGCTTCTTCTGTTTTATCTTTGCTCTAGCCGCTGACAGCCGCTCGAATTCCGCTGCGATGTCCTGGATGAGTTTCTCGCCCGCGTTTTCCGCACCGACCACCTTTGCAACCAGGCGAATTTTGGATGCTATGCCGGCTGGCGAGGGGTCCTCAGGCACCGAAATATAGGGTGTGCTCGTAGCTCTCAGAGTCTTGACCACTTCCGGCGGCCCTGCACTCTCGGAGGCCAGCACAACGCTGGCACCAACAGAAATGACGCCTTCGCTCGAGAGAGCCCGCATGTAGCCGACACTCTTCTTCTCCTTGAGAGCCTCGGGGGGAAATTGGCTGGTCGTATCGACAGCCACGATACGAGGGCCGGCACTGAGCGCGTACAGTATCTCCGTGACGTCGCCTCCCACCGAAAGTATGCGGGACGTATCCGCCACCGTGACCGTGCGGCCGCTGCCGTCGACAACCGTGGTTTCGGCCCTGGCTGGTTGGAGAACACACATCGTCAAGACGAGCATTAGGGCGCAGGTGCGCAATGTATGCATGTGCTCTCCCTCGACTTCGGTCGCATTGGGCTCGCCCTGGCCTGCGCCTGGGATATTCTTGACTTAAGTAGTCAAGTTTATGAGCGAACGCAATCGGCGTTTCGCGCTAGGTTCTTTCGGCGGCTCCGCACCGGTGCATCTGCCCATGCGGCGGCGCGCCCCAGCCGTCGGTCGACGAGGGGTGCAGGCTTTGACTAAAGCTTTCGGCGAGCGCTTGGAGGCGCCAGACTATTGCATGTGCTGGCCGCCGTTGATCGCAATGTTGGCGCCGGTGACAAAGGCGGCCTCTTCGGAACACAGGTAGATGATCAAGCCGGCAACCTCTTCCGGCTTGCCCAGTCGCGATATGGGAATCTGCGGCAGGATCTTGCCGTCCAAGACGTCCTTGGGGATGGCGGTTACCATTTTTGTGCCGATATAGCCCGGGGAGATGGTGTTGACGGTCACACCCTTTCTGGCCGACTCTAGAGCCAGCGATTTCGTGAAGCCGTGCATGCCGGCCTTGGCGGCGGCGTAGTTCGTTTGGCCGAAGGCGCCCTTGGACCC
Organism: uncultured Hyphomicrobiales bacterium; assembly: GCA_902826255.1. GTDB lineage: Bacteria > Pseudomonadota > Alphaproteobacteria > Rhizobiales > Hyphomicrobiaceae > AWTP1-13. The sequence goes on along the minus strand of CADEEC010000017.1, from coordinate 29,695 downwards.
GTTGACGGACGATACGTTGATGATGCGGCCCCAGCCCCGGTCCATCATGCCGTCATAGACGTGCTTCGTCATGTTGAAGACGGAATCGAGATTGGTCTTGAGCACGGAATCCCAGTCTCCCTTCCCCATCTTGCGGAAAGTCATATCCTTTGTGATGCCCGCGTTGTTGACTAAGATGTCCACCGCTCCCACTTCCGATGCGACCTTGTCTACGCACGCCTTCCTCGACTCGAAGTCGGTGACATCGCACGGGAATGCCTTGAAGTCGTAACCCTGCCCTTTCATGTCGGCGAGCCATTGGGTGGATGTCTTGTTCGATGGCGAGTACGTGACTGCAACCCGGTATCCGGCATCGGCCATTTTTGTGCTGATCGTCTCTCCAAGGCCGCCCATGCCACCGGTGATGATCGCAACGCGCTTGGTCATTTCCTCTCTCCTTGGTCGATTATGATCTGGTTGTGGTACCGGTAGTCCTGCTCGGGGATTATTGTGCTACCGCAAGGAAGCGTCATCTGGAATCGAACGCCAGGCGCCAATGGACTGCCAAGCGCATCCTGGGAGGTCCGAAAGCTGCGCACTCAGGGCCAGGTTGCCCTTGCCCAATCCAAGCGCGCACTTCGGCTGGCAACGGAAGCCCGGTCCGCAGTCGGAAGGTGATCGGTCTAGAGGGTCTGTCTGGCCATACGCGGGCGTCCTAGGCAGATGCCCTTGAATACAAAGTCTATAGAATGCTCGCGCCGCCGTCGACGGCGATGGCCTGGCCCGTGATGTGCTGCGCGGCATCGGATGCCAGCAGTGCCACCAAGCCCTTGAGATCATCAGGTCCGCCGAGGCGCTTCGTCGGTGTTGTCTCCAGAATGATGCGCTCGCCGTTGTCGAGCATCGGGCGGGTCATCTTCGAAGGGAAGTATCCAGGGCAGATCGCATTCACGATGATGTTGTGCTCGCCCCATTCGGCGGCCAGCTGCCGCGTCAGTCCGACCAGGCCGTGCTTGGTGGCGTTGTAGGCGACCGTCCGTACGACGCGGGGGTCGCTTGCGGTCAGTCCGGCAATGGACGCGATATTGATGATGCGGCCCCACTTGCCGGGAATCATGCAGCGCACCGCGACCTGCTGCGCCAGCAGGAATGAACCTGACAAGTTTAGGCTCACCAGCTTATCCCAGGCCTCGACCGGGTAGCTCTCGGCCGGGGCATTCCACGCTGCACCCGCATTATTGACGAGGATGTCGATCCTGCCAAAGCGGGCAATGACAGCCTCGACAAGGGGAGCCGCCGCATCCGGCTTTGCAACGTCGGCTGGAAACGCGGTGGCCTCGATGCCCGCGGCTTTGAGCGTGCGGACAGCCTCTGCAAGCTCATCCGCCTTGCGTGCGCTGATGGCGACCTGCGCGCCCATTTCGCCGAGGGCCTCGGCCATCTGCAACCCAAGGCCGCGTGAGCCGCCCGTCACAAGGGCTGTCTTACCGGAGAGGTTCAGTAGATCTCGAACTTTCATGACGCCATCCTTTTGCTTGCGGTGACGGCTGTCGCTACGCCTGGATGATGGTGTGTGAAGACAAGAGCTTGTCGATGCGATCCCGACCGAAACCGGCTTCGCGCAACACCTCGACGCTCTGTTCGCCGGCGCGGGGGGCGTGCCGGTAGATGGACAGATCGGCATCGCTCCAGCGCGAGGAGACCCGCATGGCGCGCACGCGGCCTTCGCTTGGATGCTCCAGCGCCTCGAAGAAATCGACGGCCTGAAGGTGCGGGTCGTGCAGTACGCCATTGAGGTCATGCATTGGCATGCAGGGGATATCGCGCTCCCTCAAAAGTGCAATCCACTCGGACGTCGTGCGGGTGGTCAGGAAGTCGGCCAGCATGGCATAGGCGTGGTCGTGGTTCTGCGCGCGCGCTGCAGCTGTGGTGAACCTTGGATCGCTCCTGAAGCGGTCCGGTTCTCCGACAACGTCGAAGAACGCCTGCCATTGCGCGTCGGTATACACGATGAGCGCAATGTATCCGTCGCGCGTCTTGAAGGGTTTGCGATGCGGGGTGAGCAGGCGCGCGTAGCCCATGGGGCCCGCGGGTGGGTCGAACGTTTCGCCGCCCATGTGATCGCCGAGAACGGCCTGCACCATGCTTTCGAACATAGGCACGTCGACCGACTGCCCCTGTCCGGTGCGCTCCCGCATGAAGAGTGCCGCGAGTGCGACCTGGGCGGCATTGATCGCGCAGTAACGATCAACCATCACCATCGGCACGTAGAGCGGCTCGCCGTAGTATTGCGCGTGCAGCCCGCTGATCCCGCTGGCGCCCTGGATGACGTCATCCATGGCCGGCAACGGCGCGTAGGGTCCGTTCTGATCGAACCCGACCAGGGCAAGGTAGATCAGTCGTTGGTTGATGGATGAGAACGCCGGATAGCCAAGGCCCAGCCTTTCCATTGCTGCCGGCCGGACGTTGTGCACGAACATGTCGGCCGTTGCCGCAAGCGCGAGAAGTGTATTGCGGCCCTCAGGTTTCTTGAGGTCTATGACGATCGATCGCTTGTTGCGGTTGGCGTGAAGGTAGACGGGTCCCATGCCGGGGTTACGCATGTGGCCGGCATGACGCATGATGTCGCCGCCGGGAGGCTCGACCTTGATCACGTCGGCGCCGTAGTCGGCCAGCACCTGGGTGGCGGCCGGACCCATCAGGACGCTGGTCAGGTCGACGACGCGTATCCCGTCGAGCGGGCGCTGCTTGCGGTCGGGGGTGCCAGTCATCTTGCTGAAATCCTCAGCGACCAGCCTGAGGACTCCCGGTCATCATGCGCAGCGGCGTGTAGATGAGAACAACCTCGTTGCGTTGGTTGACGACATGGTTGCGCGTGCGCACCAGGCCGCGGTTTCCTTTCGATGCGCGGCGCATCTCGATTACCTCGCATTCGACGTGAATGGTATCGCCGACAACGGTGGGAGCTGTGTGGTTCAGCTCGGTACCCAGGAATGCCTGGCCGGTGTACTGCATCGTCGGCACCAGCAGGCCTTCCGAGAAGCAATACACCAGCGCGCCGGGAACGAAACGGCCTTTGAGCGTGTGCGGTCGGTCGGGCTGAGTGTTGACGAAGCCTTCTTCCGTCATCCAGATGAGATTGACGAAATTGACGAGGTCCGTCTCCGTAATGGTGCGGCCCATGGTGTGAAATTTGTAGCCGACGGGGAGCTGGTCGTAAAAGAAGCCGTGCCCCACCTGCACGCCCTTATCGCGCTCACCGAGCGTCGTGATCTTGGTCATTACTTACTCCCTTGAGGTGCGAACCGGAGCTCCGTCCAGCTCGGATGATTGAAAAAGGTTGCCTGCACGCGCATTCCGAATTGAGGTGATGCGCCCTCCAGACGGCCGACGATGCGAGCCCCCTCGTCAAGGTCGACCGTGGCGAGGGTGAAGGGGACCTCATCCGTAAATGCCGGATCGAAGGCGCGGTGCACGACGACCCACGTGTAGACGGTGCCACCGCCCCCGGCCTCGATCACTGAGTATTGGGCAGAGGCACAATAGGGGCAGCGCGGCATTGGCGGAAAGCGGCTGCGGCCGCAGTCGCCGCAGCGCTGGATGAGGAGCTTCTTCTCCTTCAGCGCGTCCCAGAAGAACGTGCTGTCGGCATCCGGTTCCGGCGGGGTAGGCGAAATCTTCTTCTCGCCGCTCATCCTCTTCGTCTCCCTACTGTCCCGTGAAATTCGGCTTGCGCTTCTCTGCAAAGGCTTGAAGCCCCTCGTGCGCGTCGTGACTCGTGAGGCAATAACGGGCGGTGACCTCGCGCTCGAGCCGCATTGCGGCCGCCACACCAGTGCCTTCCTCGAAGGCTGCATTCAGAACGCGCTTGGCGTTGCCGACGGCGAGCGGAGATTTCTTCGCGACGTCCTTGGCGAAAGCGATGCCGGCCTCGACCAGATCGGCATCCGGCACGACCTTGCTCACCAATCCCCAGTCGAGTGCTTCTGCGGGAGCCAGCAGACGTCCGGAGAAGATCAACTCCCGCGCCCGCGCAGGCCCGACAGCGCGCGGCAGCATCGTCAGGACACCGCCCCCACCCATTTGCCCGAACGGCAGGTGTGCATCGCCGATGCGCGCGGACTCGGCTGCGATAGCCAAGTCGCACGACAAGATGAGCTCGATGCCGCCCGCAACGGCTACGCCGTTGACAAGTGCGACATAGGGCTTGGGGTAGTGGGCGATCCTGCCGAACATGGCGTGAATATCGGCAAGGAACTGAGGGAAGTCCTTCGGATTGCGCTGCAGAGTTTGGTATTTTTTCATGTCGCCGCCGGCGCTGAACGCGCTGCCGGCCCCGGTCACGGCAACCACGCGCACTGACGGCTCTGACGCCAGCTCACTGAAGACCGTGTCCAGCCGATGCACCGTGTCCCAGTCGAGGGGGTTCATCTCGGCAGGTCGGTTCATTGTCACGAGGGCCATCGTCGCGCTGCCGATCCCGAGGGCTTTTTTCTCAACGACAACAGTATCCGACTTGGCCATTTGACCTCACTTCTGGGTCTTATTCACTCACACATGAATAACTGCATTCTTACGGTGTAAGCAGTTATCCGAGCAATATCGACGTGCTTGACAGATTTATTCAAGCATGTTTGAATTTTGTCAAGAACCAGAAGGCATGGAACGTTTCGTATGCGCAAGGTCGCCATTGCCGGAGTTGGCTATTCGCCTCTGAGCAGAAACTCTGAGCGCAGTGTGCTGGACCTTGCGGCGGAGGCATCACTCGAGGCGGTGAACGATGCGGGATTGCCGCTTGAGGAGGTTGACGGCGTCGGCAGCTTCATGGTGCTCAACGACTCGGTCTCGTGCGGTGCCGTGAGTACGGCGCTGGGGTTGCGTGACCTGCGTTGGGTGATGGAATTCCAGCATGGCGGCCAGTCGCCGTGTCATGTGGTCGGGCTGGCAGCGATGGCCATTGCCCAAGGCTACGCGGACAGCATCATTGTGTTCCGCGCCTTGAACGGCAGGTCCGGTGTACGTGTGGGCAGCGGGCAGTTCGCCGGCGGGGCCGCGCAGTATCGCTACCCGATCGGTTATAACGCCTACCTGATGTACATCGGCATGTGGGCGCGGCGGTTCCTGCATGAGACAGGGCAAACCGAGGCGGATCTTGGCGCCGTAGCGATCGCCCAAAGGAAGTATGCCGAGCGCAATCCGCGGGCTGTCCTGCGCAAGCCGCTCGATATGGAAGCCTATCTCAAATCGCCGTGGGTAGCCGATCCGTTCCGCGTTGCCGATTGCACGACGGAGGTGGATGGCGCCTGCGCCGTCTTGGTGACCTCCCTGGATCGGGCGCGTGATCTCAAGCACACCCCGGCCGTCGTCGCGTCGACCGCCTACAGCGCCGGACGCCGGGTAGGGCTTGATATTGGCGATTTGCTGCTGTCGGAGGACTACACTCACAACTTTACGCACAAGCTGAGAGGCGACCTGTACAAGCGGGCCGGTCTGGGTCCGCAGGACGTTCAGTTCGCCGAGATCTACGACTGTTTCACCAGCACGGTGTTGATGGGGCTCGAGGGGCTCGGCCTCTGCGAGCGGGGTGGAGCTGGTGCGTTCGTAGCGTCCGGCCAGACTGCGCGTGATGGGCGACTTCCGGTCAACACGAGCGGCGGCTTGCTGGCCGAAGGCTATCTCCACGGCATGAACTGCGTCACCGAGGCAGTGCTCCAGATTCAGGGACGCTGCGGCGATCGTCAGGCACCTCGCCACGACGTCGGCGTCGTGACCAGCGGTGCGCTCGCCGACGGTTCCGCAATGATCCTGACCGCAGACCCACACGCACGCAGGACGGTGTAGCTTGAGCACCGGCTTGGCAGTCGCGCGACGAACCAAGAAGCGGCGGCCCGGACGGCCCGTCAGCGAGCCCGACTTCGATAGTCGGGACGCCCTGCTGCGATCGGCGCATCACATGTTCTCGGAAAGCCGGGGACTGCCCGTTCCGCTCAGCGCCATCTGCGCGCACGCCGGGGTGGATGTGGCGATGGTCCACTACCACTTCGAGAACAGGCTGGGGTTGATCACGGCGCTATTTGAGAAGCTTTGCGCAACGTGGGCCGCCGACCTCGACAACCTGCTGGCTCTGGATGCCGATGCGGAGACCAAACTCGAAATTCACATGCGCCAGATGATCCGTAACTTTCAGCGTTATCCATATACCACGCGCGTCATGACGGAGCTGGTTGCATCAAGCAAGCCGGCGCTTGCCAAGCGCATGAGCAGCAATTTCCTCAAGCCGCTGGTTGGGTTCTACGAGCGCCTGATCGCGCAGGGTGTGGCTGCGGGAACGTTTCGGCAGATTGATCCGGTGCTCTTCTTCTTTTCCGTGATCGGCATGTGCGAGTTCTACTTCGTATCGCAACCGATGCTTATCGCGGGACGGAGAGGCAACTCGGTCGATGCGGATATGGAGGCGGCGTTCGTCGCCCACACAACCGCTCTCGTGCTCAGCGGAGTAGAGCCGGCGAGAAACTGATTCTGTAGGTCTCATAAGGAACAATCTGGAGGATGCGTCTGATGAGGAAAGTTAGCGGAGTAGCTGCGGCGTTTGTTGCGCTCGTTGGTTATGCCGGCGCGGGTTCTGCGCAGGAGAAGATCACGCTGCGTGTCGCCGACTCGTTCCCGGCCGTCGGCCATTACTTTGCCGAGCCCGGTGCCAAGTATTTCATGCAGGCGGTGACCGCGGCCACCAACGGCCAAGTCGAGTTCCAGCACTATCCTGCCCAGCAACTCGGAAAGGCCAAGGACCTCCTGGCTTTGACGGTCTCGGGTGTGGCGGATATCGGATCGGTGATGCCGTCCTACGCGCCCGACAAGCTGCAGCTTTCCGCGGTCGGCGAGTTGCCGGGTATATTCAAGACGTCGTGCCAAGGGACGCTGGCTTATTGGAACCTGGCAAAGGACGGGATCCTCTCGAAGGCGGAGCTCCAGCCGAATGGCGTTCGGGTGCTCATTGCGCTCGTCGCGGCACCCTATCAAGCGTTGATGGCTCAGAAGATCCAGTCCGTGAAGGATCTGGAGGGCAAGAAGATGCGTACGCTCGGCTCGGCCGTAGACCTCGCGATGCGCAATCTGAAGGCGATCCCGATTCGCATGGCTGCACCGGAGATCCACGAATCCTTGTCGCGCGGCACTTTGGACGGAACTTTGATCTCCTACGGCGCCGCGATTTCCTACAGTCTCGGCCCGCTAGCGAAATCGGTGACCACGGGTCGAGGATTTGGCAGTGCCGTGCTGACTTACGCCATCAGCGAAAAGCGTTGGAAGACCCTGCCTGCCAACGTCCAGCAGGTCATGCTCAAGGTGGGCGAGGAAGCGACGCGGCGCTCCTGCGAGAAGATGGATCAGGACACGACTGCGGACCTCGGCAAGCTTGAGAAGCAAGGTGTCAGCGTCGTTTCGTTCCCCGCCGATGAGGACAAGCAACTCGAAACCGTGTTTGCCAGCGTTCACAAGGCGTGGGCTGACGAGCTCGATGGGCGCAGGAGGCCGGGCGGCGACGTGCTCAAGGCTTACGAGGCGGCGGTCAAAGCAGTGAAGTAGGCTCTATGCTGGTTCGCGCGCATAAGCTGCTGACCGGCGTGGAAGCGATCTGGTCGGCAGTGACCTCGGTCGCGCTATACGCGGTCATGATCATCGTGTCGGTGGACGTGGTGCTTCGGTACTGGTTCCACCGAACGCTGACGTGGTCGTACGACCTCATCTCCATGTACCTGATGACGGCGATCTTCCTGTTAGCGCTGTCGCGGACCTTGCGTGAGAACCACCATGTGCGCGTGGATGTGCTGTTCGGCACCGCTCCTGCGCGCGTGCGCCATTTGCTGGAACTTGTCGGTTACGCGCTGACGGCCGTTGTCATGACCGGCATTCTCTACATGGGCACCATGAAGGCCTGGACGAGCTATCAGGCCGGCGACGTGGTCGTTACCGCATACACTTGGCCGACATGGGTGGCTGCCGCATTAGTTCCGATGGGCGTGGGGCTGCTCGTCTTGCGGCTGCTGTTTGGTATCTGCTCCCTGGTGGCAGCACTCGCCACGGGTTCCAGCCATGCCGTCGGTGTCGATCCAGTCTCGAACGAAGCGGACGTGTGACGTGCTTGCCCTGGCAATAACCGCATTTCTGCTTGTGCTCCTGGCCATCCGGGTTCCGGTCGGGTTTGCGCTGACGATCGCGGGGGCTACGGGGCTCTACCTCCTGGGCGGCTTGCCCATGGTGCTGGGCATCATGGAGACCGAGCCGCTGTCGGCTGCCAGCTCCTACGAGATCATCACGATCCCGATGTTCCTGTTGATGGCGGAGTTCGTCATCATCAGCGGTGTGGCGGACGATCTATTCAAGGCCGGATCGATCTGGGTTGGCCGTGTTCCCGGCGGTCTTGCGATCTCGACGGCCCTTGCCGGGGCCGGCTTCGGTGCGGTCGCCGGATCGAGTACGGCGTCCGCTGCGACATTGTCCTCGACCAGCTTGCCCGCGATGTTGCGCCATGGATACGAGCCGAAGCTCGCGTGCGGCGTCGTTGCCATTTCAGGGACGCTCGCGATGCTCATCCCGCCGAGCATCGCGCTTGTTCTCTACGGCATCATTGCCGATGTGAATATCGGCCAGCTCCTCATCGGCGGCGTCGTACCCGGGTTGGTCGTGACGGCCGCCATCGCGCTGACCGTCCTGTTTCTGGTCTGGCTGAACCCCTCCCATGCGCCGGCGGGCCAAGCGTACACATGGGGCGAGAAGATCCGGTCGCTCAGCAATGTGTGGCCGATGCTGCTCTTGTTCGCGGCCGTTACAGGCGTGATCTACCTCGGCATCGCGACTCCGACGGAGGCGGCTGCCATCGGCGCACTCGGCGCATATGTCGTGGTCCTCTTCAAGGGCAAGGGTGGCCTCAAGAATACGCTGCACGCTCTGACGCGGGCCACCGAGACGACGTGCATGATCATCATGATCATTCTGGGGGCGCACTTCTTCGGTTACTTCCTGACCATCACGCAAACGACCCAGCAGATCGTTGCCACCATCGGTGCGCTACCCGTTGATCGCTGGGTGATCATGGGCATCATCATCCTGATCTACCTGGTCCTTGGATGCTTTCTCGATCAGATAGCCATTCTTATTCTGACGATCCCTGTCGTGCTGCCGATCGTCACAGCATTGGGGTTCGATCCAGTCTGGTTTGGCGTTCTGGTGATCGTGGTCGGCGAGGTTGGCATGGTAACACCGCCGGTTGGGCTCAATGCATTCGTGGTCGCGCGCTATGCCGAGCGCCCCCTCAATGAGGTTTTCATCGGCGTGGCGCCGCATGTTGCCGCCCACCTGATCGTGATTGCCCTGTTCTGCCTCTTCCCGCAGCTCATCTTGTGGCTGCCGAGCATGATGGCGCGCTAGCGCATCATCCGGGCTTTTCCTGATTCTCCGCCAGCATGAGCTTGGCGTTGTCGATCAGGCGGTCGAGCTCGGTGAAGATGGTCTGAAGTTCTGTCTTGCCGATACCGACGACCAAATTGCGGTTGCGTGTAAGTGCGATCGCCATCAGGGACGCGAATACTTCGCGCCCGCGCGCGGTGAGATCGATTTGCACCTCGCGCCCCTCGTGCGCGTCGCTGCTGCGCGCCAAGATGCGGCGTCGCACGAGGCTCGTGACGCCGCGGCTTGTCTGACCCTTGTCGAGACCCATGATTGTCACGAGTTGGCTGAGCGTCAGCGGGGCCCGGTCCCCGACGATCGCGAGAATGCGCCATTCGATCTGCGAAAGCCCGAGCTCGCGCCGGTAAACAAGGGTTGCGCTGCGGCGCAACAGAGTGGCGAGCGTCAGGATCTTGTTGGAGATCAATAACTCACCGGCCCCTTTCGGCCGGCGGCCGGCGCGTGCCTGATCGCGGTGTGTATGCTTGCTCATCTGCAAGGCGCGTCCAATTCTGCTGACGTTGACAAAGTCAACAATGCCTTCATAGTTAGAGTAATTCGAAGCTGGCGCACAAGTCCGGTCGGCGAGGAAATGCATCAGGGCACGGCAGGGAAACGTACCACAGGTATGTCGATCGCCTATTGCGGCCGGGAAGGCGCGAGGGCGCCTCATCTGCGCGTGCAGAGCTGTCCTCAAAGCAAGTGCAAGTCACGAGGAGCAAGGTCATGACCAATACGACCGGTCGGACGCTCGACACCGGTACCGCCTATACGCTCAAGCCGCCGTCGCACAATGCTGCCTTGACCGAGGTGCGCCGCGGTACCCCGATGGGTGAGCTTCTCCGGCGCTACTGGCATCCTGTGGGCCTCATCAGCGATGCGGGCACCACGCCGAAGGCCATTCGTGCGCTCGGTGAAGATCTCGTGCTGTTCCGGGATGGTAAGGGGCGGCCGGGCCTCGTGCATGCACGCTGCTGCCACCGCGGCACGACCCTTTACTATGGCCGTGTGGAAGATGCGGGAATTCGCTGCTGCTACCACGGCTGGCTGTTCGACGTGGAGGGCCGCTGCCTGGATCAGCCGTGCGAGCCGGAGGGCGGCAAGTTCCGCGATCGCGTTCGCCAGCCCTGGTATCCGGTGGAAGAAAAGTACGGTCTCATCTTTGCGTACATGGGGCCGCCCGAGAAGAAACCGGTGCTGCCGTCCTATGAGTGCCTGGATGTGCTCGATGAGGGTGAGATCGTCGATGCGGACGACAGCAGCATCGGCGGCGGGGGCGGTGAGATCATTCCCTGCAACTGGATGCAGCACTACGAGAACTTGGCCGACGCCTTCCACGTGCCCATCCTGCACGGCTCGTTCAGCGGTACGCAGTTCGTGGCGCAGATGGGCATCATGCCCAAGGTGCGCTGGGAGTTTGGCGCAATCGGCGTGCTTACGCATTCGACGCGCAAGCTCGACGACGGCCGCATTCACTATCGTATTTCCGAAGCCTCGCTGCCGACGCTGCGCGTCATCCCCAATCCGCGTGTGGCGCAGTACAGCCGCGTAGAATCGCTGGGCTGGGTGCTACCCATCGACGATACGCATTTCCGCATTTACGTGGCCGGCCGTGTGAACGAACAGGGTGGTCTCAGCAAGATCCGCTCGAAGATGAACGGCAAGCTGTGGAAGGACCTCACGCCAGAGGAGCATCAGAAATTCCCGGGCGACTATGAGGCCATGATCGGTCAAGGTCCGATCACCCTGCACTCCGAAGAGCATCTGGCGACATCGGACCAGGGCGTCGTGATGGTGCGGCGCATGATGCAGAAGCAGCTCGATGCCTTAGCCGCAGGCAAAGACCCGGCAGGGGTGTCGTTCGATCCGAACGCGGGGCCGGTGGTGTTTTCCGCGGGCAACTACATCGTTGCCCCGGACGATCCGCGCGTGAAGGGACTTGTGTAACGCTGAACGATGCATGCAACGGCGGGCACCAAGACCTGCCGGCTCAACCGAGGAAAACCCAAGGATTACGCCGATGATACTTTCTGTATCCCCGCTGCGCTTCAAGCAGGCCAGCCGCATGCTGGCGGCGACGTTTGCGGCAATAGCCATTGCACCCGTGACGTTAGCTCAGAGCCCGCTCGATTCAGCGCCCGTGAAAGCCCTGCACGAGAAAGCCAAGGCCGAGGGCAGCGTCGTCATGTGGGGCACCAACGTGCGCGAGGTGGACTGGATTCCGAAGGCATTCTCCGCCCGCTTTCCCGGCGTCGACGTGAAGGTGGTCGGCGACAATAACATCACCACCACGGCCATCGCGGAGGCGCGCGCCAACCGCCATCAGGTAGACGTGTTCTGGCACTCGCTGGCGGGCGTGGCACCGCTGCTCGACCGCGGGTTGATCGAGCCACTCGACTGGACGATGTTCGGCGTCAATGCCGACAATACGTTTGCCGACAAGAAGCTCGGAGTCACCAACACCATGGTGTACTCCTTCATGTACAACACGAAGCTCGCCGACCCGAAGCTGCTACCCAAGAAGTGGAGCGACGTGCTCAATCCGGCGCTGAAAGACAAAATGGTCGTCAGCGACTTCTTGATTCCAAGACTGACGGGTGCGCTTGTTTTCTCGCTCGGACACGCAGATGCGATGAAGTTCGCGCGTTCACTCCGCGATGACATGGGACTGCTGCTGACGCGCGCCCCGCGCCAGCCAATCGTGGCTGCGGGCGAGCGCACCTACTCGCTGGCGGAACTCGATCAGCAGGTCCGCCTGTGGAAGTCGGAGGGTCTGCCCGTCGACTATGTGGTTCCTGAGCCCGTCACATCGTCGCAATTCGTGGCCGCGCTGATGGCCAAGGCACCCAATCCCAATTCCGCAAAGCTGTTGGCGGGTTGGTTGGCTTCCGACGAGGGCAAGGCGGCACGCGAGAAGGCGATCTTCACCGCCGACTACCGGCCGAACTCCAAGAGCGAGATTGGCCAGAAGCTGCTGGCGACGGGCGTCAAGATCAACTTCGACGACCTGAGCCAGGTGACCGACCGCAACAAGTACTTCAAGGAAGCCGGCGACATCATTTCAGGCCAGGTGAAGTGATGGCGGGCGCGCGTTTGCCACCGCATCCCTTGAGGGCCTCGGGCTGATGGCGGCGACGTCGGCAACCCGAAGCCTGGGGCGGCCGGCTATCCTGGTGTTGAGCGCGGCAGCAATCGTCGCCGCCTATCTCGTTCTGGTGCCGCTATGCGTGCTGTTGTTCTCGGCGTTCCGCGGGCCGCCCGACTACCTGCCGTTCGAGAGTCAGGCGCGCTGGTCGCTCGAAAACCTGGCGGCGCTCTACCACAATACGGCCTTGCTCGGCCGCATGTTGCCGGACACGCTAATGTCTGTGGCCGGCACGGTGATCTGCACGTCAGTCACCGCCTTCGCGCTGGCGTGGCTGGTGGAGCGCACGGACATGCCCGGCGCGCGTTGGGCGTTCGTGTTGATCCTGTTTCCGCTGCTGATCCCCGTGAACATCCTGGCTGTGGCATGGATCTACCTGATGGGCCCCAACGCGGGGTGGCTCAACGTGGCTCTGCGGGCGCTGCTCGGGCTGGAGGGGAGCGGCCCGATCAATATCTTCAGCATGGGCGGGCTGATTCTGTGCCAGTCGCTGGTGTTGACGCCCTACGTGTTCCTTCTGCTGCTTGCGACGCTGCGCAGCATGAACCCGGCGATGGAGGAGGCCAGCGCGGCATCGGGGGCCTCGCAGTTCACGACCTTCCGCCGCGTGACGCTACCCATGCTCCTGCCCGGGATACTTGCGCCTGTAATTCTTGCGACCATCATTGTGCTGGAGCAGTTCGAGCTGCCGCTGATGATCGGGCTGCCTGCGCGGCTCAATATTTTCGCCTACCGCATCTACTATGAGCTGAACCCCGCCGACGGCCTGCCAAACTACGGCGCCGCCGCCGCCATCTCGTTTGTATTCCTATTCGTGGCCGTGCTGCTGCTGTTTGTCTATAACAGGGCGGTACGTCATGCGGACAGGTTCACGACTATCACGGGCAAGGCCTACCGCCAGAAGCAGTTGAAGCTCGGGCGCTGGAAGCTGCCAGCGATCCTCTTCCTCTGCGGCTACCTCGCGCTGGCCGCCGTGCTGCCGGCGACGGTGCTGGTGTGGACGAGCTTCTTCGGCTTCACCGTGCCTTCTCTGGATGCCCTGCCGACCTACTCCGCTGCGGCCTATCGCTCGCTGTTCTCCGACCATCGCTTCTGGCTTGGGTTGCGCAACACGCTGATTGTGGCGTCGCTGTCGGCGCTGGTTGTGACGGTGCTCGGCGCCGCACTCGGCCTTATCATTACGCGCACGCGATTGCGCTGGCGCGGTGCGGTCGACGTGATGTCGTTCCTCTCAATCGGGATTCCTTCGGTAATCGTCGGGCTCGCGGTGATGATCATTTTCCTTACGGTGCCGATTGGGGTCTACGGTACGATATGGATTCTACTGATTGCCTATTCGTACAGGCTTGCCACCACGACACGCACTGCGCGGGCGGCGCTGATGCAGATCCACACCGAACTGGAGGAAGCCTCCACCGCCTCCGGAGCGGGATGGCTGACAACACAACGGCGGATCGTTCTGCCCCTGCTGGCGCCGGCGATGGCGTCCGCGTTCATGCTGCTGTTCATCATCGGCGCGCGCGAGTTTACGATTCCGCTCGTGCTGGCGAGTGACGACAACATCGTCATCTCGGTCCTGATATGGCGGCTGTATCAGGCGGGGCAGTCTGCCGAGACGGCGGCGCTGGCCACTCTTGTCATTCTCGCCGTGCTTCCGGTCTTGCTGCTGGCACGGCTGCTTCCCATTGCACGCAGCAGCATGGATTGAACGATGCTGGAGGTCATAGAGCTCTGCAAAACTTTCCAGACTGCCGATCGAGCGCAGCCGAGGGTGGTCGACAACGTTTCCTTCAGTATTCCCGACGGGCAATGCTACGCCCTGCTGGGACCCAGCGGCTGCGGCAAGACGACGACTTTGCGCTGCGTTGCGGGATTGGAGCAGGCGGACAGCGGGATCGTACGTATCGGCGGCGCAGTCGTATCGGATGCTGCGCGCGCGGTGTTCATGCCCGTGCACGAGCGGCCGATCGGCATGGTTTTCCAGTCTTACGCCATCTGGCCGCACATGGATGTGTTCGGGAATGTTTCCTATCCCCTCACCGTAAGCAGGCCCCGGCCGGAGAAGGCCGAGATACGCGATCGCACGATGCAGGCGCTGACGCAGGTCGGGATGCAGGATATGGCGGACCGGCCGGCGACCCGTCTGTCGGGAGGGCAACAACAGAGGGTGGCTCTGGCGCGTGCTGTCGTGCGGCAGCCCAAGCTGCTCCTGCTCGATGAGCCCCTCTCCAATCTGGACGCGCGGTTGCGCGAGACGATGCGGCAGGAACTCTCGGATATGATCGCGCGTATCGGCGTCACGGCGCTCTACGTCACCCACGACCAAGCAGAGGCCTTTGCACTCGCGCACCGCATGGGTGTCATGGATCGCGGCCGCATCGTGCAGGAGGGCGATCCACGAACTCTTTATGCTGCCCCGCAGTCCACGTTTGCCGCGAGCTTCCTCGGCGCCGCAAACATCGTGGCGGGGTGTATCGAAAGCGGCGGCGGTGGCGGTGTAGCCGTTGTTGTCCTCGACGGTGCAGGACACCGCCTTGCCATCGTCGCGGCCGGCAAACCCGGTGATGCTGTCGATGTGGTCATCAGGCCCGAGGACGTGCAGCTCTCCGCGGCAAAACCTGAACGCGATGACAACGTTCTTTCTGGAAAGATCGCCCGGCTCACTTTCCTCGGCAGCCTCGTCGAGTACCACATCGATTGTGGTACCCCGCACGCGGTGCGGGTGTCCGGCCGTGCGGACCCGGGCCTGGCTCCCGGCGGCCTTGTCTGGATCTGCATCGACCCCAAGCGCGCCGCCGTCCTCGCGCGATGAAAGGGCACCCCTACCTGGAGTGCCCTTCTCGTCCTGACGAAGCTCCGCCTATTGCGACTTGACGTTGGCTTTGCGGATGACCGGTATCCAGGTTGCGTCCTCCTTCTCGAGGTACTTCGTGAACGCCTCGATAGTCATCGGCACGGTCTCGGCACCGAGCGCCTGGAACTTCGCTTTCACGCCCGGATCCGCGAGTATCTTGCCCATCTCCGCATTCAGTCTTGCAACGATGGCTTGCGGCGTTTTGGCGGGCGCCATAAGGCCGGTGAAGGTCGATCCGTCGATTTCGGCAAACCCCGCTTCGGCGAATGTGGGTACGTCGGGAAGCCCCGCAGCGCGCTTGCTACCCGTCACCGCCAGTGCGCGCGTGCGCCCGTCTTGAATGAAGGGCAGAGCAACTGACACTTGGTCGAAGTTGAAGTTGACGTGTCCCGCAATTAGGTCGTTGGTGGCGGGTGCGTTGCCCTTGTACTGCACGGTCACCCACTTCAGGTTGAGCTTGTCCTGGATGAGCTCGCTCATCAGGTGGTTGGTCGTGCCTGGTCCGGGCGACGACATGGTGAGCTTGCCGGCATCCTTGCGCGCGAGCTCGAACAGCTCCTTCACGGACTTGGCGGCGACCGAAGGATGCACCTGCAGGACTATTGGTGTCAGCGAAACCATGGTGATCGGCACGAAGTCGCGGCGCCACTCGTAGGCGCGGCGGCTCGCCATCTCGGGCGCAAACAGGATGGGCCCGTTGGCGCCGAGGAGAAGCGTGTAGCCGTCCGGTTCCGCTTTGGCGACGGATTCGCTGCCGACAAGGCCGCCGGCGCCGGCCTTGTTCTCGATCACGACCGATTGCCCTAGGGCAGCCTGCAGTTTCTCGCCGATGATGCGTGCGGCGCCGTCGACGTTGCCGCCCGGCGGATACGGTACGACAACCTTCACTGTGCGTTCCGGCCAGTTCTGGGCGTGGGCCGGACCTGAAATGACGAGAGCCAAGGCCGCAGCGGTCAAAGCAAGGATGCTGAACTTCATGTGAACCTCCCAAAGCGTTGTGTGTTGCGATTGATGTTGCCAAACCTGCTATGTGCCGTAGCCGAACAAGATCGCTGGATTATCGACGAGGATTTTCCGGCGCTCCGTGGCATCGGGCGCGCAGCGGTAGACGAACTCCAAAAGATCAGCTTCGTTCGGCGGCTGCTTGACCGATACGGGATGGGGCCAGTCGCTGCCCCAGATGATGCGATCCGGTGCGGCTTCGACGTAGGCGCGTGCGATCGGCATCACATCGTCCCACGGCGAGCCGGTCTTCGAGGTTTTCTCCGTGAGCGAGAGCATTACCCAGAAATTGCCGCGTTTGAGCAACTCAACGACCTTCTTGAGGGTTGGATCATCGGTGCCACGCGCGGGATCGGGGCGACCCATGTGGTCGATGATGACGGGCAGCTTTAGTTTCTCGTACGCTGCCGACCCCGCTGCGAAGCCTTCTGGCTCCGGTTGCACTTTCGCGTACCAGCCGAGCTCCGCGACGCGGGCGATCGCGCGCTCGAAATCCTTCTCGGCAAGTCTCACCCCGAGACCGGCGCGCGTGAAACGTGCGCCGCGCACGCCGGCTTGGTGCAGCTTGGCGATGTAGCTGTCATCCGCTTCATTGAAAACGATGGCATTGGCGCAGGCCTTGTAACTGGGACCTGCTTCGGCGAGGCCATCGAGGGTGGCGGAATGATCCGCGCCGTAGGTCGTCGGCTGCACAATGATGCCTCGCTCGATGCCGAGTGCGCGGTGCATTCTCAAGGCGGCGGCGATGGTTGCCGAGGGCATCTCGTAAACGGCGCCAGGCCGGACGGGATATGTCTCCCGCGGTCCGAGAACGTGAAACTGGCTGTCGCATGTGAGTTTTGGCGGCTTTTCCGCCGGGATGCGGGGATTGGGATCGAAGGGAAGGTAAGTCGGCATGGTGCTGGTCCTGTCTGCGCTGGAAGAGCGCATCATTTCTCCGTCTGTGCGACCGGTTGCATGGTCACGATGTCGCCGAGAGTCGCGTAACGCGGGCCGCCGAGGCGACAAACGGGGTTCAGCTCTTTGGTTTCGATCTTGCCGTTGTTGAGGAGGCCGTCGCGGAAGTGAAAGACAAGGACCTCGCCCACCAGCAAGCGGGTGCGGGTCTCGCCGAACTCGATGCAATGGCGCAGCCGGCACTCCATGGCGATGGGAGCAGCGGTCAAACGCGGGGGCTTGATGTGGGTGCTCGGGTGCGTGGTAAGGCCAAGCACGTCCACCTCGCTGACGTCGGGCGGATGCTCGGTCGAGCTCAGATGCAGCGGTTCCAGCAACGGCCGGTCGGCGATGTGGACGACGAACTCCTCGGTGGCGAGAATGTTGCGTGCGGTGTCCTTATAGACGCCGGCCTTGCGGCCGACGCTGATGGCGAGCATGGGCGGCTTGGGTGAGACGAAGGTGAAGGCGCTGAAGGGGGCGAGATTCACGCTGCCGGTCGACGAAAGCGTCGTGACCCATGCGACGGGCCTCGGCACCACGATGCCGGTGATCAGCCTGTAAGCCTGCTCGGCCGGCAGCGTCTTGGGATCTAGCTCCGGCATCAGTCGTCAATCACAGCAAGAAAGTCGCATTGCACCAGGACGCCTGTCGTCATCTCGGCCTGCATTGCCTGGCGCGCCGGGCGTGTTGCGGGGTCGGGAAACATGGCGAGCCACTCGCGATTGACGGCCTCGCGTTTGGCGCGATCGGCGAGCCACACGTTCAGTTTGACGATGTCGTCGAGGGTGCCGCCGGCCGCTTCGACGACGACCTTCAGGTGGTGAAACATCAGCTTCGCCTGCTCGTCGAGTGTGGCGGCGGGTTTGCCGGTGGCGGTGTCCAAACCGTAGATGATACCGGACGCCACCACGTTGCCGACGCGGCTGGCGACAGGAATGGGGTTCTTGTGGCCGAAGCCTTCGACGTAGATGGCCCTGCGCTTTGCCATGCAGCCCGCTCCTCACGCAAAATGGCAGGACACGGTGCCGAACGGCCCGTAGTCGGCATGGAACGTGTCGCCTTTGGCGGCGTCGATGGGACGGATGAAGGACCCGCTCAGGATCACCTGTCCCGGTTCCAGCGCGACGCCGTGCGGATGCAGCTTGTTGGCAAGCCAGGCGACACCGTTGGCTGGATGATTGAGGACGCCGGCCGCAACGCCGGTCTCCTCCAGTTGTCCGTTGCGGAACACGAGTGCCGCGATCCAGCGCAGGTCGACATCAAAAGGCTTGAACGGGCGGCCCCCGATCACGAGCGCGGCATTGGCGGCATTGTCGGCAATAGTATCGACGATTTTGCGCGTGCCCTTGCCTTCCGGATCGACGCGCTGCACCCGTGTATCCAAGATCTCGAGCGCGGGGGTGATGTAGTCGGTCGCATTCAAGACCTCGAAGATGGTGCACTCCGGTCCTGTCAGCCGGCTTTTGAGGACGAAGGCGAGTTCAGCCTCGATGCGCGTCGAGATGAAGCGCGCGGTCGGGATGTCGGCACCGTCATAGAAGAACATGTTGTCGAGCAGGGCGCCGAAATCGGGTTCGCGGATGCCGACCGCGTTCTGCATGGCTTTGGATGTCAGACCGATCTTGTGGCCCTTCAGCCGCCGCCCGTTCTTCAGCTTGTGCGCGATCCAGGTGCGCTGCACCGCGTAGGCGTCATCGATGGTCATGCCCGGATACTCCAGGCTGAACATGCGAATCTGCTTTTTGGTGCGTTCGGCTTCCTCGAGGCGCGCTGCGGAAGCTTCGATCTGATCCTTGCTCAGCATGGCTGGGCCTTTCGGGAAAATGGCGTCTCAGGCTTCGTCCGCAACGATGTTGCGCAGCGTGCCGATGCCGGAGCCTTCGACCTCTACGACGTCGCCGGGTTTCAGCCAGCGCGGCGGGTCGAATCGTACGCCCGCCCCGGTCGGTGTGCCGGTGACGATCACGTCGCCGGGTGTCAGCGTGGCAAATGTCGAGAGGTAGTTGATGAGGTAATCGAACGGAAACATAAGACGTTCGGTGCTATCGTCCTGGCGGACTTCGCCGTTGACGCGGGTGGTGAGCCCGATGGGCTTGCGAAGGTCAATCGCGTCGCCGGTGACGATCCACGGGCCGAGGCTGCCGGATTTATCGAAGTTCTTGCCCTGTGTGACGTTGAATTTGCCGTGCCGCAGCCAGTCACGGACACTGCCCTCATTGCACATCGTCAAGCCGAAGATGTGCTCCAATGCGCGCTCGCGCGGGATGTGCCGGCCGCCCTTGCCGATCACCAGCGCGATCTCTCCCTCGTAGTCGAGTTGCGTGGAGACGCGCGGGCGTTCGATGGGCTGCTCGTGGCCAACCATGGATGCCGGCGCGCGGCAGAAGAGACTTGGGTACTTCGGCCGCTCCGAGTTGTCTTTGTACTCCTCGTTGCGATCGGCGTAGTTGACGCCGATACACCAGATCTTTTCCGGGGCCACGACGGGCGGCAGCAACACCACGTCGGAGAGCTTGTGGTCGGGGGTCGCGCCCTGCACGGCTGCGCGCGCCTCTGCCAGCGTACCCGCTGCGATCAAGCTGCGCAGCGTCGGGTATTTCGGCAATCGCTTGCTCAGATCGACCAGCCCATCGCCCACGACGGCGCCGAAATGTTCGCCGGACCCGGTTCTGTAGCTGGTGAGTTGCACGCGATTGTTCCTCCAGGCGCGATGATGTTGTTTTGCGCAATTCAGCGGCCGCAGTCTCGACAATGCAATTGAAATAGCGCCATTAATTCCACATTATGGACTTTGGATGAGATGATCGGCTTCGGGTTGGGATATGAAAGGGATTTCGGCGCAAGCGGGCCCGGACGGTGCGCAGAGCATCCGGAGGGCGCTCAACGTGCTGCGTATCCTTGCAAGCGCGCGGCAGGCAGGGCTGGGCTTGGGCGAAATAGCGCGCCAGGCCAATCTGACCCGGCCGACGACGCACCGTATCCTGGGCACGCTGGTGTCCGAAGGAGTGGTCGAGCAAAGCATGCGTACGCGACGCTATGCCGTCGGAGAGCAGGTCCCGCTGCTCGCGCTTGGGCGACCAGCGGCCTCGCCCCTGCTGACGGTGGCTCTGCCGCATCTCACCGCGGTGGTGCAGGAGATTGGCGATACCGGGTTCCTGACGTTGCGCGCTGGAACGGATACTGTATGCCTCGCGCGCCGTTTCGGCAGCTACCCGATTCAGGTGCTCGCACTGGACGTCGGAGATAGGCGCCCGTTGGGCGTGAGCAGCGCGGGGTTCGTCTTCCTGGCGACGCTCGGAGTTCAGGAGGCGCGCGGCATCGTGATGGAGAACCGGCGCCGCTTCCTCGCTTACCGCATCTCGGAAGTGGAGGCTTTCGCCTCGATCGCCGAGGCAAGAAAAGTCGGATATGCGCTGCGGGATCGTGGGCTGGTTCCGGGTACGCGCGCGGTGTCGGTTGCGATCAGCTCCCGTGGTGAGGCGTTCGCGGCTTTGACGGTTGCTGCGATCGCGCGCCGCCTGCCCCAGTCGCGCGTTCCGGCGGTAGTGGCGCGTCTGCGTGCGCATGCAAACCAGATCGAGGCTGCCCTCGACATGCCGCGACCATCGCGCAGCCGCCGCTAAGCGCGGTGTTGTGCTTGCTGGGGCGCACTGACGAACCGCAGCGTAAAGGCAGCGCCGCCCATTGGTCTTTCCTTGACCGTGAGGGAACCCCCATGCGTCTCAGCAATCCGTTTGACGATCGACAGGCCGAGGCCGGCACCCCCGTTATGCTTGCCGGGTGCGCGCCAGAACCGTTCGAAAATGCGCTCGCGATCGGCCGGCGCAATCCCGTTCCCGTGATCCAGGACACTGACCGACGCGTCATCTGCAATTTCCACTTCGACGTCGGTATTGGGGGGTGTGTGGTTGATGGCGTTCTCGACCAGATTGCGCACGGCGCGATGAACCATCTCGGCGTTGCCGTAGATCCATACCGGACCATCTGATCCGAGCAATCCGATCGATTTCTCTTGCTTGAAGGCGAGCGGCGCTATGGACTCGACGACGTCGGCGCAGATCGTGCGCAAGTCTGCGCGCTCGCGGGTATCCACCACCAGTGTGTCGAGCTCGGCTGCATCCAGCATCTGGCTGACGACGCGGCTCATCCCGTCGACATCCCGGAGCAGGGGACGCGCAGCGTTCGCATCGACGAGAGTTTCAATGCGGGAGCGCAGTATAGCAAGCGGTGTGCGCAGCTCATGCGCGGCGTCTGCGGTGAAATTGCGTTCACGCCGGAAGCCTTCCTCGAGCCGATCGAAGGCCTTGTTGACGGCAAGGACGAGCGGACGCACCTCGTCGGGGATGTCGCCCGTGGGAAGGCGGATGTCGGTTCGCGTCGGGCTGATGCGGCCGGCCTGATCGGACGCTTGTACAAGCGGCTGAATGGCGCGGCGAAAGATCAGCCAATCGATGGCGAGCAGCAGCATCAGGATCGGGGCCGTGACCCAGATGGCGCGGAGGAAGAAATTGGCGACGACGTCATCGATGAGGGCGTCGCGATGCTCGAGGTCCTCCGACACCTGAATCCAAACCGGGCGGCCACCCATGTCCTTTTGAAAACTGGCGCCGGAGACAATGCGGTCTCCCAGCGGCACTTCGGCAAATTCTGCAGCTGCCGCTGCATCCTTGGGTGAAAAAATGGGAACCTGATCCTTGCGAGATGCAAACAGTACCTTGCCGCTGCCGTCCAGGACGGCATAGGCATAGCGGCCGTAGGCTTCGGAATACAGGTCGCGCAGTCCCTCTGGCATCTCGAGATTCCAGGTGCCGTCGCTTTGTTTTGCCAGGTGGCCGTGCAACGCCTCGGCCTGGGCGCGCATGGCGCGCCGCTGCAGTGTGTCGGCTTCGGAGTAGAGGAACCAGTACAGCGCCAGCGGCATCATGATTGCAGTGACTATGACGGCCACCGCGTGCAGCAGCATGATGCGCGAGGCAAGCGAGTTCAGGCGCAGCACCTACCTGGCCTCCAGAATCGCATAGCCCACACCGCGGACAGTCTCGATCTTCACCCGCGCGCCCTTGTCGGCCAGGTGTTTGCGCAACCGGTGCACGTAGACTTCGACCGCATTCGATGCGAGTTCGCCTGCAATCCCGAAGATCTGGTCCTCGAACAGCTTCTTTGGCACCACGTAGCCCTTGCGACGCATCAGCAATTCGAGCACCGCCGTTTCGCGCGGTGGAAGCGCCTGCACCTTGGCGTCAACGAAGGTCTCGCGGCTCTGGGTGTCGAGCATGACGTTCGCGAGTTCGAGCGAGCGGCCGAGGAGTTGCCCCGGTCGGCGCAGAAGTGCCTCGATGCGCGCGACGAGCTCGTCGAAGGCGAACGGTTTGACGACATAGTCGTCAGCGCCACTGCGCAGTCCGCTCACACGATCGGCTACGCCGCCGCGGGCCGTAAGGACCAGTACGGGCACCGGGTCGCTGCGTTGGCGCAGCTCGCGCAGAAGGTCGAGGCCGTCTCCGTCCGGCAGGCCGAGATCGAGCACAACCGTGGCGTAGCTCGTCGTCGAGAGCGCCGCCTGTGCTTCTGCTGCGGTTGCGAGAAGATCGACGTCGAAACCGGCCTTGCGCAGACCCTTGCCAAGAATCTGGGCCAGCTCCTCGTTGTCTTCAATGACGAGCAGTCTCATGCGCGCCTCCGGGAGGCCATCGGATTGCGTGTAGCAAGTCTCGCACGGCGATGCAGCAGGGTGAATGGTCCGTTGCGCAAAAGCCCGCAATTCCTCGCCTCTTGATGAACCGTAAGGCTGTTGTAAGCGCCCCTGACTAAGAGCGACGGCGCAGTTAGCCTGAGAGGTGCTTCGGCGTGTCGTTGGACACAGGTTGTGGGCCCTTTTGCACGGCCTTGAACGGCCGGGCTATCATTGACCGCACCTCGATCGCGGTGATGCCATGAACATCTTGTTCGTGATGGAGCCACGCGGAAACGCCGGCTGCACGCACGCGCTGGCCAACTACATGCGTGTCGGCGATGCCATGGGCCACAGGATGGCGCTTTTCGGTGATCCCCAGCCGGACATGCCGGGGGTTCGCCTTTCGAAGGACCCGCGCAATTTTGGACGCATCGTCTACGTTTTCGAGTCGAAGCTTTATCGCACCAACCGTTTGCAGGAAGTCACCCTGCTGAGCGCTGTTCCACGCGAGCATCGCTACATCCTCGACGCAGATGCGAAGTACGGCCCGATGAAGGTGGTGCAGGACTATGACCGCAACTATCGGAATGAAGCCGAACGGTTGGAGTGGATCAACTACTTCGACTCGCTGTCGGATCGCATCCTGCAGTCGACCATGGTGCCGGTCGACGATCCACGTGTGACACGGCTGGCATTCTTCGGGTTCGATCCAGCGCATGTGGTGCGGCCGTGCCAGGCGCCGGCCAAAGACTACGATATCCTTTATGTCGGCCATAACTGGTGGCGGTGGAAGGAAGTCGAGCAGGACCTACTTCCGGCATTCGGGCGCATCCGCGATCAGGTCGGCAAGATCGGCTTCGTCGGGTTGTGGTGGGATGGGGTTCCGCACTGGGCAGAGGAGATGGGGCTCGGACTGGCCTTGCAGGTCGATACCGATGAGCTCAATCGCCTCCGCATCCAGATCGAGCCGCCGGTGCCCTACACGCAGGTCATCGAGAAGATGAGCTCTGCGAAGATCAACATCTTCGCGCCGCGGCCGTACCTGCGGCACGTCAAGTACCTAACGCAGCGGTACTTCGAGGAGTTCTGTGCGGATACCATACCCCTACTGATGCTGGACCCGGACTTTGCCGAGGAGGTGTACGGTCCTGCCGGTCGTGAACTGACCCTGACGGGTCGCGTAGCGGAAAGAATTCTCGATGCGCTGCAGCGCCCCAAGTACTACCAGGAGCTCGTTGAGGATGTGCGCAGCCATCTGATGACCGAGCACTCCTATGACCGCCGCGTGCAGGAACTGGTGACGGCGCTGAGCTAGCGTCGTCCTAGTCGGCCTTGCTGTCCTTCGGCGCGGACGTGCGTGCTTCGGCCAGCTGCTGGACGTAAGTGATGTTCTCTCCAGCTTTGGCAGCGGGCAGCGCACCCTCCGCCGCCGTACGCGCTTCGCGGTACTTGCCGCCCAGCGCCAACGCCAACGCGAGGTTCTGCTGCACCTTGTCGGCGTTGGGTGTGGCCTTCGCCACGGGCAGCGCCTTGCGCAGGACCTTCTCCGCATCGCCAGCTCGCCCGTCGAGCGCGTGGGACAGGGCGAGATTGTTGAGGATGCTGGGATGGTTGGGTGCCAGCGTCAACGCCTTGCCGAACTGCTCCCTGGCGTCGGCATGCTTGCCGCGGCTTGCGAGTGCGGTGCCCAGAGCAGAGTGCACGCGCCAGTCCGGCGTCTTTGGATCGAGCGCAGACCGCAGGAGCGTCTCCGCTTTGGCGGCATCGCCGAGCTCGAGCGTAAGCAAGCCGCGCTCCAGGGTGAGGCGGCGGTCGCCGGGCTTTGCCTGGGCGGGCGCTTCAAGAGCCGCAAGGGCCTGGGCCTTCGCTCCCTTGGCGCGCAAGGCCTTGGCGTAAGCCAGGGCGGCCGCGGTATCGTTGGGGTTGGCCTTCGAGGCTGCGGCAAGGCGTGCGAGCTCGCTGTCGCCCTTGGACTTGGGCTGCTCGGCCTGCTGCGGTGCGAGCGCGCCTGTTTCCAAGGCTGGGCCACCGCAGGCGCTGAGCAGGAGCGAGGCTCCCACCAGCAGCGCGGCGGCCGGCGTGAGGAAGTGACCCCTCGACGTGTGTTGCGGCATCCGAACCCCCTTTTGACCACGGACGCAGTGCTGCCGGTGGTAGTGAGATTCGCGCCGGTATTGGCCCCGGGTGGTTAGCTGTCCCCGTTATCCCCAGGCTGTGGACAGACTAGAGGTGTTTGCGCCACTCCGGGCGGCCTTTGAGCGCGGCGGCATACTTCTGGCCAATTCTGCGTAACCGCTCGGGCTCAAACTCCTGTTGTGCGAGGGCCATGCCGCGGTCGAACACCTCCGAGTAGGCGCGGATCTTCTCGCCCTCCATGTCGAAGCGGCCGATGCCGTCGAACACGACGCGGGCGCCGTTTGCTTCCGGGCGCCGGGAGTCGAAACTGAAGCGGTAGCTGGCGTAGCCGGTGTCGCCCGACCTGACGGGATCGAAGAACTCCCAGCGGAAGTTGCGGCCGCCTTCGGCAAAGTGGACGAGCATGGCTTTGATCGCCTCGCGTCCCTGGCTAGGACCGAAGAAGTAGTCATCGTAGACGCCGTTCGGCGTGAAGAGATCGGCCAGCGCATCGCCGTTTCCGGATGCGGCGGCCGCGGCAAAGCGGTTCACAAGCTCAGCAAAGTCCATGAGGCTCCTCCGTGTAGACCGAGAATAGCCGCCGTGGTCGCAATCTGCCATGCTGCGTTATCCGGAGGAGGAACGACGATGCTCGAGCTTAGGCCCAACTGCGAATGCTGCGACAAGGATCTGCCGCCCGACGCGGCCGATGCCGTCATGTGCACGTTCGAATGCACGTTCTGCACGGACTGCGCCGCCAATCGGCTGCCGGGCGGCCGTTGTCCGAACTGCGGCGGCGAGCTTGTGCGCCGCCCGGTGAGGCCGGCCGATAAGCTGGCGAAGTTCCCGGCGTCGACAAAGCGGGTCCTCAAGGCCCACGCGGGATGCGGCAAGGCCGCCTAGCTACTGCGCGGCGATCACCAGAATCTCGACGAGGTCGTCACCTTCCAGCGCGACGCCGATGCAGGCGCGCTGCGGCGGGTTGGCCATATCGACCCACTCGTCCCAGGCGCGGTTCATCTCCGATTTCTTGCTCATATCGGTGATGTAGACGGTTGCGCGCAGGACGCGCGATTTGCTGGAGCCCGCTTCCGCGAGTGTCTTGTCGATGGCGGCGAGGGCCTGACGCGTCTGCTCGTAGAGAGATGGTGATTTCTGCGCCGACGTCGCCACGGTGTAGATAAGGCCGTCGTGTATGACCGCGCGGCTGCGCGACGGCACCTTCCCGGCCAGGCGTTGGATCATCTCTTGTCTCCTCGGTTTGTCAGATACGCCCTGCCTCGACGGCGTGACACGCCACCAGCCGGGACCTTTGTGCAATCAGAGCCGGAATCTGCGTGCGGCACGGTTCAAATGCGTGCGGGCAACGCGGGTGGAAGGCGCAGCCGCTCGGCGGCGTGATCGGATTGGGAATCTCGCCCTGAATCGGCTTGCGTGCGCGGCCGGTCATGGCGAGATCTGGCAAGGCATCGATCAGCAGGCGCGTGTAGGGGTGCTGTGGGCTCTCGAACAACTCGTCGGCGGGCGCAAGCTCGACGATGCGGCCGAGATACATGACACCGATACGCGCCGCCATGTGGCGTACGACGGCCAGGTTGTGGCTGATGAACAGATAGGAGAGCTGGAACCGGTCCTGAAGGTCGCGCATCAGATTCAGGATCTGTGCTTGCACAGAGACATCGAGCGCGCTGGTGGGCTCGTCGCAGACGATGAACTCCGGATTGGACGACAGAGCGCGGGCGATGCAGATGCGCTGGCGCTGGCCGCCGGAGAACTCGTGCGGGTACTTCGCGCCATCGCTCGGGTCGAGGCCGACAAGGCGCAGCAGTTCGCCGACGCGATGATTGATCTCGGCCTCGTCCTTTGCGAGGCCAAACGCGCGGATCGGGTCGGCGACGATACGGTTGACGCGCCAGCGCGGGTTGAGGCTGGCGAACGGGTCCTGGAAGATCATCTGCAGGCGGCGGCGCAGCTTCTGGCGTTCGCGCTCGCGGATGGGCGACCACATGTCGACGTTATCGATGGTGACGCTGCCGGCGCTGGGTTGCAGCAAGCCAACCACCATACGGGCCACCGTCGACTTGCCGGAGCCGGATTCGCCGACGAGGGCGACGGTCTCGCCGCGGTTGATGCTGAAGGAGACGCCTTTGACGGCTCGGTTTGCACTCGAGCCCGAGCGGAACTCGACGGCCAGATTGCGGACATTGACAAGCGTGTCGGACAGGCGAGGCGCGCGCACGCTCATCGGAAGGTCTTTCGCGGGTCGAGGGCATCGCGCACGGCCTCGCCGACAAAAATCAGCAGCGACAGCGTGATGGCGATGGCGAAGAAGCCGCAGAGGCCGAGCCAGGGTGCCTGCAGGTTGGCCTTGCCTTGCGCGAGGAGTTCGCCGAGCGAGGGCGAGCCGGGCGGCAGGCCAAGGCCTAGGAAGTCGAGGGCGGTCAGCGCGGTGATGGAGCCCGACAGCTTGAAGGGCAGGAACGTCAGCGTCGCCACCATGGCGTTGGGCAGCAGATGCTTGAACATGATCTTGGCGTTCGAGAGCCCGAGCGCGCGCGCTGCCGTGATGTATTCGAAGTTGCGTCCGCGCAGGAATTCAGCGCGCACGACACCGACCAGGGCCACCCAGTGGAACAGCAGCAGCACGCCGAGCAGCGTCCAGAAGCCCGGCACCAGCACCGAGGAGATGATGATGAGAACGTAGAGCGACGGGATCGATGACCAGATCTCCAGCACACGCTGGAAGACGAGATCGACACGGCCGCCGAAGTAGCCCTGCATGGCGCCGGCGGTCACGCCGATGGCAGCGGAGATGACGGTGAGGATCAAGCCGAACAGGATGGAGATGCGAAAGCCGTAGATGATGCGGGCGACGACATCGCGACCCTGGTCGTCGGTGCCAAGCCAGTTGCGGTTGCCGACGGCCTGATAGCGGGTGAGCTGGTCGGCGGGAGCCTCGCACAGCCCCTTGGCTGTGGCCCACGGCGGCGGCGCGGGAAAGCCTAGGCAATTGCCGTCCGCGTTCTTCAGAAGCGGATAATCCTTGTTGATGGAATTGTAGGAATAGCGGATCGGCGGCCAGAGCATCCAGCCGTTGCGATTGATTTCCTCGAGGTTCACGGGATCCTTGTAGTCGGTGACGGCGAGAAAGCCGCCGAACTTGGATTCGGGATAATCGACCAGAACCGGGAACAGGAATTCGCCCTTGTAGCGGGCGATGATGGGCTTGTCGTTGGCGATGACCTCGGCGAACAGGCTGAGCACGAACAGGACCAGGAAGACCCAGAGGCTCCAGTAGCCGCGGCGGTTGGCCTTGAAGTTCTCCCAGCGGCGCCGGTTGATGGGCGACAGGTGCGCGCGTGAGCGGAACGCGTCGCCGACGCTGCGGCGGGCGGACGTGGCGGGAACGGCGATGCTGTCGTCGGTTCTGGCGTCCACGGCCGTTACACCTCCCGCGTCTCGAAATCGATGCGGGGATCGACCAGCGTATAGATGAAGTCGGACAGCAGGTTCACCAGCAGTCCCATCAGCGCGAAGATGTAGAGCGTGGCGAACACGACCGGGTAGTCGCGGTTGATGATCGACTCGAAGCTCAGCAGTCCGAGGCCGTCGAGCGAGAAGATGGTTTCGATCAGCAGCGCGCCGGAGAAGAAGGCACTGATGAAAGCGCCGGGGAAGCCGGCGATGATGAGCAGCATGGCGTTGCGGAAGACGTGGCCGTAAAGTACATGACGCTCGGTGAGCCCCTTGGCGCGGGCCGTCATGACATATTGCTTGCGGATCTCGTCCAGGAACGAGTTCTTGGTGAGGAAGGCGGTCGTCGTGAAGGCACTCAGCGCCAGCGCCAGCAGCGGCAGCGTGAGATGCCAGAAGTAGTCGGTGACCTTGCCGAGTAGCGAAAGCTGGTTCCAGTTCTCCGAGGTGAGGCCGCGCGAGGGGAACCACTGGAAGAACGACCCGCCGGCGAACAGCACAAGCAGAAGCACGGCGAACAGGAAGCCCGGGATGGCGTAGCCGATGACGAGCACGCCCGACGTCCAGGTGTCGAATTGCTCGCCGTCGCGCACGGCCTTGCGAATGCAGAGGGGGACGGCGATCAGGTAGGTGATGAGCATCATCCACACGCCGAGCGAGATCGAAACGGGAAGCTTTTCCTTGATGAGCTGGATGACGCTGACGTCGCGGAAGTAGCTCTTGCCGAAGTCGAACACGAGGTAGTTTTTCATCATCAGCAGGAACCGCTCGTGCGCCGGCTTGTCGAAGCCGAACTGCTTTTCGAGCTGCTTGATGAACTCGGGGTCGAGACCCTGGGCGCCGCGATAGCGCGAGGCCGCGGCATCCGATCCGCTCTGGCCCGACATGGAGCGCCCGCCGCTGGTCAGGCCGTCACTGCCGCCGCCGCCGATGCGGCTGGTGGCGCCAGTGTCGGTCCCGGTCAATTGCGCGATGACACGCTCGACAGGACCGCCGGGCGCGAACTGGATGATGGCGAAGCTGATCAGCATGATGCCGAACAGCGTCGGGATGATGAGCAGGATGCGCT
>CADEEC010000016.1:20162-35737 GCA_902826255.1 uncultured Hyphomicrobiales bacterium | reverse complement strand
CGTTCCCGCGAGCGTGTTGAAGCCGCCGCCATTGTTCATGTCGTACAGGGCGGCAAAGCGCGTCAGGAATTTGTCGAGCTTGGCCGGGTCCTTCAAATCGGCAATGTTGAGGCGCTTGGAGATGTTGGCCGCCTGCACGTCGATATCGGCCTGCGACATCTGGGCGGGAAAGTTGAGCGCGGTGCGCACCACTTCGATCAACGCCTTGTCGGCCAGGATCGAGAACGGCGACACCAGATTGGCCGCCTTGCGCTGGAAGTAGAGGGCGAGGCGAACTCCCTCGTTCTGCGCGCCGGCGTCCGTTTCCAGCGTCTGGCGGACGTGACCGTCCACGGTCAGCATCAGGTCGGACCGCGTCTGCAAGGCCTGGTCGGGGACACGGGCAACCGTGCCATCGCTGTTGAAGTTGAAGGCGGCGGCCATCGCCCGCATACGCTGGTCACCGCGCTTGTTGACGAAGCTGTTGGGGTCCAGTGGATCGCTGGTGAAAATGCTGCGCAGGTCGTTGGTGCTGAGGCGCTCGCCCTCCAGGTCGTAGGCCTTCAGCAGATAGGTCGTGAGGCGCTTGTCTGCGAGCAGGTCGCCGAGCGAGCGCACGCGGATGATGGCATCGTGATAGTAGGTGTTCTCTTCCTTTGCCGCGGTCCTGGCCGCGTCGGTGTCGGCGATGCGCGTGTTGTAGAGGTTGATCGTCTCCAGCTCCGACTTCTCGACCTGCGCGCGCCGCGGCGGCATCACCGAGCCATCCGGGGCAAAGTTGAAAGCGGCCGCAAGCTCGCCATAGCGCTCGTCGAGCTGACGGTTGGCGAAGCTCGACGGATTGGATGCGTCGCTGGTCAGCACCTGGCGGATGAAGGCCTTGGACTCCGTCTTCGGATCGAGACCGAAGGCCTTGAGCACGTAGGTATAGAGCGAATTGTTGTCCATCAGCGCATCCACCGACGTCATCAGGTTGATGCGGCTGCGGAACAGGTCTGTCGCGATCTCGTCCGAGCCGGTCGCAACGTCGTCGTACGTTTGCATGTACTGCTCGAGCGTCGCGTCGATCATCTCGGCTGACTGGGCCCCGTCAGGCCCCACCGATCCGTCGGCCTGGAAGCCGAAGGCGGCAGCCATGGTGCGGTAGCGCGTGTCCGTCAGGGTGTTGGCGAAGCTGTCCGGATCGTCGAGATCGCTGACGAGCACCTGGCGGATGACAATGGTCGACTGCTCGCTGGCGACGAAGCCGAAGGCCGTGAGCGCCGTCGAGAGCAGCCGGTCGTTGGCGATGAGATCGTCGACCGACGTGATGCCGGCCACCTGGTCGCGGTAGTACTGCGCCTCGAATGCCGCGGCAGCCGGGCTCGCGCCAGCACCGGTCGCCTGATAGTAGAGATAGGTGGTCTCGTTCATCGCCACCGCGGACTGCGCGTTGCCCGCCGCCACGCTGCCGTCCGACTCGAAGTTGAAGGCCGCAGCGAGGGCCACGTAGCGGATATCGCCCAGCGTGTTGGCAACGCTGTCCGGATCGCCAAGATCGCTGGTCAAGACATTGCGGATGGTCGTCTCGGAGGCGATCGTCGGGTCGAGGCCGAACGCCGTCAGGGCGTAGGCAAACAGCCGCTCGTTGTTCACCAGCTGGTCGACGGAGGTCATCGTCGTGAGCTGCGTCTGGTAGTACTGGACCTCGGCCGCGGCGGCAGCACCCTGCCGTACCCTGTGCTCGGTGTAGAGGCCGACCGTGTCGTCGATCTGGGCGTCGCTTTGCACGAAGGGCGTCGCCGACTTGACGGTGCCGTCGGTCGAGAAGCTGAACGCCCTGGCAAACGCTATGTAACGGGTGTCGATGAGCTTGCGAGCGAAGCTGTCGGCTTTGCTGAGGTCGCTCTCCAGCACCTTCTTCATGAAGGCCTTGGCGTAGGTCATGTCCTCAAGGCCGTGCGCCTTCATGGCGTAGCCGAACAGCCTGCGATCATTGAGGAATTCGTCGACCGTGCGCACCTTGCCGATGTTGGCTTCGTAGTACTCCTTGTCGCGCTGCACGTCGGGCTTGGCAGCCGTGCGCGCCAGGCTCTTGGTCAGATCCTGCGTCACGTTGCGAAACGCGAGATAGGTCGACAGCATGGACCCGTAGGCTCTCCTGCGCCGGCGCAAAGCACCGCGGCCGGCGAATCAGGCACCGGCCTCCCGGCACCAGCATCGCCTTTCCGGCTTGCGTAAGCCTTAACGATTTTGGACCTTCGCCGGCCTCGAGCTCAGAACAGCGAGTATCCGCCGTCGATCACGAAGGTGTCGCCGGTGTGATAGGCGGATGCCGAGCTCAACAAGTAAACGGCAATGCCGCCGAAGTCCTCGCCGCTCCCCCAGCGCCGCATCGGGATGCGCGGCATGACGTTGCCGACAAATTTCTCGTTGCCGATGGCGTTGGCCGTCATGTCGGTCTCGATCCAACCGGGCAGGATGGCGTTCGCCCGGATGCCGGAGCGGGCAAACTCGACCGACAGGGCGCGAATCATGGAGATCAATCCGCCCTTCGTTGCCGCATAGTGCTCGTTGCGTGCCGTCCCCTCGATCGCGGCAAGTGAGGCGGTGCCGACCAGTACGCCGCCGCCACCACGCTCGACCATATGGCGCGCGGCGGCACGGAACGTGAAGAAGGCGCCATCGAGATTGACCTTCAGCACCCGGCTCCACTCGTCGGTCGTCATCTGCGTGAAGGAGACGGTCTTGCCGAGGCCGGCCACACCCGCGTTGGCAAAGCAGCCGTCGATTCGGCCAAGCTCTCTGAGCGTGCCGGCAAACGCCGTTTCCACCGCGCGCTCGTCCGTCACGTCGCATTGCAGGGCGAGGACCTTGCGGCCGGTCTTTTCCAGGTCGGCCTGCGCCGCCTTGTTCTTGGCAGCGTTGGTGCCCCAGATCGCGATATCCGCGCCGGCCTCGGCCATCGCCCGCGCCATGCCGAGCCCGATGCCACCGTTGCCGCCCGTGACCAGTGCGACTTTCCCCGATAGATCGAACGGCTTGAACATGGGCTCTGCCTCCTGCCGAGGGGCCGACTGTGCGTCGCGGACCGGCTCCCCGGCAACAGAAAAGGCGGCGGCCGATCCGGCCACCGCCTTTCAAGATTCGATTCAGGTCCGACGGCGCTAGAGCTTGTGCGCCATCCGCTCCTTCTTGGTCTTAAGGTAGCGCGTGTTGTGGGACGAGGGCTTCACGATCAGCGGGAGCTGCTCGATCACGTCGACGCCTTCCTGCTGCAGCGCCTCGACCTTGGCTGGGTTGTTTGTCAGGAGCTTGATCTCAGGATAGCCGAGATCGAACAGGATATGGGCCGCCAGATCGTAATCGCGCGCCTCAATCGGGGCACCGATCGCCACGTTGGCATCGACCGTGTCATAGCCCTGGTCCTGTAGGGCGTACGCTCTGATCTTGTTCACGAGACCGATGCCGCGCCCTTCCTGATAGGGCAGGTAGATGAGGACGCCCACGGGGCTCGACAGGACGCGGTCCATCGACGCCTGCAGCTGGGGATAGCAGTCGCAGCGCAGCGAGTGGAAGATGTCGCCGGTCACGCAGCCGCTGTGCACGCGCACAACCGGTACTTCGTTGTGCGCGACACCGTCTTGACGATGCACGAGCACCATAGCTTGGATGGACGGGTCGGCGCCCTGGTAGGCCCTCGCCTCCACCTTGAGCTCCTTGTCCCGAAACTCGATCGGCAGGATGGTCTGAGCCGACCAGTCCAGTTCCAAATCGACAGACTTCACCGCATTCGATTTCATCGAACTCTCCAAAGGCGTGCCGGCGCGCATATGTGGCAACGATTTGGTCCTTGTAAAGGCAGCGCCCCAGCGACGGTCCGTCACAAGGTGTTACCGGAGATTAGCGTTCCTGCTCCCTTCGATAACCGCCGCCGGCACCCGGCCATCATAGCAGGCCGTGTACCGGAATATCGCTACCAAAAACTCGCCCGGCACGGGCTGAGCGTTAACGCCCCAACACAAACGCCATGCCCTGCCGACTGGTTCCACCGGCATTGCCGCGCGGACGCAGCGGCTTGGGCGTCCGGTGCCTTCGCCAATTTCATCAGCAACTTAGGTGGGGATCCTCGCAGATTTTCTTGGATCTCCCGCAGTGCAAAGGGGCCCCCAGCGCGGCAATCCGCCTCCACCCTGCCGATCGGATCGGCAGTTCGACCGGCGCGGGTGGAACGCGCGGCTGCCCGCTTCGAGGGCGTTTGCCTGGATACCCGCTCCCGGCGTCGGCGCGGGCATTCTGCCGCGCAAACCAATCTCACGTGATCTTCATTGCGGGTTCATCGTTGTTATGGTCGTGTATGACGGTCGCGTGACAGGTGAGCTACGGCCAGATGACAGATCAATCCGTTGGATTGCCGGCAGTGCCGGCAAAGCGGATGCGCAGGCTGGCCCGCTACCTCGCACCGCGACAGGCGCTACGGCCAGCCGCCGCCTGGCTCGTGATTGGCGTGCTCGCAGCCTTGCTCGTCCGCCACTTCTGGAATGACGAAGGGGAACTGCCCAACATCCTCTTCACCCTGGGTGTCACCGGCGCGCTGGTGTCGTTCGTGGTGTTCCTCTCGCGGCGGGTGATGTTTGCGACCGTGCTCGTGAGCGCGCTGGTGGTGCTGATCGTTGCCGCCGCCACCGCAAAGCACGCCATCATGAACATGGTCGTCCACGCCTACGATCTGTTCTTCTATTTCAGCTCCTGGTCCACCGTGAGCTACCTGTGGGCCGACCAGCGCCGTTACCTGCTCGCGGGGCTGGCTGCCGCCCTTGCGGCCATGGCCATCGTCTGGCTCGCCTGGCACCTGGACAGCACGCGCTCGCGGCGCGCCTGGGCCGCCGCCGCCCTCGCCGCTTTCGGCCTGCTGACCTGGTACGGCGCCGAGACCAAGGGCGAACGGCGCCACATGCAATTCTATTACTCCAACCTCTACCTGTCCTCGTTCTACGCCTCGTGGGGCGAGACGCTGGAAGCGCTGTGGCGCGGCGCCCTGCTCGAGGCGGCGCCCGAGGGCTTTGCCGCCAAGCCCTTCACGATTCCTACCAACTGCCAGACCGCGTCCAAGCCTCCGCACATCATCCTGATCCACCAGGAATCAGTCGTGCAGCCGTCGCTGTTCACGCAGCTGCGCTACGACCATTCCGTCGATCCGTTCTTCCTGTCCGCGGACGGCTCCTTGCATCCGATGCGCGTCGAGACGTACGGCGGCGCGTCCTGGCTGACGGAGTTCTCCCTGCTGGCCGGCGTGTCGACGCATGCATTCGGCGGCATGCGCCAGTTCGTGCAGACGTTCACGCAGAACAAGCTCAAGGACACGCTGCCGCAGGCCCTGGCGCGCTGCGGGTATCGCAACGTCGTGTTCTACCCGATGCTTAAGAATTTCGTGTCGAACGACCGCTTCTACACGTCGATCGGACTGCGCGAGATTTTCGACCTCGAGGCTCAGGGCGCGAAGTCGGCGCATGAACGCGACCGCTTCTACTACGGCAATGCCATGGCCGAGATGGCCAAGCACCTCGCCAAAAGCGACAAGCCGATGTTCACCTACATCCAGACCATGTCGGCGCACTGGCCTTACAATTACACCTACGAGCCGGAGATGAAGGTTCCGGGCGGTGGCCCCGGTGTCGATCCGGAGATGCACGAATACCTGCGGCGGCTCTCGATCGCCAAGATCGACTACGACTACTTGCTGGCCGAGCTGCGCAGCCGCTTCCCCGATGAGCGCTTCCTGATTGTGCACTACGGCGACCATCATCCGATGGCGACCCGCACCCTGCTCGGCTACTTCCAGGAAACCGAGGCCGAGGACGTTATCCTGGACGACCAGTCCATCGGGTTCATCACCTACTATGCCGTGCAGGGCATCAACTACCGCGTTCCGCCCTTGCCGCAATACACCACGCTCGACGTGCCCTACATCGGCACCCTGATGCTGGACCTCGCTGGCTTGCCGCTCTCGGACTCTCACCGCGAGCGCAAGCGGCTGATGGAACTCTGCAAGGGCCGCTACCACAGCTGTGCCCAGCGCGCGCAGATCCTGCAATTCCACAGGCGCCTCATCGATTCCGGCGTCATGGCTGCCCGCTGACGCTGGGCGGACGGCCGGTTTCGGCTTACATACGCAGCGATGAAATCAGCGGGCCGCTAGCCCTGGGAGCTATTCGGGTTGTCCATGCCATTGCCAGAGATGACGGCTCCGGCACCCCAGCAGGTCAGGGGACACGGTCGCAGGCTGCTGTCCGTCGTGGTGCCGGGTCTCAACGAGGAGCGGGCGCTGCCGGCGCTGATGACGCGGTTAACGCCGGTGCTCGACCGCCTCGGCCTCGACTGGGAGGTGATCTTCGTCGACGACGGCTCGACCGACGGCACGCTCGGGCTGCTCAAGCAGCTCAACAGCCAGGATGCGCGCATCAAGGCAATCTCCCTCAGCCGCAACTTCGGAAAGGAGGTCGCGGCAGCGGCCGGCTTGAGGTACGTGCGCGGCGACGCCGCCGTCCTCATGGATGCCGACCTGCAGCACCCGCCCGAGGTGATCGAGGCGTTCGTGAAGCGCTGGCAGGAAGGCTACGACATCGTCTACGGCCAGCGCAGCGACCGCGACGCCGACACGCTCGTGCACCGCACCGCGGCCCGCTTCTTCTATTCGGCGTTCAAGCATCTGAGCGGCACCACGCTGCCGGAAGGCGCCGGCGATTTCCGCCTGCTCGACCGCAAGGCCATCGACGCCATGAACCGGATGGGCGAGCGCGTCCGCTTCAACAAGGGCCTGTTCGCCTGGCTCGGTTTCCGCTCGATCGGGGTATCGTTCGAGGTGCCGCCGCGCGTCGGCGGAGGCGGGTCGCGCTGGCGGCCGCGGCAACTGCTGCGCTTTGCCTTTGACGGCCTCACGTCCTTCACCACCATCCCGCTGAGGATCTGGTCGTACCTGGGGGTGCTCGTCTCGCTATTTGCGTTGTGCTACGCAACCGTGGTGCTGGTGCAGACGCTTCGCTTCGGCACTGACGTGCCGGGCTATCCCACGTTGATCATTTCCGTGCTGTTCTTCGCCGGCGTGCAGCTCATCTCTCTCGGCGTGATCGGCGAGTATCTCGGACGCATGTACGAGGAGGTGAAGGGCCGGCCGCTGTTCCTGGTCGCCGAGGAGCTCGGCATCGACAAGCCGGCGCCGACCGTCAACGGCGCGGCCGGCGAGCCCCACCAACGCTAGCTGACGATGCTCATTCTCTGCGCCGACGACTATGCGCTGACCGAGGGCGTTTCGCGCGCCATCGGCGAGCTTGCGGCGGCACGGCGGCTGTCGGCGACCAGCGTGATGGTGACGACGCGGCATTGGCCGGCGGCTTCGGCGCGACTGTCGGCGCATCGTGGCCATCTTGCCCTCGGCCTGCATCTGAACCTGACGCTCGGCGCCCCCCTCGGGGGGATGCCCAAGCTGGCGCCGGGCGGACAGTTCCCCGGCCGCAATGCGCTGCTAGGACGTGGGCTGCTCGGCGCCCTGTGGCGGGAGGAGATCCGCGACGAGATCGCGCGCCAGCTCGATGCCTTCGAGATCGCCATCGGCCATCCGCCCGACCACATCGACGGACACGAGCACACGCACGTGCTGCCGGGCATCCGATCACCCCTGCTTGATGTGATCGCTGGCCGCTACGGCACCATCAAGCCGCTCGTTCGCGATCCCTCGGATCGCTGGCAGGCTATCAATGCGCGACGCTTGTCCCGGGGCAAGGCGCTTGTGGTGTCGTCGCTCGCCGGCGGCTTGGCGCAACAAGCCGGGCGTCTTGCGATCCCCACCAACATCGGCTTCTCGGGCTTCTCGGCTTTCGATGAAAGTATCCCCTACGCCGATGAACTGGCCGCGGCCCTGATCGACCCGGGCCCACGGCATATCCTCATGTGCCACCCGGGCCATCCGGACGCCGAGCTCGCCACGCTCGATCCCATAGTGCAGCGGCGGCGCATGGAGTATGAGGCTCTGATGCGCGACGGATCCCTATCGGATCGCATCTGGCGCCCGTCCCGGGCCGCGGACGGCCCGCCCGTGGACTGGCTCAAGGCCGGGGAAGGCGCATGAGTATCCGCTGGAACGGCTCATCGCCGGGCTCACAGAGCACCATGAGCCACGGGCTCGGCTTTCTGCTGTCGGGCTCGATCGCTTTCCTGGTCGATGCTACGGTCTTGACTGTTCTCACGAGCCTCGTCGGCCTGCATCCGGTGGTGGCGCGCGTGTTTGCGATTTCCGTGGCGCTCGTTGCCGGTTGGCTGTCGCATCGCCGCTTCACGTTCCGTCTCGCCACACCGCCGTCGTTCCCCGAGTTCCTTCGCTACGCGGCGGTGGGATGGGCGGCGGCCGCGCTCAACTATGCGGTTTTCGTTGCCATCGTCCTGGCCTGGCCGGGAATTGTGCCGGTGTTTGCGCTCGTTCTCTCCTCCCTTGTCGCCATGACGTTTTCCTATCTCGGCATGCGCTTCGCCGCCTTCCGGGACCCGAGCCGGCCGACATGAGCGCAGACCACCCTGTCGTCCGCTTCTTGCCGTGCGGCGACGGCGCGGTGACGGTGGAGTTCGGGACCAAGATCGATCCCGCGCTGAGTGCACGTGTGCTGGCGCTCGACGCCATCCTGGATGCGGAGCGGCCGGCCGGGTTCATCGAGGCCGTACCAACCTACCGCTCGCTGATGGTGCAGTTCGATCCTCTGGCGTTCGACTACGAGGCGTTCGAAAGCCGCGTACGCGCGCTCGTTGCCGGGCTGGACCCGGCGCCGAAACCCGGGCGGCGCTGGAAAGTGCCCGTGATGTACGGCGGCAAATTCGGCATCGACCTGGAGGCCACCGCCGAGCGGCACGGCCTGACGCCGAGCCAGCTCATCGACAAGCATGCGGCGCCTGCCTACCGCGTCTACATGATCGGCTTCATGCCGGGCTTCACCTATCTCGGCGGCCTCGATCCAGCCATCGCCACACCGCGGCGCCTCGACCCGCGGCCGCACACGCCGGCCGGTATCATCTCCATCGGCGGTATCCAGGCACTGATCGGCGGACAGGCGATGCCGTCCGGGTGGCATATTCTCGGGCAGACGCCCGTGCGCACGTTCATGGCCGGGCGCGACCCCGCCTTCCTGACGGCAGCCGGCGACGAGATCGTGTTTGTGCCGACGCCGGCGGATCGCTGGGACGCCCTCGACCGCGCGGCTGCGGCGGGCGAGCCGGTGGCGGAGCTGGTCACGCCATGACGTCGCTGACTGTCCTCGCGGCAGGTCCCGCCACGTCCATCCAGGACGCGGGCCGCTTTGGCTGGCAGCGCTACGGCGTTGGACCGGCGGGCGCCATGGACCGCCTCTCGCTCGCGCTCGCCAACGCGATTGCGGGCAATCCGCCGGGCACGGGGGCAATCGAGTTTGCGCTGGCAGGCGGGCGCCTGCGCGTCGAGGGCGGGCCGGCGCGTGTGTCGCTGGCCGGTGCCGACTGCCTCGTGAAGATCGACGGCGCGACCGTCGCGCCGCTGTCCAGTGTCACCGTGCATGACGGGCAGACCATCGAAGTCGGCGCCGCGCGCTCCGGCATGTTCGCCTATCTCGCCGTTGCCGGCGGTTTCGCACTAAAGCCGGCCCTGGGATCGCTGTCGCTGCATCACCGCACGGGCGTGGGCGGCCTGGATGGGCGCGCCTTGCGCGCGGGCGACCGGTTGCTGCTCAAGCTGCAGGAACCTGCGGGGCAGGATCTGGCGCTGCCGTCTTCGCCGCCAGCGGGCAGCGGACCGATGCGCGTCGTTCTAGGTCCCCAAGACGACTACTTTACGCCGGATGCGATCAGGACGCTGGCCGAGAACCCCTACACCGTCTCGGACCAGGCCGACCGCATGGGGCTGCGGCTCAGGGGCCCGAAGCTGGACCACGGTGCCAAGGGCTACAACATCGTCTCAGATGGAATCCCTACGGGCGCCATCCAGGTGCCGGGCAACGGGCTGCCGCTGATTTTGCTCGCCGACCGGCAAACCACCGGTGGCTATCCGAAGATCGCGACCGTCATCAGCTGGGACCTGCCGCGCCTGGTGCAGTGCCGGCCCGGTACCGGCCTGCGCTTCGCCATCGTCGACCGCGGCGAGGCGGTGCGGATCGCCAAAGCCGAGGACGCGGCATTCCGCAAGCTCATCGCCACCATTCGCCCTGCGGGCCTCGCCGGCTTCGACAGCAGCGAACTGCTGGCGCTGAACCTGATCGACGGGGTGGTGGATGCACGGCACTGATCCGACCCACAGCTATCACCTTGTCATCCCGGCCGAGCGCAGCGAGAGCCGGGACCCAGGGCTGCAAGCACCGATGCCATCCGTAACCCTGGGTCCCGGATATTGCGCCGACGCGCAATTCCGGGATGACAGAAAGGTGGCAAGCTGATTCTGATCAGCGCCCGAACAGGTGCGTGAGGAAGCGCGTCACGCCCAGCAGGATGTTGAGACGGGCGCGCATGAAGTTGTCGTCGACCTCGATCTTATCGCCGACGAACAGCGTGCGATCGCGCTTGGCCTGATGGCTTGGCCACGGCGGCGCGCCGTCAGCCTTGGGATTGCCTGTGCGTGCGAACTCGAACCAATAGCCGCTGAGCGCGCGCGCGATTTTGCGGTCCGCTTCAACAGCAATGTCCTTGGTGCCGGAGAAGAGGTCGAGCGTATCGAGCACGTAGGGCACCTCGGCGCCGTGGGGGGCACCGTTGGGATACTTGGGCTGGTTGGCCACCGTGACGTGGTCGAAATAGAAGCGCCAGGTGGAGGCGCGGGTTGCGTGCGCGTCGGCCAGCCAGCGCACGGGCATCGTGAACACCACGTCGCGGGCGGCCTGTCGCGCGACTTCGCCTCGGTCGCGCTCGCCGGGATAAAGAACGCGCACGAGGAAACCCGCCGCGCCGAGCCGCTTCAAGAGCGCCTCAGGATCGATGCCGAAGGCAGCCGCCACGCTGATGTCGTCGCTGGTGCTGCCGAGGATCAGCGGCACGCGTGCTTCCCAGCCCTTCTTGAACGCCTCTTGCACCGACACGGGCAGCACCGGGTCGCCTTGCACCGGCACGGGCGACACGGAGAGGCCTTTGCCTTTCGGGGTCGAGAATTTTTCCGCGGGGAGGGCGCGCAACTGTTCAGCCGTTGCATCGGGCCCGGGCAAACCAAGCGCGTCGACAGCCTTGATACCAGCCTCCACGGCCTTGGCGCGCTTGGCTTCGGGCAGGATGTAGGAGCTTTGCGCTATCCCCTTGTGAAAGAGCCCACGTGCCAACGGCGAGGAAAACAGCGCCAGCACGCTCTTGCCGCCGGCCGATTGTCCGAAGATCGTGACGTTGCCTGGATCGCCGCCGAAGCGGGCAATGTTGGCGCGCACCCACCTCAGCGCCTCGATCTGATCGAGGAGACCGAAGTTGACGGGACCGCCCGGCGTCTCGCGCTCCAGCGCTGGATGCGCGAAGAAGCCGAGCTGCATGAGGCGGTAGTTGATGGTGACGACGACGGCGCCGCGCTTGGCGAGCGGCGCGCCGCTGTAGAGATCGAGGCTACCGGAGCCGAACACGTAGGCGCCGCCGTGAATCCAGACCATGACCGGCAGCTTGGCGCCAGCATCCGCCTTGGGCGTCCAGACGTTGAGGTAGAGGCAGTCCTCGCTGTGCGGCCCGGGATCGCCGCCGAATTCCAAGGGAATGCCGGGCAAGGCAATGCAACCTCTGGCGAAGGCATCCGCCTTGCGGGCGTCCTGCCAGGCGGCCGGCGGCCGCGGCGCCCGCCAGCGCAAGTCACCGACGGGCGGTGCAGCGTAGGGAATGCCCTTGTAGGCCAGCACGCCGTGCTCGCTGACACCTTGCAACGGGCCTGACTGGGTGGTGACGGCCGGCGCGTCCTGGGCTGAGACGCGCGCGACTTGTACGCCGGGCGCAAACAAGAGTGCGACACACGCGCATGCAGCGCGCACAGCCGGTGTCATCACGCTTCCAGACGTCATGCGCACGCAGCTGTTCCCCCAAAGACCGGTCAAGCTTTAGCCTGAGGGTGCGCTGAAACGCGGCGCGATGCAATCAGCGCGACCGCGTCGCGTCGCAGGTTCGCGTTACAGGCGCCGGTAGGGGTAGCAATGCTCCGCGTCGAGCTCCATGCCGAAGTGCCTCGCCAAAACCGCAATGGCTTCGCCGTGCTCCGGATAGGGATCGGAGTTTTCCGGCCCGACGAGAATCGGCCGGAACTCATCTTCGTTCTCACCCTCCGGCGGCAGCATGGCAGTGACCAGGGCGTTGCCCTCCGAGTCGCGCAAGGTGAGAAAGCGGGGCATCGCTTTCTGCACATGCGCCTTCAAGCCTATGTTCTGCTCGATGTAGTGCGCCGATTTCGGCGGCACATAGGTCTTCACGGCTTCGGCCTGCGCCTGCTTGAAATACTTTTCGACGGCATGGCTCATGGCGCGCGATTCCAGCGCAGCTTCCTGTTCCGTCTCGAAGCGGAACCAGGTCTTGCGACCCGCGTCGCATACATACTTCATGTTCCCACCCCACAGAGAACGCCACACACCGGCATGTAGGTTTCGTGCGCCCGAAATCGAGGCTGAGAGCAAAAAATTGTCGCACGCGATGGCGCGCATTGCGAATTGGTAACGAACACTCGCCGCAGCTTCACGCACAAGCGTGGCACAACGGTGACGTCGCGCCGGAACTAGGTCGCGGTGTAGGCCATCAGCTCGATGCCGGCCTTCTGCAGGCGCTCGCGCAACTGGCGTGCCATCTCCACTGCAGTCGGCGTGTCGCCATGCACGCAGATGGTGTCGATCTTGACGGGCACCTTGTTGCCGGTGACGGAAATCATCTCGTTGTCGTGCAACGCGCGCACGATGCGCTGCGCCGCAAGGTCGACGTCATGGATCACGGCGCCGGGCTGGCCGCGCATGACGAGCTGGCCGTTGTCCTGGTAGGCGCGGTCGGCAAAAATCTCTTGCAGCATCGGCAAACCCAGCTTCTCAGCGGCTTTGACGGTTGGCCTGCCCGGCATGACGATGAACACGAGCTTCGGGTCTACCGCCTTGATGGCGCGCGCCATCGCCATGGCGAAGTCGTCCTCGTCGTTGATGAGGTTGCCGAGCGCACCGTGCGCCTTCACGTGCGTGACCTTGTGGCCGACCATGGCGGCCACACCCATCAACGCGCCGATCTGGTAGGCGATCTGCTTTTCGAGATCGGCGAAGCTGGTGCCGCGGATCACGCGCCGGCCAAACCCCCACAGGTCGTTGAACGAGGGGTGCGCGCCGATGGCGACGCCCTTCTTCTTGGCCATCTCGCAGGCGCGATGCATGACGACCGGATCGCCGGCATGCCAGCCGCAGGCCACGCTGGCGGAGGTGACAATGCCGAGCATGGCATCGTCATCGCCCATCTTCCAGGCGCCGAAGCTTTCACCGAGGTCCGAGTTGAGGTCGACGCGCATGTGATCGGTCTCCTTGGAAACCGCTGTCATACCGGGGCTTGTCCCCGGTATCCAGCCATCTGCCACTCGCCGGAGTCTGCGGCACGATGGATCCCGGCGACAAGCGCCGGGATGACAGTTTGGCGGTTGCGGCGAGGCCCTGCTAAGTTTCCGATCGCTCGAGCGCGAGATACTCCGAATGCCCCATCTGATCGTCGAATACTCGGCCAACATAGAGGGCGATGTCGATTTACCCCGCCTGCTGTCGGCCATTCATGCAGCCGCGCTGGAAACGGGCGTGTTTCCACTTGGCGGCGTGCGGGTAAGGGCCGAGCGGCGCGATATCTATGCCGTCGCCGACAAACATCCCGACAATGCCTTCATCCACGTGCAGGCGCGCATCGGCGTCGGACGCGCGCCAGAGGTGCGCCAGAAGGCGGCCGAGCATATCTTCGCAGCCGTGAAGGCCGAAACGGCCAAAGCCTTCGCCTCACGGCCGATGGGATTGAGCCTGGAGATCGTCGAGATCGATCCGGTCGGCAGTCTGAAGCACAACAACCTGCAC
This sequence comes from uncultured Hyphomicrobiales bacterium, assembly GCA_902826255.1. Classification (GTDB taxonomy): domain Bacteria; phylum Pseudomonadota; class Alphaproteobacteria; order Rhizobiales; family Hyphomicrobiaceae; genus AWTP1-13. Next base: position 21,740 of record CADEEC010000016.1, on the reverse strand, counting down.
GAGGCCGTCGAGGCCCGCCGCAAGGGGAGCGCCGCATGAGCGACAAGAAGAGCACGTCGACCCTCGCTGCCAATCTCGACAAGGCCGCAGGCTATCTCGCGCAATTCAGGGGCGCGCCGGTTGCGCATTTCATTGCCGGAGAACGCAGCGCGGCAAAGTCCGGCAAGACCTTCGACACGCTGTCGCCGGTCGACAACACGCCGCTGGCCAAGGTGGCGGCAGGAGATGCGGCGGACATCGATGCGGCTGCCAAGGCGGCCACGGCCGCGTTCCCGGCGTGGCGTGCGCTCCCGGGCCCGAAGCGCCGCACCATCCTGCACGCCATTGCCGACGCCATCGAGGCGCGCGCAGAGGAAATTGCGCTGGTCGAGAGCATGGATACCGGCCAGCCAATCCGCTACATGGCCAAGGCGGCCCTGCGCGGCGCCGAGAACTACCGATTCTTTGCCGACCGCGCCCCCGGCGCCGCCGACGGCCTGTCGCTGCCCGACACGGACCACATCAACTACACCCTGCGCCAGCCAATCGGCCCCGTGGGCGTGATCACGCCGTGGAACACACCGTTCATGCTCTCCACCTGGAAGATCGCACCGGCGCTCGCCGCCGGCTGCACAGTGGTGCACAAGCCGGCGGAGTGGAGCCCGCTTTCTGCCACGCTGCTCACCGAGATCATGGACGGCGTCATCCGCAAGCATGGCCTGCCGGCCGGGGTGGTCAACGTCGTGCACGGGATGGGCGAGACCGCCGGCAAGGCACTGACCGAGCATCCGCTGATCAAGGCTGTCGGCTTCGTCGGCGACAGCAAGACCGGGTCTCTGATCATGGCGCAAGGGGCGCCGACGCTGAAGCGCGTGCACTTCGAGCTCGGCGGCAAGAACCCGGTGATCGTGTTCGACGATGCCGACCTCGAGCGCGCGCTCGATGCGGTGCTGTTCATGATCTACAGCCTGAACGGCGAGCGCTGCACATCCTCCAGCCGGGCACTGGTGCAGCGCTCGATCTACGACGCCTTCACGGCGAAGCTCACTGAGCGGGTGAAGAAGATCAAGGTCGGCCACCCGCTCGATCCCGCCACCGAGATCGGGCCGCTCATTCACGCAACGCATGTCGATAAGGTGCTGAGCTTCCCGGCGTCAGCCAAGAAGGAGGGCGCGAAGATCGCCTGCGGCGGCGGGCGGGCGATGGATGGCACGGGAAATTATGTGGAGCCGACGCTGTATCTTGATGCAAAGCAAAGCATGCGAATCGCGCAGGACGAGATATTCGGTCCGGTGCTGACGGTGGTGCCGTTCGACGACGAGGCGGATGCAGTGAAAGTTGCCAACGACGTGCGCTACGGCCTCACCGGCTACATCTGGACGCGAGACGTCGGCCGCGCGCACCGCGTCGCGCGCGATCTGGAGGCCGGCATGGTCTGGGTCAACTCGGAGAACGTGCGCCATCTGCCGACGCCGTTCGGCGGCATGAAGGCCTCCGGCATCGGCCGCGACGGCGGCGACTATTCGTTCGACTTCTACATGGAGACGAAGAACGTGGCGGTTGCCTACGACACGCACAATGTGCCGAAGATCGGGGGTT
>CADEEC010000016.1:0-20062 GCA_902826255.1 uncultured Hyphomicrobiales bacterium | reverse complement strand
GACGCGCAGGGCAACCCGCTCGAGCTGTACTTCAAGATGGACCAGCGCGAGCGCATCCTGCAGCAGTACGGGCATTACGCCGGCTGCCATCCGCAGCGCTTCGACCACTTTAATGTATTCACGCCCGACCCGCAGGCCTCCATCGAGTTCTACGCGTCGCTCGGCTTCCGGCTGACCGAGTACGCCGAGAGCGACGACGCGGTGCCGCGCATCGCAGCCGCGTGGATGCATCGCAAGGGTGGCGTGCACGACATGGCGTTCACAAACGGCCGTGGGCCGCGCTTGCACCACATCGCCTACTGGGTGCCGACCGCGCTCAACATCATCCACCTGTGCGACCTGATGGCCTCGACCGGCTACCTGGCCAACATGGAGCGCGGTCCCGGCCGCCACGGCATTTCCAACGCGTTCTTCCTCTACGTGCGCGATCCCGACGGACACCGCACCGAGCTCTATACGTCGGACTATCTCACGGTCGATCCCGACTTCGAGCCGATCCGCTGGTCGCTGCGCGATCCGCGCCGGCAGACGCTGTGGGGCACGCCTGCGCCGCGCACGTGGTTCGAGGAGGGCTCGGTGTTTCCCGGCGTGCCGGTGAAACCGCCGGTGCACGACCTGAAGCCGGTGATCGCCGACTGAGCCCGAGAGGGACGTTACCTCAAGGCAGCGGGACTACGCTGATCGGGCGGACAGCGGACGTTGCAGCCTTGGCAACCGGCTCGAAGAGTTTCTCGCTGACTTCCGCCATGGCACCCGCGAGCGGCTTGAACCGGAACGTCACGGTGTGGCGGCCGGCAGGCAGCTCGACGGCACGGAACAGCACATTTGCGCGCAAGATCGGCACCTCCCGGCCGTCGACCTCCGCCTCCCACCACGGGTGCCAGAGATCGTGCAGGACGAGGAAACCGGGCTGGGCGGCGGTGACGTCGACCACGACCCTGGTGTTCTCATAGGCCCGAATGTAGGCGCCGGAGGCGCCGGAGAGCTTTGCAAGCGCGATGAGATTTTCACGGCGCGCCGGCGCGTTTTCCAACAGCACGGTGCGGCGCGGATCAAACGACGGCCAGTTGCCGGTTTTTGTGAGGTGGGCGAAATCCGCGCGCTGCCAGTCCGTCGCGAACAGCACGCGCGGCAGGGCATGCAGATTCTCGTAGATGAATGCGTCGGACGTGAGCGCGACAAGCTTCAGCGCGGCAGGCCCCAGCTTGCGATCGATCTCTTCTATCGGCGCGCCCGTCACGACGAAGCGAATGCCGAGGTGATCGGCCATGGGCGAGTCGTAGGAGGAGAACAGCGGCGAGAACGTCTTCTGGTCCGGACCGGCGATGTAATCCCGCGCGCCGGTGGCGAGCGACAGCTCGGCGAGGCGCAACGGGTTGTAGCCGAGCGTGCTCTCAAAGCCGTGCACCTGCGCGACGTTCTGCCAGTCAAAGCCGACGCCGACGACTTCGATCCGGTCGCGCCAGGGCGAGTTCGTGCCGCTGCGCAGGTGATCCTTCAGGAACCGGACCGTCGCATTCTTGCAGTCGGGCTTCAGAACTTCATACTCGGCGGGCGGCACGCCGGTGGACTCGTTGGGACCGTTGCTCCAGGCCAGGTCGCCGGCGAGGAAGAGGGCGGGTGCGATGATTGCCAGCGGCGCGCTGCGCTTCACCCAGGCAACAGGCGTTGACAGGATGAGCGCGGCGGCAGCGATCCAGATCGCGCCCATCGCCAATGGCTCCCAGGCGTCCGCGGTCTTGCCGTAGCCCCAGGCGATAGCCAGACCCGCTGCCAGGATCGAAACAAGCAGGGTGATCTCCACGGCGCGCGCGCGAGGCGAGGCGGCGGGCAGTTTCCCGCTTGCCCACAGATGCACGAGGTAGCCGGCAAGGATGGCGAGCATCGTCCCAATGAGAAACGTGGCGTCGACAGGCCGCCGGAAGAAGGCGACGCCCGGAAGGTAGTGGAAGAACAGCTGAAAGACCGGCGTATAGCCGCCGAGCGCGTACGCCAGCAGCACCAGCGTGGCGACGGCGAAAGCGCGGACCTCGCGGGCCCATAGCGCGCCGCGGACAACGCCGACCGTGAGCAGGAGCAACACGGGCAGGGTGCCGACGTACATCTGGCTCATGTTGAACGACACGGTCAGCTCGTTCTTGTTCCACCACTGGCTGTAGGGACCCCAGTAGTCGATGTTGGCGTTGATGGAGCCGAACATGTCCGGCACGACCGCCGTCAGCAGCGAGGCGGGATGCAGGGAGCCGCGCACGGCCTCGCTGAAAAGAATTTCAGGCCGGTTGGAGGATTCCAGAAAGAGGTAGGTGGAGATGAGCGGCACGGCGTCAAGCAGCGCACCCGCGGCGACGGCGCAGGCGAGCGGCTTGATGCTTGCGATGAGCGCAGCCCGCCGGTTGGCGCTCTGAAGCCAATGCGCCACGCAGATGCCTGCGAGCACATAGGCGCCGAGAAGGGCGACCTGGTTCGGCTCGATCATCATCATGCCGGCGGCGATGCCGGCAAGGACCCCATAGATAACCGATGACCGTTGCAGCGCCCGCGCCAGCAGCCACATGCCGATTGCGAAGTAGGCGAGGCTCTGGATGTGCGCGATGTGCTGGACGCGCCAGGCAGATGAGGCGCCGAACGCAAACACGATGGCTGCGACGGTGCAGCCCGCAGGATGCCAGCCGCGATCCTGGCATAGCTTGAAGATTGCAAGTCCACCCAGCGCGAGCAGGATGAAGACGTAGGTATCGAGCTCGCGGAAGCTCGGGATTCTCTCGAAGTAGGCGAGCAGCACCGCGGGCGAAAAAATCAGCGATTGTGGATCGGCGATCTGCGGCATGCCCGCGAACGAGTTGGGGTTCCACCACGGAGACTGTCCGGAGTGGAAGGCGTTGGCGAGAAACTGGAGCTGCGAGTGGAAGAGCGCCTTGGCGTCGTAGGGGATGGTGACGGCACCGCTGAGCCACGGCGCGGCGAGCAACGCCCAGACGAGGATGAACACGCAGGCTGCGAGCCGATAGTCCCTGGTGCGAAACGTCTGCATGCGCTCGGCGGACGCTCCGAAGCTGGGCAAGCCGGCAGTGGTGAGGGCCGGTGGGACGGCGCGCGGCCATCTCATGCGGTCAAAGATGGCGGGCACGGGGCTGAATAGCTTGGGGTTTCCTCGACCGCGGGCTGATCCCCCGCGTTCTTCTAGCGTGGGGTCTATCAGACGTTTCGAGCGGCCAGCAAGCAGACCATCGCCGCAGCGTTAGGAAAGAAAAATCGAGAGACCGAACAGCCACCTAGCTGGTCGTGCGGGTGTCCGCCCTATCCGCGGGCATGGCGCGCCATCAAAGGGTGTGCTCTCAATTGCCCGGTTACCCGGAGGGGAGGAGGTTTGCGTGATCGCCATATTCAGGATCCTGCTGGCAAGCGTCACCTTGGCCGCTACGCCCGCATTCGCCGACCAAGCCGTGCAGGTTGGCGGCGGCTGGGCGCTGCTCAACAAGCCGGCTTCCGCACGCGCGAGCGTGATTTTGATTCCCGGCGGAGACGGCGTGCTCGGCGTTCGTCCGGATGGATCGTTCTCAAGCCTCAAGGGCAACCAGCTCGTACGCACGCGCAAGGCTTATGTCGGCCACGGCATTGCGACGCTGACGATCGACCGCGGTGTGAGTGCCGCCGCCGCTGTTGCGTACATGCGCAAGATTGCAAGCCCGGTGTACGTGGTGGGAACGAGCCGCGGCACGCTGCGTGTGCCCGAGGCCCTGTCGGCCAAGCCGAACGGCATCGTGCTCACCGCAGGGTTCCTGAACGAGGTGCGCGGGCAGATCGGCTCCGCCGGCGCATTGCCACGAACGCTGGTGGTGCACCACAAGCAGGACGGCTGCAAGTATACGCCGCCATCTGCGGTGGAGCCGTTCAAAGCGTGGGGCGGCGCGAAGGTGACCGTCGCGTGGTTCGACGGAGGGCGCGACAGCGGCAATCCGTGCCAGGCGGGCGGCTATCACGGCTTCGCCGGCCAGGACGGGCGCGTGGTGTCCACTATCGCCGGCTTCGCGCGGTAACCAGGAGAACAGCTGTCATCCCGGAATTGCGCGAAGCGCAGTATCCGGGACCCAGAGCTACAAATGGCGTCGCAGCTTGCGGCTCCTGGGTCCCGGCTCTCCGCTACGCTTCGGCAGGGATGACAGGAGAGAGGTGTGCGGGCTAGCGCGGCTCGTCGCCGGGCTTGGCTTGGGCGGGATCGGCCTCGTCGCCGTCCTCGCTCTCGACTCTGTCGGGGATGGCGTAGGCGCCACGCAGCCAGCGCGAGAGGTCGACGTCGGCACAGCGGCGCGAGCAGAACGGCCGGTATGCCGCGACGGTCGGCGCGCTGCAGACCGGGCACTTGCCTTTAACAACACCGGACGGTGGCACGGAAGACGCCATCAAAACCCTTCAGCCAGCAGTGGGTGAGCGCCGCCTCAATCGAGGACCGCCTCACCCATCTTGAGCCAATTGAAATGGATCGGGAAACCCTCGCCGACAAGGGCGTTGGCGACTTCCGTCAGCGGCAGGCCGACGACATTGGTGTAGGAGCCTGAGATTTTCTGCACAAAGCAGCCGGCGAGGCCCTGGATTGCATAGCCTCCGGCCTTGCCGCGCCACTCGCGTGAGGCGATGTAGGCCTCCATCTCCTCCTTTGACAGGCGCTTGAAGCGTACGCGCGTGTCGACCAGCTTGAAGCGCACCTTGTCCTCGGGCGTGATCAGGCAGATGGCCGTGAGGACGCGATGGGCGCGGCCGGAGAGCAGCTGCAGGGAGGCGATGGCTTCTTCCAGATGCTGAGGCTTCACCAGCACGCGCCGCCCGACGGCCACGACCGTGTCGGCGGCCAGCACGTAAGCATCGGCGATGTCGGTATCGTTGGCGATGTTGTCGCGCGCCTCCTCGGCCTTGGCGCGCGCAAGCCGCGTCGCCAGGGCGCGCGGCATCTCACTCTTCTTGGGAGATTCATCGACGCCCGACGGGCGCAATGCATCGGGCTCGATGCCGATCTGGGCGAGCAGCATCAGCCGGCGCGGCGAGGCGCTGGCGAGAACCAGCTTCGGCTTGGCGCGCGGCCGGCCTTCGGCCTGGCGCGTACGCGCCAGCTCCGAGCGCAGGGTTTCCCGGCGCGGACTGTCAGTCCGGCCAAGCACGCCCAGCAATCCGCTCCTGGTGGTGGTCATGACGATGCGCCCTGAGATCACTCCTGGCGCCGAGATTGGCCACGGGCGTTCTTGAAAATCAAGCCAGGCGAAGAGATCGCGCTACCAGCGGATGTCGAGATTGACGTAGGGCGCACGCACGCGCACCCGGCCCTGGTCAGGATCGACCTGCACTTGCGTGTGTGGGGCCTCAACGCGGACCTTGCCGCTGTCCTTGTTGACATCAACGCGCGTCGATGGGGCTTCCACGCGCACGCGGTCAGACGCGTCCGCAGGCTTGCCGGAGACCAGAAGCGGGTTTTCTGCCGGCGCTGGTTCCGTCGCCGCTTGAATGACCGCTGGCTGGAAGGCCTCGCCGACATAGGACGACCCGAATCCGAGCGCGACAGCGCCGGCAACAGCTGCAACAGACAGTGCGGAAACGAGCACACGCGACTTGGTCAGCAGCATTGCACTCTCCTTTTTGTCGGGGGAAGCGGCCTCTGCCGCGTATACGTGAATGTGGCGCACCAACGTGGACTTGTCATGGCAACACGGCGCGGCGGGGTGTCGCGGTTTTTCTGATCCACATGTTGCCCCTTGGGTCCCGAATGCGCGCTTTGCGCTTTCCGGGATGACAACATGTGGGAGTGCGATTCATCCGAGTTTGCCCGACAACTGAACGCGTGAAACCTGTGCTAGGTTGCATGCAGTCCTTGTGGTCGTGTGTTGGTAGAGAGTTGCGTCACCATGGTAGCGCGTTTGCGTGCAACTGCGTCTTCGACCGATAGAATCCTGATCGGCGACTGCCTCGCGGAGCTCAAGAAGCTCCCGTCCGAAAGCATCGATCTCGTTTTCGCCGACCCGCCCTACAACCTGCAGCTCGAGCGCGATCTGCTGCGCCCGAACAACACGGTCGTGGACGGTGTGGACGACGACTGGGACAAGTTCTCGAGCTTTGCCGACTACGACGCTTTCTCGCGCAAATGGCTCAGCGAGTGCCGGCGTATCCTGAAGCCCAACGGGGCCATCTGGGTGATCGGCTCCTATCACAACGTGTTCCGCCTCGGCGCGGCACTGCAGGATCTCGGCTTCTGGATTCAGAACGACATCGTGTGGCGCAAGACCAATCCGATGCCGAACTTCCGGGGAAAACGCTTCACCAACGCGCACGAGACGCTGATCTGGGCGGGGCGCGAGCAGAAATCGCGCGTGACCTTCAACTACGAGGCCATGAAGGCGCTGAACGACGATCTGCAGATGCGCTCCGACTGGCTGTTTCCGATATGTGCGGGCCCGGAGCGCTTGAAGGACGGCGCGGGGCGCAAGGCGCATCCGACGCAAAAACCGGAGGCGCTGCTGCATCGCGTGCTGCTGGCGACCACCAATCCGGGAGACGTGGTGCTCGATCCTTTCTTCGGCACCGGCACCACCGGCGCTGTTGCGCGCCGGCTCGGACGCAAGTGGATCGGCATCGAGCGCGACAAGGACTACGCCGCGGTGGCGCGCGCGCGCATCGACAAGGTGCGGCCGTTGCCGCCGTCCTCGCTCGAGGTGGCCAAGGGCAAGCGCGGCGAGCCGAGGGTGCCGTTCGGCACCATCATCGAGCTCGGCATCCTGGAGCCGGGCCGGGAACTCACCGACGAGCGACGCCGCATCCGCGCGGAAGTGAAGGCAGACGGCACGCTCGCGGCGCAGGGGCAGCAGGGCTCAATTCACCGTCTCGGCGCGCAGATGCAGGGCAAGGCCGCGTGCAACGGCTGGACCTACTGGCACTACGAGGTCGAGGGAAAATTGAAGCCGATCGACGCGCTGCGCGAAGTTGCCAAGCGCCAGCTCGGGCTCGCGCGTCCATCGGGGCTCGTGGCGGCGGAGTAAACAGGGCGCGGCGCGCTATCGGTCCAGGTAGCGCGCCTTGAGGTCCTGCACGCGGTCCGTCGTGTGCTTGGCGAGGCAGGTCGAGACGGCGCTCGACATGCCGCTTCCTCCGAACCACTCGTAGCCCACCGGCTCGCCGCAATCCGCGGTCTTGAAGGCGACCCAATGGCGCTGGGCCGCGATCAATTTCGCGCGCCAGTCGGCACGCTGGGCCTTGGTGAGGTGGGTGGCGCCGTCGATAGAAGATAGCACGCGCTGCCAGACTGCATTCAGGTCGCGGTCGGCCTTGGCGGCGAAAGCAGCAGCGCAGGCGGTGATCTCCACGTTCGACGTCTTGTCGGCGCAGGTCGCCTCCAGTGAGGAGGCGGCACCCGTGGCCGTCTGTCCTAGGACAGCAGCGGATGAACACCCCAGGATGACGATGGACAGCAGCAGCAAGAGCTGCGTTCGGGCTACAGGCCTGCTCTGGAACATTGCGGAGCGCTCTCCTCGGAGTGATGCAGCACCTTATCCGTCGCGACGGCAGATAGCAGCCGCAACAGTTGACCCGCCACCGGAATAGACCGATGGAAGAGCGCATGTCAGTTCCGGCCGAGTCCGACACCCCGCGCAAGCCGACCTTCGCCGAGGCCATGGCGGTTTTCCTGCGCGCCCGCGTACTGATTGTAACCCTGCTCGGCTTTTCCGCAGGCCTGCCGCTGGCACTCTCCGGGGAGACGCTGCGCGTCTGGATGGCCGAGCGCGGCGTAGACTTCGGCACCATCGGGCTTATTGCTCTGGCCGGGCTGCCCTACACCTTGAAGTTTTTGTGGGCCCCGGTGGTGGATGCTTTGGGCGTGCCGTGGCTTTCCGAACGCTTGGGGCACAGGCGTGGATGGCTTATCGCCACGCAGCTCGCGCTGATGATCGCAATTCTGTTTCTGGGCACGCGCGATCCGGTTTCCGCGCCGCTGATGGTGGGACTTGGCGCGCTGTTCGTGGCCTTCACCTCCGCGACGCAGGACATCGTGATCGATGCCTTTCGCGTGGAAAGCCTTCCCACCGACGAGCAGGCCGCAGGCATGGCGGGATACGTCGCGGCTTATCGCATCGGCATGCTGGCTTCCGGTGCAGGTGTGATTGGCCTCTCGGCGTGGCTCGAGGCGCGCGGGGTCTCCAAAGAGTCGATCTGGCCCATCGCGTACGCGGTTGCTGCAGCGCTCGTGATTGTCGGCATGCTCGCGGTGCTTGCGGGGCGCGAGCCTGAGGATGTCGCGGGCCGCGCGCACGAGTCCAAAGCCGATGCACTGACCCGCGTGTTCACTGCCGCCAGGGGCGCTTTCGCGGATTTCCTGACGCGCGATGCGGCCATCGCCGTGCTGGTGTTCGTGGTGCTCTACAAACTTTGCGACGCGCTCGCCGGCACCATGACGGCACCGTTCGTGATCGGTGGCATGGGCTATGACAAGGCGACCTACGCGGCGGTGGTGAAAGGCATCGGCCTCGTCGCGCTCCTGATCGGCGGCTTCGCGGGCGGCGTGGTGGCGCGCACCCTGCCGCTATCGCGCGCCTTGTGGCTCGGCGCAGTCCTTCAGCTGGTCTCCAATCTCGCCTTCGTGTGGCTCTACTTCCAGCCTGTCGCGGCATGGGCGCTGACGGCGGCCATCATCGTCGAGAACTTCACCGGCGCCATCGGCACCGTGATTTTCGTGGCCTATCTTTCCGCGCTGTGCGGCAATCCCCTGCACACCGCGACACAGTACGCGCTGCTCTCTGCGCTCGCCTCGACGGGGCGCACGTTCCTCTCCTCGGGCAGCGGGTTTCTCGTCAACGCAGTGGGCTGGCCGCTGTTCTTCATCCTCACCGCCGCCGCCGCCCTGCCGGCGCTTGCGCTGCTCGCGTGGCTGCAACGGCGCGGCCATTTCGACGGGCTTGCCCAGCAGGCGCGCTAACCCGGCTTCGCTTGCGCCCGCTTGGGCTTTGTGTGTCCGGCATCATCCTCGTGCTCGCCTGTGGCGCGCTCGGCAGAAACAGCCATGCGCTGGAAAACGCCGAGACCGACCAGCATTGCCACGCCCGCCAGCAGCAAGATGGTGGGGTAGATCATCAAGGTCACGTCGTCCTCCGCCATCTTGAAGATCAGCACGATGGCTTCGAGAAGCACGGCAATGAGGATCGTGGACGTGAACCGCGTCAGACTGCGCCGCACCTCCCCCACCTGCCGCAACTCACGCTCGCGGATCACCTCTTCTTCCAGCAGATACTTGGCGACGTCGAACACCGCGACGGCAATCACCACGTAGCCCACCGCCGACAGGAGGCGCTGGTTGATCATCTCCCCGGAGCGGAGGATCGAGCTTGTCACCTGGTACATGCCGGCGATGACAAGCCCTGACGCCAGCAGCACCAGGATGGCGCCGACGAGGGCGAACCACAGACGCGACAAGTGCTCCATGATGGCTGCTCCCAGATCACTTCGTTCTCAGGCCGTGGGCGATGATCTTGCGCATGACACTCGGCAAGGCGACGCGATCGAGATTCCGGCGCGCGACCCACTGGCCCTTTTTCGGGTCGCGCGCGCCCTTCGAGGTCACCTCGACGACGGTGCGATAGACCTGCATCTCCAGTCGAAAATGCGTGAAGACGTGCACGACAACGCCGGGAACCGCCGTCCAGTTGCCGCGCACTGGAGCTGATTGTGCGGCCTTCTGGAAGGAAACGTCCGTTTCGCGCCACTCCGAGGACGGCACTTCCAGCATCCCGCCCAGCAACCCCGTCTCGGGCCGCTTGCGGAGCAGGACGTGGCCGTCCTCACGCAGTGCCAGGAACGCAATGCCCCGGCGCACCGGCCGCTCCGGTTTCGCGCTGCGCCGAGGCAGGCCGTCCGCGATGCCCAATGCACGTGCGCGGCACCCGTGCGACAGCGGACAGCGTTCGCAGCTCGGCCGCTTCGGCGTGCAGATGGTAGCACCCAGATCCATCATCGCCTGCGCGTGATCGCCGGACCGCGCAGCGGGCGTGAGCGTGCGCGCCAGCTGCTTCAATTCTGCCTTGCAGGCGGGTAGCGGCTCTTGCACGGCAAACAGGCGCGCCACCACGCGCTCGACATTGCCATCCACCGGCGTTGCCTTGCGTTCAAAGGCAATGGCGGCGATGGCGGCCGCCGTGTAGGGGCCGATGCCGGGAAGCGCACGCAGGGCATCCTCGCTGTCCGGGAAGCGGCCGCCCTGCTCGCGCGCGACGATCCTCGCGCAATTGTGAAGATTGCGCGCGCGCCTGTAGTAGCCGAGCCCCGCCCATGCCGCGAGCACGTCATCGAGCGGGGCCGCGGCCAGTGACACCACGTCCGGCCATCGCACCAGGAATGCCATGTAATAAGGAATGACGGCCTTCACCGTCGTCTGCTGCAGCATGATCTCGGACAGCCAGACGCGATAAGGATCCTGCCTACCCCGCCGAACCCGCCACGGCAGCACCCGCGCCTCACGGTCGTACCAGCGCAGCAGGGCCTCCGCGGTATTCGGCGGGGAGGCCTGCGGCGTCCGTTGCCCTTCCGCCACAGCCAGTGCAGCCCCTCGCGCGCGCGCCATCAGGACCCTTTTCGAACCTCGCGAATCACCCCGTTCATCATAGGCCGCCTCCGACGAGGGGCGAGAGACAGGCCGCGATATCGCTGTGAACCAAACACGCCAAACGCCCAGGCAAGCTATTAACCGGCCCAGGAAGGGGTTTTCCGGGGCCAAGGCGCTTGGCAGCTTCGTTCCGGCGCTGACCGCGAAGGCGTTTCAAAAGTACGGGTTTTCGGCTTCGACCCTGGTCATGGACTGGTCCGCCATCGTCGGGCGGGACTTTGCGGCCATAACCTATCCCGAGCGTTTGAGCTGGCCGCGCACCTCCCGCACCGTTGACGACATACAGGAAGCGAATTCGAAGCGAGCCGGCGCCACGCTGGTCATGCGCGTGGACGCGAGCCAGGCGCTTGAGGTCCAATACGCGTCGCGCCAGATCATCGAGCGCATCAACGCTTATTTCGGCTACGCCGCCGTCGCACAGATCCGGGTGGTGCAGGCACCCGTGCGCGTCGAGCCCATGCCGCCTGCAAGACCGGCGCGCGCGTCCGCTCCGGTTCAGGTCGACGTCGCAGGCGTCAGCGATCCACGGCTGCGCGAGGCGCTGTCCCGGCTTGCAGGACAGGTCACCGCCCACCGCTGAGGCGGTTCCTTGTCGGTTTTTTTAGCTTATCCAAGCCGAAACTTGTGCTATCAGCCAACACCGTTGCGGCCATGGATCACGTCTATTGGCGGCGGTTCTAGGTTTTCATCCAGGAGCATTACTCGTGGCGGAATCGCTCAATTCGATCGACCGGCGCAAGCTCGTATACATGGGTGCCGTGGTGGCCACCGCAGGTGTGGTTGGCACGATGATCTACTCGCTGATCCGTCCGGCGCCCCGGACTGACGAAGCACGCCGGCCTCGCCGCGGTGCGCGCCGGCCTTCCGCCGCTGCCGCCGTCACGCCGGAAGAGCTGATGAAGCCGGGGCCGATGCCCGAGCTCGCCCTCGGCAAGGACGACGCGCCCGTCACCATCGTCGAGTACGCCTCGATGACGTGCAGCCACTGCGCCAACTTCCACAACAACGTGCTGCCCGCACTGAAAGAGAAGTACATCGACAAAGGCCTCGTGCGCGTGGTGTTCCGCGAATTCCCGCTCGACGACCGCGCCGCGCTTGCCTCCATGACGGCGCGCTGCGCCGGCGATGACAAGGCGATGCCGCTGATCTCGGCGATGTTCTCGCGCCAGGACGACTGGGCGCAGGCCAAATCCATCGATGAGCTCAGGAACAAGCTGTTCGCCATCGGCCAGCAGGCCGGCCTGACCAAGACCGCGTTCGATGCCTGCATCCCGGCCGCCAACGAGCAAAAGCTGACGCCGCAGAAAGAGAAGTTGCTCACTGACATCCTGTCGGTGCGCAAGGTTGCCAACGAGCGCTTCGGCGTGGTGCAGACGCCGACCTTCTTCGTCAACGGCAAGAAGCTCGACGGCGTCGGTATCGACGACTTCGACAAGGCGATCGCGCCTCTCCTCAACAAGGGCTGACGCACTTGCGGAGCAGGCTCCCAGGGCTGCTGATCCTGAGCCTGCTCCTCGTGCTCGGCGGGTGTTCCGGCGATGCCTCGACGCTGGCGAGCAGTTCCGAGACCGCCAGCGCGCAGCTCGTGACCGGCTCGACCAAGGACGCGCCGGCGTTCAACCCCTTCAACGACCAGCCGGAAACCTCCATCGGCCGGCGCGAGGTGATCGAGAATCCCTCGATCGAGGAGATCATGAAGCCCGGCCCGCTGCCGGAGATGTCGATGGGCCGCGCCGACGCGCCTGTCACTATCGTGCAGTACGCCTCGATGACCTGCCCCTACTGCCGCAAGTTCCACGTCGAGGCGTTCCCCATTCTCAAGCGCGAGTACATCGACACCGGCAAGGTGCGCTACGTGCTGCGCGCCGAGTTCCCGATCGGCAAGCAGTCGGGCCTCGCTACCGTTGCGCTGCGTTGCGCACCGCCCGAGAAGTACTTCGTGTTGTATGAGAAGCTCATGCTTCAGCAGGCATCCTGGGTCAGCCAGGAAGTTCGCCCCGACCCGATCTTCAAGGTGGCCGCACAGGTGGGGATGACCCGCGCGCAATTTGACAGCTGCCGTGAGAATCGCGGCATGATCGCTGCGCTCAACGGGATCAAGGAACGTGGCCGCGCGCTCGGCATCATCGGCACGCCAAACTTCTTCATTCAAGGCAAGCTGGTGAAATCCGTGATCGGGATCAAGGAGATCCGCGAGATGGTGGATCCCCTTTTGGCCGGCCGCACCGCCGAATCGCCCGGCGCGCGCAAGGTCCGCTGACCCGAGTCGCCAGCCCCAATCCTAGAGCCGTCGTCGCGCGCTTTGCTGTTCGAGGTACATCGGCCCTATGCATATCAACCGGCTCCGCCTCATCGGCTTCAAGTCGTTCGTGGAGCCAACAGACCTGCTGATCGAGTCTGGCCTCACCGGCGTGGTGGGCCCCAACGGCTGCGGCAAGTCCAACCTGCTCGAGGCGCTGCGTTGGGTGATGGGCGAGACGTCCCACAAGAGCATGCGCGCTGCCGCCATGGACGACGTCATTTTCTCGGGCTCCGGCGGGAGGCCTGCGCGCAATACGGCCGAAGTCACGATCTTCCTCGACAACAAGGAACGCGCCGCGCCTGCCGAGTTCAACGACAATGAATTGCTGGAGGTCACGCGCCGCATCGAGCGCGAGGCCGGCTCCGCCTACCGCATCAACGGCAAGGAGATGCGCGCGCGCGACGTGCGCATCCTGTTCGAGGATGCCGCCACCGGCGCCCGTTCTCCCGCGCTGGTGCGCCAGGGCCAGATCGGCGAGATCGTCAACGCCAAGCCCGACCAGCGCCGCCGCATCCTGGAAGACGCCGCCGGCATCGCCGGCCTGCACAGCCGCCGGCACGAGGCCGAACTGCGCCTGAAAGCGGCGGAAGCCAACCTCGCGCGCGTCAACGACATCCTCGGGCAGCTCAACTCTCAGGTGGAAAGCCTCAAGCGCCAGGCCCGCGCGGCCCGCCGCTACAAGGAGCTGTCCGGCGAGATCCGCAGACTGGAAGCGGTCGTCCTGCACCTGCAGTGGACGGCGGCGCAGGACCAGGTCGGCAGCGAGGAGGCGAACCTCACCACCGCGCTCGAGCTGGTCGGCCGCGCCACCCAGGCCGAGGCGCAGGCGGTGAAGCTGGAGGCAGAGACGGCGGACAAGATCCAGCCGTTGCGCGAGCAGGAAGCAGTCAAGGGGGCTGTGCTGCATCGCTTCAAGCTGGAGCAGGAGAACCTCGAGCGCGAGGCGCAGCGCACCCAGGAGCGCAGCCGGGAACTGGAAGCCCGCGTCGAGCAGTTCCAGCGCGACAAGGAGCGCGAGGAATCGCTCATCGCGGAAGCCAAGGAGTCGCTCGCGCGCCTCGAAGCCGAGGCAAGCGCGCTCGAGAACACCGACAAGCTCGCATCCGAATTCGAGCAGAAGGCGCTGGCGGCCTACGACCAGACCGACTCCGCGCTGAAGGCCGCCGAGGCTCGCCTCAGCGAGCTCACCACAGCCGCCGCCAATGCGCGTGCACGCCGCCAAAGCACGGAAGCGCAGCTGCGCGAGCGCAAGGAGCGCCTGCAGAAGCTGGAGCGCCAGCTCCTCGCGCTGGAGGCACAGACTCGCGAAATCATCGGCCGGGCACCGGATGCGTCCAAGCTCAAAGCTGCAGCCGACCTCGGCCAGCAGCTCATGACCGAGATCGCCGAGATCGAGGCCCAGGCCATCGCCGCCGAGGAAGCAGCCCAGGACGCCGACGCCGACGCCAAGGCGAAGACCGAGGTGGCGACCGAGGTCGGCCTTACCGCCGGCCGGCTCAAGACCGAGGTCGAGACGCTCACCAAACTCTTGAAGCCCGCAGACGAAGGCGCCCCGCCACCGGTTCTCGACGATATCAAAGTCTCAACCGGGTACGAGCTGGCGCTGGCCGCCGCCCTCGGCGACGACCTCGACGCCCCCGTTTCGCAGGACGCACCCTCGCACTGGCGTCTCAACAAGGCGACCGAGGCCGACCCTGCGTTGCCGCAGGGTGTCGAGCCGCTGTCGTCCCAGGTCGATGCACCACCCGAGCTGAAGCGGCGGCTCAAGCAGATCGGCGTCGTGCGCCAAACCGATGGCGCCCGCCTGCAGAGCCAGTTGAAGCCGGGTCAGCGACTCGTCTCCATCACGGGCGAGCTGTGGCGCTGGGACGGTTTCGTCTCAGCCGCGCAGGGCGCCGAGGCTGCGGCAAGCCGCCTGCGCGAGCGCGGCCGGCTCGGTCTGCTCGCCGGCCAGGAGCGTGCCCAGCAGCAGGCGGCGCAGGTCGCCCGCGAGGAGGCCGAAGCGGCCGCCCAGAAGCTGCGCGAGGCCCGTGACACCGAACGGCAGTTGCGTCAGCAGTGGCGCGAAAGCCAGGGCCGCCTTGCCCAGACCCGTGAAACTCTGACCGTGATGGAGCGCCAGGCGCGCGAGACCGAAGCCAAGATCGCGAGCGTGAACGACGCCAAGGAGCGCGCGCAGGACGAGATCGTCGAAGCGCACGAGCTGGTGTCGGAGACCGAAGCCACGCTCGAAACCTTGGCCGGCACGGAAACGCTCGAAGCCGAGGTCGTCACCGCCCAGCAGGCAGCCGTGGATCTCCGAACGCAGGTCGCAGAAGCGAAGACCGAGTTGATCGCGCTCGAGCGCGAGCACCGCGCCCGCACCGAGCGGCAGACGGCCATCAAAACCGAGCGCGAGCGCTGGGCCACGCGCTCGGCCGGCGCCGTGCAGCAGATCGCGACGCTGGAGCAGCGCTTCACCGAGGCCAAGACAGAGCTCGACAAGCTCGCGGACCTGCCGGCCCTGATCGAGGAGCGCCGCCAGAAGCTCTTAAGCGAGGTGTCGAAGGCCGAAGACGACCGTCAAGCCGCAGCCGATCAGCTTGCCGCCGCCGACGCCGCGCATCGCGAAGCGGCGCAGGCGCTGCGTGCTGCACAGGGCGCCGTTGCCGACCATCGCGAGGAGCGCGCGCGGACAGAGGCCCGCCTGGAAGCCGCGCGCGCCCGGCGCAGCGACGAAGCCCGCAAGATCCGCGACACGCTCGGCTGCGCCCCCGAAGCATGTTTATCGCTCGCGCAGCTCGAGCCGGATGCAGCACTACCCGCGCTCGACGGCGCGGACGCCCAGCTCACCAAGCTCAAGGCCGATCGCGAACGCCTGGGCGGCGTCAACCTGCAGGCGGACGAGGACCTCGAGACGCTGGCGAAGCAGTTCGAGGACCTCAACAAGGAGAAGTCCGATGTCGAGTCCGCCATCGCCAAGCTGCGCGGTGGCATTGCCGAGATCAACACCGAGGGCGAGACGCGTCTGCAGGCGGCTTTCGACGCCGTCGACGCACACTTCCGCAATCTGTTCACCACCCTGTTCGGCGGCGGCGAGGCCCGGCTCGAGATGATCGAGCACGAGGACCCGCTGCAGGCGGGCCTCGAGATCATCGCCAAGCCACCCGGCAAGAAGCCCGCCACGCTTTCGCTGCTCTCGGGCGGCGAGCAATCGCTGACCGCGATGGCCCTCATCTTCGCCGTGTTTCTTACCAACCCCTCACCGATCTGCGTGCTCGACGAAGTCGACGCACCGCTGGACGACGCCAACGTCGATCGCTTCTGCACCCTCCTGGAGAAGATGGCTACGGAAACGGCCACCCGCTTCCTCATCATCACGCACCATCCCATGACGATGTCGCGCATGAACCGTCTGTTCGGCGTCACCATGGCGGAGAAGGGTGTGAGCCAACTCGTGTCCGTAGACTTGGAAACAGCCCAGAAATTCACGATCGCGGCCTAGTCGCCCTCAACACCCTGCATGCACGTCCTGTTCGACCTCGACGGCACTTTGCTGGATCCGAAACCTGGGATCCTCGGGTCCATTCAATACGCGCTGCGCCGCCTCGGTGCACCCGTGCCGCCCGTGGACGAAATCGCCTGGGCCATCGGGCCTCCGCTGCGCACCACCTTCCCCAAGCTTCTCGACCGCGACGACCAGACCGAGGAAGCCGTTGCCCTCTATCGCGAGCACTATCGCAACGGCGCGATGTTCGATGCCGTCGTCTATTCGGGCATACCCGAAGCGCTCGCAACTCTCTCATCCTTGGACTGCCGGCTGATCATTGCAACCGCCAAGCCGCACGTGTTCGCCCGGCCGATCCTGCAGCACTTTGGCCTCGACACGCGCTTCATCGCCATTCATGGACCCGAACTCGACGGCACCCGCGACAACAAGGCTGACCTGATCGCCCACATTGTCCGTGAGCACGGCATCGACGCATCGCGCGCCATCATGATCGGCGACCGCGAGCACGACATGCTCGCGGCCGGACGCAACAATATGCGCGGCATCGGTGTAACCTGGGGCTACGGCAGCCCGGGGGAACTCACCTCCGCGGGCGCGGCAGTTCTGTGCGAGGCCCCCGCGGGCCTCGTCGGCACGCTGGCTGAGTTGTGCTAGCGATACAGGCTGAGCAGCGCTCTCGTTGACGGCCTTGAACAGACCCCATTGCGCTGATCAAACGCACGTCTGTTGCAGACAGGAGAACCGCACATGGCGAAGCTGCGCGTGCACTGCTTCTCAGTGTCGCTCGACGGCTACGGTGCCGGCCCGGACCAGAGCATCGACCATCCGTTGGGCATCGGGGGCGAACAACTCCACAAGTGGATGTTCGGCACGCGCACTTTCAACCAGCTGTTTGGCGGCGGCAATGGCTCGACCGGCATCGACGATGCCTTCGCCCGCCGCGGCTTCGACGGCATTGGCGCCTGGATTCTCGGGCGCAACATGTTCGGGCCGGTGCGCGGCCCCTGGCCGGACGAAAGCTGGAAGGGCTGGTGGGGCGACAACCCGCCGTATCACACACCGGTATTTGTACTGACGCACCACCCGCGAGCGCCGATCGCGATGGAGGGTGGCACGACTTTTCATTTCGTCACCGACGGCATCAGCTCCGCTTTGGATCAGGCCAAGGCGGCCGCAGGCGGCAAGGATGTGCGCGTGGGCGGCGGCGCGGCGACGATCCGACAATACTTGCAGGCGGGACTCGTCGACGAGATGCATGTGGCGGTCAGCCCCGTGCCGCTGGGGCGCGGAGAGCCGCTCTTCAAGGACATCGACCTTCCCAAGCTCGGCTACGCGACGACCGAGCACCTCCCCACCGAAGCTGCCACGCACTTCGTTCTTGCGAAGCAGTGAGCGCACGCGCCGCCACGAAACCCCAGCCGTCTCGCGGAGAAAGGTCCAATTGTCGCATCGCGGAGCAACTTTGCTTTTGCCGCAGCCTGGAAGGTGTTGGCGGGCCCGTGCGTTCCTTGACACCCCACCGTGGGGGTCCGTATGTTGCGGCCGCGTTCGAGGGGCCAGGGGGAACTCTGCCTTCTGCCGAGGACGAGCGTCTCATGTCTGATCCTCCTGACAAACGGGGCCGGATACCCGGGGAAATGACCCCCGAGGAACGGGCTAGGTTCGAAGGGCGAGTATCCGATCTCGGCGGACGGCTGGATCGGGTCAGAGCCCGGCAGACCGCTGAGGAGGACGCTGACCGGGACGCCGTACTGCGCGGGCGCGGCATGGCCTACGGCATGCGCATGGCGGCCGAGTTGGTCGCGGCTGTGATTGTGGGAGGCATTATCGGCTGGGCGCTGGATTGGGTATTCGGCAGCAAGCCATGGTTCTTTTTGCTCTTCTTCATTCTGGGATTTGCCGCTGGCGCCCTGAATGTCATGAGAGCCTACGAGAAGATGCAGCGGGAGTTCACTGCCCGGACCGGCGGCAGAATCGGGCAGGACATCAAAGATGACGACGACTGACAGGGGCTAGAACGTGGCAGCAGCGAAGGATCCGGGCACGATGCCCGATCCCATCCATCAGTTCGACATCAATCGGATCATCCCCATCAACGTCGGGGGCTGGGACGTCTCATTCACCAACTCCGCCCTGTTCATGGTGCTGGCAACCGTTCTGACCGTCGGCATCATCATGATGGCAACGCGCACCGCCTCCCTGGTTCCAACGCGCCTGCAGTCGACCGTCGAGATCGGCTACGAGTTCGTCGCCAACATGCTGCGCGACAGCATGGGCAAGGAGGGAATGAAATACTTTCCCTTCGTGTTCACACTCTTCATCTTCATCTTCATGTGCAACATGCTGGGCATGATCCCCGGCGCGTTCACCGTCACCAGCCACATCATTGTCACGGCAGCCCTTGCCGCAATGGTGTTCCTCACCGTGCTCGTGATCGGCTTCGCCAAGAACGGTTTGCACTTCCTGAAGTTGTTCGTTCCCTCCGGTGTGCCGGTCCTCGTCCTGCCGCTGGTGACCTTGATTGAGATCATCTCCTTCCTGTCGCGCCCGGTGAGCCACTCGGTGCGTCTCTTCGCAAACATGCTGGCGGGCCACATCACGCTGAAGGTCTTCGCCGGCTTCGTGGTGATGCTGCTCGGCACGGGTACCTACGCGTTCCTGGCCCCCCTGCCGCTGCTGATGGCGATCGCCCTGATCGCGCTCGAATTTCTCGTCTCTTTCCTGCAGGCCTACGTCTTCACGATGCTGACCTGCATGTACCTCAACGACGCCCTGCACCCGGGGCACTAACAGCTGACTACCGGACACTTCGCTTAGAGAACCAATCGAGGAGAGAAAGATGGATCCCGCTTCCGCCAAGCTTATCGGCGCCGGCCTTGCCGCGATCGGCACGGGAGCTGCCGCCATTGGCGTCGGCAACCTTTTCGGCCAGTTCCTGCAGGGCGCCCTGCGCAACCCTTCGGCTGCTGATGGGCAGTTCGGCCGCCTGATCTTCGGCTTCGCGGTGACGGAAGCGCTGGGCATTTTCGCCCTGCTGATCGCGTTCCTCCTGCTCTTCACCTGATCCAGGCGGAGCATCTGACAGCGCATGGCCGAGAAAGCCACCGCATCGACTGCCGTACCGGGCGAGGGAATACATCCCAAGGCATTCCCTCCGCTCGATGCGACCACGTTCGCACCGCAGCTGTTCTGGCTGGCGCTCACGTTCGGCCTGCTTTACTTGCTGCTGAAGCGATTTGCGTTGCCGCGTGTCGGTGAAATCATCGAGGAACGGCAGGCGCGCATCCAGCGCGATCTGGACAAGGCCGAGGCGTTGAAGGTCGAGACCCAGCAAGCGCTGGCCGGCTACGAGCAGTCGTTGAGCGATGCCCGTGGCCGCGCTCAGGGCATCGCCACGGACGTGCGCAACAAGCTGATGCAGGAGGTCGACGGCGAACGCGCCAAGATCGACTCCGAGATCGCGCGGCAGACGGCCGATGCCGAAGCGAGCATCCGCGGCAGCAAGGACAAGGCGCTGTCGAGCGTCAACGACATCGCCGCCGATACAGCCAGCGCCATCGTCGCCAAGCTGCTCGGCAAGGAGGTCAGCCGCGACGAGATCCGGAGCGCGCTGCCCCGACCCACGAAATAGAAGCGTTGG
>CADEEC010000015.1 GCA_902826255.1 uncultured Hyphomicrobiales bacterium | reverse complement strand
CGGTATTCACCAGAACGGGCCGATTCTCCGATTGCGGCGCGCGGCTGATGCGCGGCCCGCGCGGCAGGGACTTCACGACCGTCACGGTGGTGCCGATCTGCGTCATCTGCGACAGGTGCACCGCAGACGCATTCATCATGCGGAAGCAGCCGGACGACTGCGCACGCCCGATGGAACGCGCATCGTTGGTGCCGTGGATACGATACAACGTGTTGCCGAGGTACATGGCAGTGGCCCCGAGCGGATTGCGCACGCCGCCCGTCATTTTCTCAGGCAGGCTCGGATCGCGCTCGCGCATCTCCTTGGGCGGATGCCAGTCGGGCCAGGCCTGCTTGCGGGTCACCTTCTCGGTCCCGGACCAGCCGAAGCCTTCGCGGCCGACGCCGATCTGGTAGGCATAGGCGCGGTTGCCTGCGAGCACGTAGTAGAGGCGGCGGGCGCCAGCATCGATCACGATCGAGTTGGGGGCATAGCCGTGGTTGAAATCGACGATCGGAGGCGCTTGCGGGCTGACATACGGCCGCCCACCGCCGTCGCGCACCTTCTCGCCGAAGGGACGCCGTGCCTCCTTCTCGTCCTCGTCATCGGACCACCAGCTGGACGGCGGCATGCCGACACCGCCGCCGCCGCTGCTCCGGCCGAAGGATTTGGCCGCCCATTCCGGATAGGTGTGGGACTGAGCAAAGACTGGGGTGGCGAGGCACAAAGTCAGGAGGGTCAGGCTAACACGACGCATGATCATGGGTTTGCTTCTCTCGGGTGGTGATACGGGCAAATTCCCTCGTGAATCCCCGCAGTTAAGTGGCCGCACCGCAAGGCAGATTGAACCAGTGCCCGTAAACGTCCCGTAACCCTGGGGCAAGTCAAATGTTCCGTTACCGCGCCGCAAGCGCAGCCTTGGGTGTGGCGGCGTATTGACCCACGCGGCGCGCAACCTGCGCCACCATGCGCGCACCGGTCAGCCCCTCCCCTGCGACGCGCGCAGGCAGAAATGTGGTAATTTGTAAACTGTGTATCCGTTTACGCCGGAAGCTAACGAACAATTTGACAGCGTCGGAACCGCTCACCTACGCTCCCGGTGCGTGCGGGAAGCATGCCAACGAAAGGTTCAAGGGAGGACCACCATGCGGAAATACCTGACGGTCGCGCTCGTCGCGGCCGCGGTGGCACTGTTCGCGGCGACCAAGTTCCCCGCGGAATCGCAATCGACAACCAAGTTCGTTTTGAAGGGGCAGTCGTCGCATCCTGCCTCGTCCAACTTCCATCTGATCTTCAAGCTTTGGGCCGAGACTGTCGAGAAGATGTCGGGCGGCCGGCTCAAAGTCGAAACTTTGCCCGCTGGCGCGATCGTCCCTGCCTTCGAGGTGTTCGACGCCACATCCAAGGGCGTGCTCGACGTCGGCATGGCTACCTTCGGCTACATCCAGGGCCGCAACACCGCCACCATCCCGATGTCGCACGGTCCGCTGTTTGGCATGGACGGCATGGACTATTGGGGTTGGTACTACGACGGCGGCGGCATGAAGCTGCTTGAGGAGTTCTTCAAGGACGTCCTCAAGCTCAACGTCGTGGGCTTCCCCGCGCCGACCGACTACCCGCAGGCGCTCGGGTGGTTCAAGAAGGAGCTCAAGAGCCTCAACGATCTCAAGGGCATGAAGTACCGCATCTTCGGCATTGGCGCGGAGACGTACGGCAAGCTCGGCGCAGCAGTCGTCACGCTCCCCGGCGGCGAAATCGTGCCGGCGCTGGAGCGCGGCGTGATCGAGGGCGCGGAGTGGATCAACTGCGTGGAGGACAAGAAGCTCGGTCTCCACAAGGTCGCCAAGCACTACTACACGCCCGGCATGCATGAACCCGTCACCGGCGGGCAGCTGATGTTCAACGCCGACGTGTGGAAGACGATCCCCGCCGACCTGCAGGAGATCGTCAAAGTGGCGTCCGTCTATGCCACCACCATGCGCAATTTCGCCTTGAACCGCGAGACGGCGGAGGCGTGCCAGGAACTCCTCAAGGAAGGCGTGCAGATCCACCGCACGCCGGATGAGATCCTGATCAACTTCCTCGACGAGGGGGAGCGGAGCCAGTCCGGCTATGCCGCAGCGAACCCCTTCTACAAGAAGGTGATCGACAGCCAGAAGAAGTACGCCGAGCAAATCGTGCCCTTCAAGCTGTCGTTCTTCCCGCCCTACAACTTCGCGGGCAACTACTACTGGAAAGACAAGGTCTACCTCGGCAAGTAACGAGGCGGTCCTGACTGGCGTGCTCTCATGCACGCGCGGCGGGTGATCGGGGACGAGCCGACACCCGCCGCAGCTTTCTTTCTATACCTCCAGCCTCGCGCGCGGCCGTTGCGCGCCAGATCGGTCGAGCACAACGGGGAACATCGATGCCGGCAGACACCGGGACCTCGCGCGCGAACGACGCCGTTCGCGACTTTCCGGGCGCATTCTACGCCATCATACGCGGCATCGACCGCTTCACCGACATCACAGGCCGATTGATCGCCCTGTCGATGGCCTTCCTCATGGTGATCATCACCTACGAGGTTTGCGCGCGTTATCTCTTCAATTCGCCCACCATCTGGGTCTTCGAGACGAGCAACTTCACGAACGGCGCAGCATTCATGCTTGGCTGTGGTTACGCGCTGCTCAAGGGCGCGCACGTTCGCACCGACATCTTCTGGGAGAACTACTCGGAGCGGAGAAAGGGCGTTATCGACCTGCTCTCCTACCTCGTCCTGTTCTTCCCGGCCCTGATCACACTGATGGTGATCTCAATCGACGACGCCTACCTCTCCTATGAGATCGGCGAGCGGTCGCAGGAAAGCGTTTGGCGCGCGATCATGTGGCCGTTCCGCGCCTCGATCCCAGTTGCTGCCCTTCTGTTCGTGATCCAGGGCATCTCCGAAGCGCTCAAGTGCCTCTACCAGATCCGCTTCGGGCGCGAGTTCCAGCATAGGGAGAAGATCGAGGTATGACTGGTCTCGAGCTTCTCGGTGCGGCGATGCTGGTGGTGATGCTGTTCGCCATCTTCATCGGCCTGCCCATCAGCTTCACACTGCTCTTCCTGGCGCTGATCTTCGGCTATTTCGGCCTGGGGGTCCGGGTCTTCAACCTCACCTACCTGCAGACCTTCGGTCTCATGAAGCAGGACGAGTTCGTCGCCGTGCCGATGTTCATCCTGATGGGGTACATCTGCGATCAGGGCGGCTTGATGGAACGGCTGTTCACCGCCTTCCGCAACCTGTTCGCGTCCGTGCGCGGCGCCTTGTATCTGGTGGTGATCACGACTGCCACGCTGTTTGGCATCGCTGCCGGCACGGTGGGCGCAACCGTGACCCTGCTCGGCATCATGGCCGGCCCGATGATGATCCGCGCCGGCTACGACGCGCGCATGTCGGCCGGCGCCATCGCCGCCGGCGGCACGCTCGGCATTCTCATTCCGCCTTCGGTGATGCTGGTGGTGATGGCGCCGGTGCTCGACATCTCCATCATCGACCTCTACGCAGCCGCCTTCGGCCCCGGCTTTTTGCTGTCGGCCATGTACATCGCCTACACGATGGGCCGCAGCTTCATCAATCCGAAGCTCGGGCCGCCCGTCCCCAAGGAAGAGCGGCCGACCTCCATGGCACTTGTGCTTTGGGAGTGCCTGGTTGGCCTTGTGCCTGTCACCATCCTGACCATCGTTACCCTTGGCGCCATTCTCGCCGGGTTGACGACCGCAACCGAAGCTGCCGCCATGGGCGCGGTCGGCGCCCTGCTGCTCGTCATCCTCTACGGCAAGTTCACCCTTAGCGGCTTCCTCAACGCCTGCTATCTCACGCTCGCTACCAGCAGCATGGTGTTGTTCCTTGCCGTTGCCTCCAACGTGTTCGGCGCGGTGTTCGCCTGGCTCGGCACAGCGACGTGGATCACCAATACGCTGCTCGCCGCGCCACTCCCCGCCTGGGGCACGATGAGCCTGCTGCTGATCCTCATTTTCCTGCTGGGCTGGCCCTTCGAGTGGCCGGCGATCGTGCTGATCTTCCTGCCGCTGCTCGCCCCCGTCGCCCGAGGGCTCGGCTACGACATGGTCTGGTTCGGCTGCATCGTCGCCGTCGTGCTGCAGACCGCGTTCCTGTCGCCGCCGGTCGCCATGTCGGCCTACTACCTCAAGCAGGTGGTGCGGGAATGGAACCTGAAGCTCATCTATCGCGGCATGGCCGACTTCATGGTGATCCAGGTGATCGGCGTAGTGCTGGTGCTGATCTTCCCGGCGATCGCCATGTGGTTCCCGAACTGGCTGCAGGAACGCCGCAAAGCCGCTCGCAACGCCGACATCCGCATCGAGCAGCCGGTTTCTCCGGCCTTGGCGGCCACGCTGCAAGCTGGGACCTACAGGATCGAGCGGTGAGCGGCGCAGCCGCCGCTCTTGAAGCCGTTGCCGGACTGGTGCACGTTTGCGCATCCGACCCGCAAACGTGAGAGCCGCATGCGCGTTGCTTGTCTTGGCGGAGGGCCCGCCGGGCTTTACTTCGCGATTTGCATGAAGCTGAGCGATCCCGCCCACGAGATTGTCGTGGTGGAGCGCAACCGGCCCTATGACACGTTCGGCTGGGGCGTGGTGCTTTCCGACGAGACGCTCGCAAACCTAGAGGCTGCCGACCCCGTCAGCGCGGCGGAGATTCGCAAGGGCTTCGTCTACTGGGACGACATCGCCGTGCACTACCGCGGCGAGGTGATGCGCTCCTCCGGCCACGGCTTCTCGGGCATCGGCCGCAAGCGCCTGCTCAACATCCTCCAGGACCGCGCCAAGGCGCTCGGCGTCGATCTGCGCTTCGAGACCGAATTCGACAGCCTGGAGCCCTATCGCGACTTCGACCTGCTCGTCGCCGCCGACGGCGCCAACTCCAAGGTGCGCACCGCGTTTGCCGACGTGTTCAAGCCGGATATCGACGTGCGGGCCTGCAAATACATCTGGCTCGGCACGCATCAGAAGTTCGACAAGGCCTTCACCTTCATCTTCGAGGAGACCGAGCACGGCTGGATCTGGGTGCACGCCTACCAGTTCGACCCCGAGACCGCGACCTTCATCGTCGAATGCTCCGAGGAAACCTGGCACCGCTTCGGCTTCGACCGGATGAGCCAGGAGGAGACCATCGCGACGTGCGAGCGGATCTTCGCCAGCAACCTCGGCGGCAACAAGCTGATGACCAATGCGCGCCACCTGCGCGGCTCGGCCTGGCTCAACTTCCCGCGCGTGCTGTGCGAGACCTGGAGCCACGGCAACATCGTGCTGATGGGCGACGCCGCCGCCACCGCGCATTTCTCCGTCGGTTCCGGCACCAAGCTGGCGCTGGAAAGCGCCATTGCGCTCGCCGGCTACCTGAAGTCCGAGCCCACCATGGCCGATGCCTTCCGCCGCTACGAGGACGAGCGCCGCACCGAGGTGCTGCGCCTGCAGAGCGCCGCGCGCAACTCCACCGAGTGGTTCGAGGACGTGGAGCGCTACCTCCACCTCGATCCCATCCAGTTCAACTACTCGCTGCTCACCCGCTCGCAGCGCATCAGCCACGAGAACCTGCGCCAGCGTGACAAGGCGTGGCTGGAAGGCGCCGAAGCCTGGTTCGAGACGCAGGCCACCGGGCACAAGCCCAAAGCCTCGCGCCCGCCGATGTTCGCGCCCATCCGTCTGCGCGGACTCGAACTCAAGAACCGCATCGTCGTCTCGCCCATGGCGCAATACAAGGCCGTCGACGGCACGCCCACCGACTGGCACCTCGTGCACCTCGCCGAGCGCGCCAAGGGCGGCGCCGGCCTCGTCTTCACCGAGATGACGTGCGTCTCGCCGCAGGGGCGCATCACGCCCGGCTGCCCGGGCCTCTACGCACCGGAGCACGAGACGGCCTGGAAACGCATCGTCGACTTCATGCATGCCGAGAGCGGCGCCAAGGTCGCCATGCAACTCGGTCACTCGGGCGCCAAGGGCTCCACTCAGCTCGGCTGGCAGGAGATGGACGCGCCGCTGAAGCAGGGCAACTGGGAGATCATCGCGCCGTCGGCGGTGCCGTGGTCGCCCAACAACCAGGCCCCGCGCGCTATGACGCGCGCCGACATGGAGAAAGTGCGCGATCAGTTCGTGGCGTCCGCCGAGATGGCCAACCGCGCCGGCTTCGACCTGCTGGAGCTGCACTACGCGCACGGCTACCTGATGTCGTCCTTCATCACGCCGCTGACCAACAAGCGCTCGGACGCCTACGGCGGCTCCCTGGAAAACCGCATGCGCTTCCCGCTCGAGGTCTATCACGCCGTGCGCAATGTCTGGCCGGATGACAAGCCCATGTCGGTGCGCATCTCTGCGCACGACTGGGTCGGCGACGCCGGCATCACGCCGGCGGAGTCTGTTGCCATCGCGCAGATGCTGAAGGACGCCGGCGTCGACATCATTGACGTCTCGGCCGGGCAGACCTCCATCGATGCGCGCCCGGTCTACGGCCGCATGTTCCAGACGCCGTTCTCCGACCGCATCCGCAACGAGGTCGGCATCGCCACCATGGCCGTCGGGAATATCTACGAGCCCGACCACGTCAACTCGATCCTGATGGCCGGCCGCGCTGATCTGTGCTGCCTCGCCCGCCCGCACCTCGCCGATCCCTACTGGACGCTGCACGCCGCCGCGCGCCAGGGCGTTATGGTCGACTGGCCGGAGCCCTACTATGCCGGCCGCGATCAGCTCTACCGCCTGGCCACGCGCGTCGAGCCTCCGGCGGAGAAGGTGTGATGGGTATCCTACGGCAAGCATGCGCTCATCACCGGCGGCGGCACCGGCATCGGCGCTGCAATAGCTCGCACGCTTGCTGGCGCCGGCGCTGCGGTCTCTCTCGCCGGCCGCCGGCTCGAGCCGCTGCAGGAGGTCGCGCGCGGCCTGCCGAAGGCGACAACCATTGTCGCCGACGTCACCAAGGAAGCCGACACCGAGGCGATGGTGAAAGCCGCCCGCGCCGCGCACGGCCCTATCGACATCCTCATCCCCAACGCTGGCGCCGCCGAGAGCGCGCCGTTCGCCCGCATCGACCTCGCGCATTGGCAGCGCATGCTGGATGTGAACCTCACCGGCTCCTTCCTCACCGCGCGCGCCGCGCTCCCCGATGTCGCGCGCAAGGGCGGCCACGGCCGCATCGTGTTCGTCGCCTCCACCGCCGGCCTGAAGGGCTACGGCTACATCGCCGCCTACAGCGCCTCCAAGCACGGCGTCATCGGCCTCATGCGCACGCTCGCCGCGGAGCTGGCGCCGACGGGCACGACCGTCAACGCCGTCTGCCCCGGTTACGTCGAAACGCCGCTGCTCGAAGCGTCGCTCGCCAACATCACCGCCAAGACC
The DNA here is from genome assembly GCA_902826255.1 of uncultured Hyphomicrobiales bacterium. Classification (GTDB taxonomy): domain Bacteria; phylum Pseudomonadota; class Alphaproteobacteria; order Rhizobiales; family Hyphomicrobiaceae; genus AWTP1-13. The sequence continues at coordinate 28,629 of CADEEC010000015.1, read as the reverse complement.
GGCCGCGGCCGCGACCAGGCTGCCGCCACGCTGCAGAAGAATAACCCGCAGGGGCGCTTCGTGACGCCACAGGAAGTGGCCGACACCGTGCTATGGCTCTGCACGCCCGGCGCGCAATCGATCAACGGCCAGGCCATCTCGATCTCGGGCGGCGAGGTATAAGGAGAATAACAAGCATGAGCATGCGCACCTTCAAGCCCAAGCACTTCAACTGGCGCCTCGACGACGGCGGCGTCGCAGTCGTCTCGCTCGCGCGTCCCGAGCGCAAGAACCCGCTCACCTTTGACAGCTACGCGGAGCTGCGCGACACCTTCCGCGCGCTGGCCGGCCCCGACGGCGGCGACGTGAAGGCTGTCGTGTTCGCCTCCAACGGCGGCAACTTCTGCAGCGGCGGCGACGTGCACGACATCATCGGCCCGCTGCTCGACAAGGACATGAAGGGCCTGCTCGCCTTCACGCGCATGACCGGCGACCTCGTCAAGGCCATGAAATCAGCGCCGCAACCCGTCATCGCGGCGATCGACGGCATCTGCGTCGGCGCCGGGGCTATGGTCGCGCTTTACGCCGACATTCGTTTCGGCACGGCCGACGCCAAGACCGCTTTTCTTTTCACGCGCGTCGGCCTTGCCGGCTGTGACATGGGCGCCTGCGCTATGCTCCCGCGCGTGATCGGCCAGGGCCGCGCCGCCGAGCTGCTGTTTACCGGCCGCACGATGTCGGCGGAGGAGGGCGAGCGCTGGGGTTTCTTCAATAAGCTCGTCGCCGCCGATGCGCTGGAAAAGGACGCCATCGCCTTCGCGCGCCGCCTCGCCGAAGGCCCCACCTTCGCGCACATGATGACCAAGACCATGCTCAACCAGGAATGGTCTATGACCCTCGACCAGGCCATCGAGGCCGAAGCCCAGGCCCAGGCCATCTGCATGCAGACCCGCGACTTCCGCCGCGCCTACGACGCCTTCGTCGCAAAGGGCAAGCCGGCGTTCGCGGGAGATTGAGTTAGTCCCCCTCCCCATTCTTCATGGGGAGAGGGTTAGGGTGAGGGCAGCCACATATTCTGCCTCGAGTTTGCAGCCGCCCCTCACCCCGGCCCTCTCCCCGTAAGAACGGGGAGAGGAAGAGCACAGGAGGCCACGATGTTCGCCAAGCTGTTCGGTCGCGAGCGCCAGTCCGCTCCCAGGGGTGCCGCCAACCTCGGCCCAACGGGCCACGTCGACACCTTCGCGCGCGACAACTTGCCCGCAGCCGAGTTGTGGCCGGATCTGCTGCTCGACCGGCCCGAGTTCCAGTATCCCGACTACCTCAACGTGGGCGTGGAGCTGACCGATCGCCTGGTCGAGAAGGGCTTCGGCGACAACACGGCCCTCATCGGCAACGGCCGCCGCCGCACCTACAAGGAGCTGACCGACTGGTCGAACCGCCTCGCGCATGCGCTGGTCGAGGACTTCGGCGTGAAGCCGGGACACCGCGTGCTCGTCCGCTCCGGCAACAACCCGGCGATGGTGGCCGTCTGGCTCGCGGTCACCAAGGCCGGTGCCGTCGCCGTCAACACCATGCCGCTGCTGCGCGCCGGCGAGCTGACGAAGATCGTCGACAAGGCGCAGGTCTCCCTCGCTCTCACGGACAGCCGCGTCGCCGACGAGATCGTCGCCTGCGCCAAGGACAGCCGCTTCCTCAAGAAGGTCATCAGCTTCGACGGCACCGCCAACCACGATGCCGAACTCGACCGCATCGCGCTCGGCAAATCGGTGAAGTTCGAGGCCGTCAAAACGGGGCGCGACGATGTGGCCCTGCTCGGCTTCACGTCGGGTACCACCGGCGAGCCCAAGGGCACCATGCATTTCCACCGCGACATTCTCATGATCGCCGATGGTTACGCCAAGGAGGTGCTGGGCGTGACGCCCGCCGACGTATTCGTCGGCTCCCCGCCGCTGGCCTTCACGTTCGGTCTCGGCGGGCTTGCGGTGTTTCCACTGCGCTTCGGCGCCACCGCGACGCTGCTGGAGAACGCCTCGCCGGCAAACATGATCGACATCATCCAGACCTACAAAGCCACCGTCTGTTTCACGTCTCCCACTGCCTATCGCGCCATGATGACGGCGATGGACAAGGGCGCCGATCTCTCCTCGCTGCGCGCGGCCGTCTCTGCCGGCGAGACGCTGCCCGCACCCGTGTTCGAGGACTGGACGAAGAAAACCGGCAAGCCGATCCTCGACGGCATCGGCTCGACCGAGCTGCTGCACATCTTCATCACCAACCGGTTCGGCGACGCCAGCGGCGGCGCCACAGGCAAGCCTGTCGCCGGTTACGAGGCAAAGATCGTCGATGATGATATGAAAGACGTCCCCGACGGCACGATCGGCCACCTGGCGGTGCGCGGCCCTACCGGCTGCCGCTACCTCGCCGATGACCGCCAGACGAAATACGTGCGCGACGGCTGGAACCTCACCGGCGACGCCTTCGTGCGCGACAAGGACGGCACCTTCCACTTCGCCGCCCGTGCCGACGATATGATCATCTCATCGGGCTACAACATCGCCGGCCCCGAGGTGGAGGCTGCGCTGCTCACACACGCCGATGTCGCGGAGTGCGCCGTCGTCGGCGCACCGGACGAGGAGCGCGGCCAGATCGTGGAAGCCCACGTCGTGCTGCGCGAGAGCGTCTCAGGCGATGCGATGATGGTGAAAGTGCTGCAGGATCACGTGAAGGCGACGATTGCGCCCTACAAGTATCCGCGCTCGGTAAAGTTCGTCGACGCCCTGCCCAAGACTCAGACGGGCAAGATCCAGCGCTTCAAGCTGCGGCAGTAGGCGCGGCGCAGGTTACGCCTTGACCTCGCGTGAGGGCACCATGAGAACCGCCTCGCCCTCGAGCACCGGCCTGCCGTCGACCGAGCACACGCATTCGAAGCGCGCACGCCGCTTGGCGGGATACAGCTCCATCACGCGCACCTTTGCGATCACGCGATCACCTGCGCGCACGGGGCCGCGGAAGTTCAGCGTCTGCGAAACGTAGATCGCGCCTGGACCCGGCAGCTCCATGCCAAATACGGCGGAGATGTAGCCGGCGGTCAGCATGCCGTGCGCGATCGGCGTCTTGAAGATGGTCTTGGCGGCGAAGTCCGCGTCGAGATGTACAGGGTTCTTGTCGCCCGTCACTTGAGCGAACGAGATGATGTCCGCTTCGCTGACGACCTTCGCAAAGGATGCCTCCATGCCGGTCTCGAGGTCTTCGAAGTGATAGACCTGGCGAGAGATCACATTCATGGAGCGCTCCTTGATACTCGGTCCGTCGTGCGGCACTGCAAAATATGTAGGTCCGAGATTGCGATGCAACAATCAGCGCCGACTCAGCCCGACAACGGGCGAAACTAGCAAAAGATCATAAAAGCTTTGATGATTCCGGGTCACAGAAGCGGCAAACTCTGCACCAGTTTGCGGCAACTGCGCTGTTGCGCCGCAGAATATTCTACCTGGGGTTGTTTTTTATCGTGCTGTCGGCACAACCATTGCACGGCGCACAAGCCTTGCGTTATAACGCGCACGTTCCCTCACTCTCCCGGATGCCGCCTGCTGGACTAGGTCCTCTGGGTCCGAAGAAAGGCCGTTTATGAGCCCCCGCAAGCCCCTCATGCCGAAAGCCACCGCCGTCTGGCTGGTGGAGAATACGTCTCTCACATTCGAGCAGATTGCCGAGTTTTGCGGCTTGCACGTGCTGGAGGTGAAGGGCATCGCCGACGGCGACGTCGCACAAGGCATCAAGGGCATGGACCCCATTTCCAATGGCCAGCTCACGCGCGAGGAGATCAAGCTCGCCGAGGACGACAACGCGCGTCACCTTCATATCGCCGACGCCAAGGTCGATATCCCCGAGGTCAAGACCAAGCCCGGTCCGCGCTACACGCCGGTCTCGCGGCGCCAGGATCGCCCCAACGCGGTCGTCTGGTTGCTGCGCAATCATCCGGAGCTGAAGGACAGCCAGATCATGCGGCTCGTCGGCACGACCAAGCCGACCATCGCTTCCATCCGCGACCGCACGCACTGGAACTCATCAAACCTCGTACCGCAGGATCCGGTCACCCTCGGCCTGTGCTCGCAGACCGACCTCGACAACGAGGTAAGGAAGGCCGCGCGCAGGTTGGAGCGCGAGCGCAAGGAACAGCAGAAGCAGCACGAGAAGTCCGGCACCACGCTCCTGCCGACGGCGGAAACGACCGAGGCTCCGGGCCTCGGTCCGCAACCAAACGTGGAGATCATGCAGCCGCCTCCGGCCGCGGAGCCAAAGGAAGAGACCGACGCCGAACAGGAGGCGCGTGTTCTCGCCAAGCTGCAGGAGATGGGCGGCGGCAGCCGGGCGGAAGACTAGGCGAGCTCCGGTTCCTCGTCGCCTCCCTCGGAAATACAGACACAATAAACCCCGGGTCGAACCAGCGGTTCAATCCCGGGGTCGAAGTCGGAGCAGGCGGCCGGCGCTGCGTCACAGCCGGCCGGATGAAACAGTCCTACTTGCCGCCGAGCGCCTTGCAGTCCGGCGTCGTGCGCGAGGGCAGACCCATCTTGCGGAAGGCGTCCGCCGTCATGCCGAGCGTCTGGTTCACGTTGTCGGTACGCGCGACCATCTTGTTGGACAGCGTGCCGTCGGCATTCGCGCTCACTTCGGTGACGAACACGGAACCAGTGGCCTGGCGGTTCTCGTTGAGGGAGACTTCGCCCAACGGGGTCTTCACCTTCAGCTTCGACAGCGCGGCATGGAACTTCTTCTGGCCGTCGCTGAGGTCGCCTTTGACCTCGTTCAACGCTGCGATCATGGCCAGCGTGTTCACGTGGTAGCCAACGCCGAACAATGACGGCGAGGGAAGTCTCTTGTCCGCTGGGAATGCATCCTCATAGGCCTTGACGTAGGCCTTCCATTCCGGCGCCGGGTTATCGTTGGCTACCCAACCCGAAGTCGGAGTGCCGATGAGAGCGTCCTTGGCCTTGCCCTTCGAGTTCAGCACGGTCGAGTCGGCCATGATGGAGCCGCCGATCAGCTTCGCCTTGCCGCCCGCCTGCTGATACTGGTTGAGGAAGTTGATGGCATCCGTTCCGCCTACGCCAAGGTAGATGGCGTCGACGTTGTCGGGCAGCTTGGCAATCACGCCCGCATAGTCACCCGAACCGAGCGGAACCCACAGACGCTCCACGAGCTCGCCGCCGGCCTTGCAGAAGTCGACCGCGAAACCGAGGAAGTTGGTGTAGCCGAAGGAATAGTCTGCCGAGACGGCGGCGACGCGCTTCCAGCCCTTCTTCTCGACGACATACTTGCCGAGGCCCGTGCCCCACTGAGAGCCGTCCAGATTGAAGCGGAAGAAATTCGGCGACGGGTCAACCCACGTCGTCTCAAGTGCGCCGGAGATGCCGTTGATCACGGTCTTGTCGGGGATGGTCTTGGAGTAGTCGCGCATGGCGATGCCCTCCGAGCCCGACAGCGGACCAATGATAATATCGACCTTGTCCTGCTCGATGAGCTTGCGCGCCATGCGCGTGGCCGTGGCAGGGGTGGTGTCGGTGTTGGCAATCACCGTCTCGATCTTCTTGCCGCCGGCCATGTTGCCGACCTGCTTGAGCGCCAGCTCGACGTTGCGGATGCCATCCGCGCCGCCGGCCGCAAAGGCACCTTCCGTTGCAACCAGGATGCCGACCTTGATGGTGTCTTGCGCGATTGCGGCGCCGGGCAGCATCAACGCCAAGGCGGTAGCCGCCCCGATAACTCGCTTCATGCCGAATCCTCCCAAGGATCGATGATGGGTGTGGCTCGCTCAGCCAGAGCTTTCCGCCCCGCAGTTGATCTGCCGTGGCGTTCCGCTCGGTTAACCCAATACCGGTCGACTACATCATATCGGTCGCGAACAGCCAACAGCGCCGATATCCGTCCGTCTGCTTTTTTAGCCCTGAACAGGGGCCAGCCCCGGCCGTAGCGCGCACGGGGAGAACGCACCGCCAGCATCGCCAATCGCTATTGCGCAGTGCACTGCGGCTGCTTGCCACTCGAGCGCGTTGCAATATAGTCGTGATTATACAGCAATATAACGAATACGGACGGGAGGATGCGTGAGTGAAGCTGTGGCCGTGCTCCACGGCGGGTTCGGGCGTGTTTGCCTTTACGCCATGGACCGCACGATGGTGCCGCACGCGCATCGCGAAGGACACCTGCTCTTTCACGTCCAGGGCCCGCCGAGCGAAGTCTACGTCGATGGTCGTCCGATACCGTTGGGACCGGGCCAGGCCGTAGCGGTGAATCCGTGGCAGACCCATTACTACGGTCAACCAACGCCGGGCGTGCAGACCCTGGTGCTTGTGCTCTACATCAGGCCGACATGGTTTCGCAGCGGGATCGGCAGGAAGGTCTCGGCACTGCGGTTCGGGCGCGCCGCGATCCAGGTCTCAGGCAATCTGCGCAAGCTGGTTGATGCGAGTGCCGTGATTGATCGAGACCAAGGCGACCCTGCGATCAACGATTGGCTGCTGACCCTGACCGAATACTGCTTCGATCAGTCCCGCCGCGGCGACGACGCTCTGGGGCCATTCGCCAGTGTGCATGACTTCCGGCTGCGCAAGGCTATCCAGCTGCTGGAGGACCGGGTGTGCGAACCTGTTGAACTCGACGCCGTTGCACGCGCGGCAGGCCTGTCCCGGCCCCACTTCTACAAGCTGTTCCGATACCAGGTCGGCGTCACGCCGAACATCTATCTCAACTCGCTGCGCATGGAGCGTGCCATCGACCGGCTGACAGGGAGCAACGAGGCGGTGGCGTCGATCGGGCTGGACCTGGGCTTTTCCAGTCAGGCCGCCTTCTCGCGGTTCTTTATCGCCAACGGCGTCGTGCCGCCCAGCGCTTACCGCCGCAGTGCCCAGATCGCCTGCGTCCAGTGAACCATAAGGTTGCTTCGGGCATGCGCAAGGCGGCGAGATCATTAGACTGTCGGATACGAAGGGGGCGGCCCGAAGGGCTATTTTATCGAGCACGCACGTGGCAACCGCCGGTACTATGGGTACTTTGCAGAACTTCAGCACGCGCCACCCGATCTGGACCGTGATCATCCTGGTCCTGGTGGTCGGCTTGGCCTGGCTGGTCTTTGCGCCGTGGCCGCCCGGCCTCGAGCAGGTCCTGGGCCGTAAGCGGATATTCCTGAACGCGATCCTGTCCGGCATCACGCTCGGCGCCCTCTATTTCCTGGTCGCATCCGGCTTCACGCTGGTGTTCGGGTTAATGCGCAATGTTAACCTTGCGCACGGCTCGCTCTATCTTCTCGGCGGTTACATCGGTTTCGGCGTCGTGGAATCCACCGGCTACTGGCTGCTGGCGTTTCCCGTCGTCTTCGTCGTCGTCGGCGTGCTTGGTCTCCTGCTTCAGCATCAGGTGTTCCGGCGCATGGAGGGCGAAGAGCTGCGCCAGACGCTGGTCACGATCGGCCTGTCGATCGTGCTGGCAGATCTGATGCTTTGGTACTGGGGCGGACAAAGCTACCAGGTGTACTCGCCGGACTGGCTCAGCGGCCCAATGGAGCTTCCGATCATCAGCTCGCTGCGCTCCAACGGCGATCCCGTGTACCTGACCTATCCGCGGGTTCGTCTTGCAATACTGTTTGCTGCGATCGTGATCGGCTTGGCCATGTGGTATGCGCTCAACCGTTCGCGGCTCGGCATGCTGATCCGCGCTGGCGTTGACGATCGCGACATCCTGGCCGCATCCGGCGTGCATATTCAGTACGTGTTCCTGGCCGTATTCGGCTTCGGCGCGGGCATGGCCGGCATCGCCGGCATCGTCGGCGGCACCTTCCAGTCGCTGTCGCCCGGCGAGGATACCCGCTTCCTGCTTGCCTCCCTGGTGGTCGTCATCGTGGGCGGCATGGGATCGATCCCGGGAGCCGCCATCGGTGCCCTCATCATCGGCCTCGCCGAGCAGATCGGCCTCGTCTATGCACCCACATACTCGGTCGTGTTCACGTTCCTGATCATGGCAGTCGTCCTTGCGTTCCGTCCGCAGGGCTTGCTCGGGGCACAGCGCTGACATGGCCCAGGCCCTGCCAACGACCGCACCGGGACGGCTGACGACAGCCCTGGAGCGTATTCCCGCTCCGGTCTGGGTGATCGCCTTCCTGCTTTTGCTGATGCCGGCGTTCGCGAACAACTTCGTGCTGTACCAGATCTTCGGCTGGAGCTTCATCCTCGGAATGATCGCGCTGTCGCTGATGGTGCTGGCCGGCTACGGCGGCATGGTAAGCCTCGCGCAGATGACGGTGGCCGCACTTGCCGGCTATGTGGTCGCAATCCTCGGCACCAGCGGCGTGCCGCAGATCAGCCTGGGCTGGCCTTGGTGGATCCACATCCCGCTCGCGATTCTGATCGCGACGTTGTTCGGCACACTGGTCGGCGCTCTCGCGGTGCGCACCGAGGGCATCTACACGATCATGATCACGCTGGCGATCGCGGCCGCGTTTTTCTATTTCACCCGCCAGAACTACGTGATCTTCAACGGCTACACCGGCTTCAACAATGTCATTCCGCCAGCCCTGTTCGGCGTCGAGTGGCGCCAGCCGGTGCCGTTCTACTACCTGACGCTCGGCTGCGCGACGCTGTCCTATCTGGCGGTGGTGTGGATGGCGCGTACGCCCTTCGGGCTGGCGCTGCAGGGTGTGCGTGACAACCCGCGGCGCATGGGAGCGCTCGGTTTCCATGTCACTGCGCACCGCATCTTCGCTTACACGTTCGCGAGCGTGATCGCCGCCGTCGGCGGCATTCTGCTCGTCTGGCAAAGTGCGCAGGTGGTGCCCGGCACGGCCGGCATCCCGCAGGTGATCGATATCCTGGTGGTCGCCGTCGTCGGTGGCCTCAGGCGTCCGATCGGCCCGTTCATCGGCGCGCTGATCTACGCGGTGCTGAGCGTGTTTTCCTCCGATATCCTGCATGCGTTCGGCATGTCGGGGGAGCGCTTCAAGCTGGTTATCGGCTTGGGTTTCCTGGCGTTCGTGCTGTTCTCGCCGGACGGCGTTCTTGGCCTTTGGGAGAAGTACAAGGCGCGGCGCGCGGCGAGCCCTGATCCCTTGCTGGGCGGGGGGCGATAGCGATGGTGGCGCTGACGAGACCGGCGACCATTGGCGCGGATCGCAGCGCGGCTGAACGGCTCGGCTCCGTCACCACGGGCAATGCCCTCGAGCTGCGCGGCGTCACCAAGCTGTTCGGCGCCTTGGCCGCCATCTCCGACGTGACGATGTCTGTGCGCCCGGGCGAGCGGCGCGCGGTGCTGGGCTCCAACGGTGCCGGCAAGACCACGCTGTTCAACTGCGTGACCGGAGATTTCCTGCCGACCTCGGGCACCATCCGCCTGTTCGGCGAGGACATATCGAACTTCCCGGCGCATGAGCGCATTCGGCGCGGCCTTCGCCGCACATACCAGATCTCGCTGCTGTTCGGCGGCATGTCGGTGGCCGACAACGTCTACCTTGCGTGCCTCGGCGTCTCGCGCGGCCGCTTCTCGCTGCTGAGGCCGCGCCCGAGCGACCCCATCATCGGGCGCGCCGATGAGCTGATCGAAGCCGTGCACCTGACCCGCGTCCGCGACACGCTGGTGTCCTCGCTGTCCTATGGCCAGCAGCGTCAGCTCGAGATCGCGCTCGCGCTGGCAGGAGCGCCGCGCTTCATCTTGTTCGATGAGCCGGCTGCCGGCCTGTCACCCACCGAGCGGGCCGAGCTGATCGATATCCTGACGGGGCTGCCCGACCATATCGGCTACATCATCATCGAGCACGACATGGATGTCGCGCTGCGCGTCGCCGAGAGCGTGACGATGATGCACAACGGTCGTGTCTTCAAGGAAGGCACGCCCGAAGAGATCGAGAACGACGAGGAGGTGCAGCAGCTTTATCTCGGGGGCGGTCATGGCTGATCGCGGCACCGCGCCGGCGCTCGAAATCCGCGGGCTCAACGTCTACTACGGCGCCTCGCACGCCCTGCAGGGCGTCGACCTCAGCCTCAAGGGCGGCGTGCTGTCCGTCGTCGGCCGTAACGGCATGGGCAAGACCACGCTGTGCAAGGCCATCATGGGCCTGGTGCCGGTCGCGTCGGGCTCGATCAGCTTCGCCGGGCAGTCGCTGGTCGGCCTGGCAACGGCCGACATCGCCAACCTCGGCATCGGCTACGTGCCGCAGGGGCGCCGTTTGTGGCGATCTCTGACGGTGGATGAGCACCTGCGCCTGGTTGATGGCCGGCGCAAGGGTGCCTGGAGCATCGACCGCGTCTACGCAACCTTCCCCCGTCTCGCCGAGCGCAAATCGAACGGCGGCGGCCAGCTTTCGGGTGGCGAGCAGCAGATGCTGGCGATCTCGCGCGCCTTGCTGGCCAACCCCCGCCTCCTTGTCATGGACGAGCCGACGGAGGGGCTGGCCCCCGTCATCGTGGCTCAGGTCGAGGAGATGCTGCAGCGGCTCGGCGAGGAGGGCGACATGGACGTCCTCGTCATCGAGCAGAACATCGGCGTCGCCTGCACCATCGCCGATAACGTTGCGATCATGGTCAACGGCCGCATCAACCGCACCATGGCCGCGCAGGAGCTGGCCGGCGACCGTGAGCTGCAGCAGCGCCTGCTGGGTGTCGGCCGTCACGGGCATGAAGATATCGGCGAGGCGAATACCGCATCGCGTGCCGCTGAAGCGCCGGCTCCAGCAGGCCCGACGCGCATCTACCTGTCCAACCCGAAGCTGCCGACGCGCTGGTCGCAGCCGGTGCCATCCGTGCAGATCGAGGCGCAGGCTCGCACCAGCTCGGCGACAGCCCAGCGCGTTGCCGATCTCGTTCCTCGCGCGTCTTCCGCGAAGCTAGGCGGCGATCCCTATGTCATCGTTGCGGGAACGCTGGACACAAAGGGCGACGAGCTGCGCTTCATGCGCGATCTTCTGAAGGAGCAGGGCTTGCGCGTGCGGCTGGTCGACCTCTCGACAAGCGGCAAGCCCTCCGGCGCGGACGTGCCGCCGATCGAGATCGCCCTCAACCATCCGCGCGGCTCGGCCGGCATCTTCACGGGCGACAGAGGGATATCCGTCGCCGCCATGGCGCAGGCCTTCGAGATATGGATCAAGCGCCAGCAGGGCGTGGCGGGACTCATCTCGGCGGGCGGCTCGGGTGGATCGTCCCTGGTAGCGCCGGGCATGCGTGCGTTGCCGATCGGCGTGCCGAAAGTTCTCATCTCTTCGGTCGCCTCCGGCAACGTCCAGGGCTACGTCGGTCCGGCCGACATCATGATGCTGCACTCGGTCACCGACGTGCAGGGGCTGAATTCGATCTCGCGCCAGGTACTCACGAACGGGGCGCAGGCTATGGCGGGGATGGTCAAGCGGCGCCTGGCCGAAGCCCGCGAGGCGGCGCAGCGCCAGGCGCCCGAAGGCTTGCCGGCGATCGGCCTCACGATGTTCGGCGTCACCACGTCGTGCGTGCAGCAGGTTACGGCACAGCTGAAAGACGCTTACGACTGTCTCGTGTTCCATGCCACCGGCATCGGTGGGCAATCGATGGAGAAGCTCGTCGAGTCGCGCCTGCTGTCGGGTGTGATCGACGTGTCGACCACCGAAATCTGCGACATGATGATGGGGGGCGTGCTGCCCGCGATGGAGGATCGCTTCGGCGCCATGATCCGCACGCGCATGCCCTACGTGGGCTCGGTGGGCGCGCTAGACATGGTCAACTTCGGCGCGCCCGACACGGTGCCGGAGCGCTATAAGTCCCGCACGTTCTACCAGCACAATCCAAACGTGACGCTGATGCGCACCACGCCGGAAGAGAACGAGCGCATGGGTCGCTGGATCGGTGAGCGGCTGAACCGCATGGAGGCGCCCGTCCGCTTCCTTTTGCCGGAAGGCGGCGTCTCCGCTCTGGACGCGCCGGGTCAGCCGTTCCACGATCCGACAGCCGATGCGGCCCTGTTCCGGGCGCTGGAGCAAACCGTACGGCAAACATCGGCGCGCCAACTCATTCGCTTGCCCCATCACATCAACGATCCGCAGTTCGCCGCCGCGCTGGTGGACGCGTTCCGCGCGCTGCACGGCAACGGGCGCGTGCGGCGCAAAGTGGGAGGCCGCTGAACCATGCCCCGCTTCGAGCGATCCGCACTGCTTGAGAAGTTCCGCGGCATGGTCGCGCGTGGCGAACCCATCGTCGGCGGTGGCGCCGGCACGGGCCTCTCCGCCAAGTGCCAGGAAGCCGGCGGTATCGATCTCATTGTGATCTACAACTCGGGCCGCTACCGGATGGCCGGCCGCGGCTCGCTCGCAGGCCTGCTCGCTTATGGCGACGCCAACCAGATCGTGGTCGAGATGGCGGCCGAGGTGCTGCCCGTCGTCAAGCACACGCCCGTTCTCGCCGGCGTCAACGGCACCGATCCCTTCCGGCTGATGGACGTGTTCCTCGACCAGATCAAAGCCATGGGCTTTGCCGGCGTGCAGAATTTCCCGACCGTCGGCATCATCGACGGCACGTTCCGCGCCAACCTGGAAGTGACCGGCATGTCCTACGGGCTGGAGGTCGACATGATCGCCGCCGCCCACGGCAAGGACCTGCTCACCACCCCCTACGTGTTCAGTACGGACGAGGCGGCGGCCATGGCGAAGGTGGGTGCCGACATCATCGTCTGCCACCTGGGGCTCACCACTGGCGGCTCCATCGGCGCGGGAACGGCACTCAAGCTCGCCGACTGCCCGGCCCTGGTGGATGCCTGGGCGGAGGCCGCCCTGAAGGTGCGGAAAGACGCGATTGTGATTGTCCATGGAGGCCCGGTTTCCAGCCCCGAGGACGCGGCCTTCATCATGAGGGAAACTAAGAACTGTCACGGCTTCTACGGTGCGTCATCTATGGAGCGCCTGCCGACCGAGGTTGCCCTGACGGAGCAAACGCGGAAGTTCAAGTTGATTGGGCGGCAGCGGGGTTGAGGACGTTTGGTTAACAGGGCCCAGGAGCGGGCCTTGCGAGTGGAGTGTGCGTAATGACTGCTCAGCTGATCGGCACCATCATCCTGTGGCTGATCGTAGCGATCATCGCGATCGCGATCATCGTCTACCTCGTCAACTGGCTGTACCGGCGATCCTCCAAGGAGGTCTCGTTCGTTCGCACCGGTCTCTTCGGCGAGCGTGTGGTGATTAACGGTGGCGCATTCGTGCTGCCGATCATCCACGATATCACCCCGGTCAACATGAACGTGCTGCAAATGAGCGTGGCGCGTGCCCGGGATGACGCGATCATCACCAAGGACCGCATGCGCGTCGACATCGATGCAGATTTCTACGTGCGCGTGGCGCCGACCCGGGACGCCGTTGCGCTCGCCGCCGCCACGCTCGGCCGCCGCACCATGGAGCCGGAGCGTCTGCATGCGCTCTTGTCCGGCAAGTTCGTATCCGCCCTGCGCTCGGTCGCCTCCGAGATGAACATGATCGAGATGCACGAGCAGCGCGGCACTTACCTGCAGCGTGTCAAGATCGCGGCATCCGAGGCGCTGGCCCAGAACGGTCTCGAGCTCGAGACGGTGGCGCTTACGGACCTCGACCAGACCGACCTGCAGTTCTTCAATCCGTCCAACCGCTTCGACGCGGAAGGCCTCACCAACCTGATTGGCGAGATCGAGGATCGACGCAAGCTCAGGAACGACATCGAGCAGGACTCGATGATCCGCATCCGCACCCGCAATCTGGAGGCCGAGAAGCAAGCCCTCGACATCGAACGCGAGAGCGAGGCCGCACGCCTCAACCAGGAGCGGGACGTCGAGGTCAGCCGTGCCATCCAGCGCGCCGAGCTGGCACGCGAGCGCGCTCTGCGCGACACCGAGGCCGAGCGCGCCCAGATCACCGCCCGCGAGGAAATCGAGAAGTGGCGCATCGCCAACGACAAGGCGATCAGCGAGGCGCGCATCGCTTCCGAGCGAGAGGTACGTCAGCGCGAAATCGAGCGCCAGCGTGTGGTGGAGGAATCCGAAATCGCCGCGCGCGAGCAGGTCGAGAAGGCGCGCATTGCGCAGGAGCGCATCCTGACCGAGGCGCGCATCGCCAAGGACGAGGAGACCCAGCGCCGCGAGATCGATCGCACCAAGGCGGTGGAACAGGCTGATATTGCCGCTCGGGAGGCAACCGCCAAGGCGCGCATCGCCCAGGAGTTGGCGGTGAATGCCGAGCGCATCCAGTCGGAGAAGAACGTCCGCAATCTGGAAATCGAGCGCAACCGCACGCTGGAGGAAGCAGAGATTGCCTCCGGCCGTGCCATCGAGGCGGCCCGTATCGCGCGCGAGAAGGCGATTTCTGCCGAGCGCATCGCCTCCGAGCAGGAGACGCACGTGCTGGAGCTGGCGCGCAACCGCGTACTGGAGGAAAGCGCCATCCAGAACCGCGAGAAGGTGGAAGCGGCCCGCATCGCGCAGGAGGAGCACACGCGAGCGCTGGAGATCGCCCGCAACAAGGCTCTCGATGAGGCCGATATCGCGGCCCGCGAGGCGATTGAAGCTGCTCGTATCGCTCAGGACCAGAATATCGCTGCAGCTCGCATCTCCAGCGAGGAAGCGACGCGCGCGCGTGAGATCGAGCGCACCAAGGCGCTGGAAGCGGCCGAGATCGCCGCCCGGGAAGCGATCGAATCCGCACGCATCGCGCAGGAGGGCAAGGTCGCGACCGAGCGCATCGCGCGCGATGAGGCGATCCGCCAGCTCGAGATCGAGCACATGCGCGAGATCGATGCTGCCGAGATCAGGGCGCGCGAGCTGATCGAGGCGACTCGCATCGCCCAGGAGAAGACCGTGCTGGCGGCGCGCATTGCGTCCGAGCAGGAAACCAAGACGCTCGCCATCGCCCAGGCCGAGGCCGTCGACGCGGCCGAGATCAAGAAGCGCGACGCCGTCGAACGCGCCCGCATCGCCACCGAGCTGGAACTGGAAAAGGCCCGCATCGCCTCGCAGAAGGCGCGTGAGGTGCTGCAGATCGACCAGAAGAAGGTGGTGGAGATCGCCGAGGAGCAGCGCACCATCGAGCTGGCCGGCAAGCGGGTGGAGCGCACTGAGGCCGACCGTCACGTCAAGCAGGCCGAGATCGCGGCGCAACAGGAGATCGAGAAGACCGAAGTCGGTCGCGACCAGGCCCTGGAAACAGTGCGGCTCGCTCGCCGGCGCGCTCTGGAACAGATCGAGGTCGCGCGCTCTCAAGCTCTGCAGGAGGCCGAGATTGCCTCCCGCGAGGAGATCGAGCGGGCGCGCCTTGCTTCCGAGCGCGGTCTGGACGAAGCCCGCATCGGTCGCGATCTCGCGCTACGCAAGCTGGAGGTTGCGCGCGAGAAGGAGGTCGAAACCGTCCTGATGGACAAGGCCATCGCCCTTTTCCAGAAGTCGCTCGAGGAATCGGCGGCCAAGGTCGAGGCCGAATCCATGCGCGCCCAGGCCGCGGAGGCCGAGGAGCGCGTCACCACCGCGCGCGATGCCGAGGCCGCCCGCCGCCGCACATCCGTCGAGGTGATGCTGGCGCAGAAGGACGCCGAGGAGAAGCGCATAGCCGCCCAGGCCGAGCAGGTGCGTGCCACAGTTGCTGCCGAAGCGCAGAAGCTGCTGTACGAGGCCGAGAACGTGCTCACCGACGAAGCGCGCTACGGCCTGTTCCGGCGCCGCCTGCTCGACCGCATCGAGGGCATCGTGCGCGAGAGCGTCAAGCCGATGGAGAAGATCGAGGGCATCCGCATCCTGCAGGTCGATGGCCTGAACGGAGGCAGCGGCGGTGGTGGCGGGCGCGGCAGCCCTACCGACGAGGTGATCGACTCCGCGCTGCGCTACCGCGTGCAAGCGCCCATGATCGACCAAGTCTTGAAGGAGATCGGCATCGAAGGCGGTAGCTTGTCGCGGCTCGGCGGTCTCATGCGTGAGGCCTCCGACATGCAGCGTGTCGCCAAGGAAGCCGGCGACGGCGAGGGCAAGGGGCGCGGCTCGTCGAAGCCTCCAAGCGGTGGCGAAGGCGGCGGTGGCGAGCGCGGATCGAGCTAGGGCAGCACAGATACGATGGCGAAAGTCTACACATCGAGCGTCGTCAATGCCCCGGCCGCCAAGGTCTGGGCGCGCGTGCGCGACTTCAATGGATTGCCCACCTGGCATCCCGGCATCGCGGAGAGCCGCATCGAGAACGGCGAGCCGGCCGATAAGATCGGCTGCATCCGCGATTTTCGTCTGCGCAACGGCGACCGCATCCGCGAGCAGCTGCTGGGCCTGTCCGATTTCGACATGTTCTGCACCTACTCGATCCTGGAATCGCCCATGGGTGTGGAGAACTACGTCGCCACGCTGCGCCTCACCCCGGTCACGGACGGGCAACGCACCTTCCTGGAATGGTCGGCCGAGTTCGATTGTGCACCTGAGCGCGAGGCGGAGCTCGTCGGCAACATTGGCAACGGCGTGTTCCAGGGCGGCTTCGATGCCCTGAAGCGTCAGTTCGGAGGGTGAGGCGGTGCCGCGCGTCGTCAAGAGCACGATCATCGACGCGCCCGTCGACCGCGTGTGGGCCATCCTGCGCGACTTCAACGGCTTCGACCGCTGGCTTCCGCCGATCAAGGCCAGCGCCATCGAGCGCCATCTGCCGGCCGATCTCATCGGCTGCATACGCCGTGTCCAGCTGCAGGATGGCGCCGAGGTGCGCGAGCAGCTCCTCGGCCTCTCCGACTTGGAGATGACGTTCAGTTACTGCCTGCTCGACACGCCGATTCCCCTGTTCAACTATGTGGCGCATGTGCGCCTGCTGCCCGTCACCGACGGCAACCGCACCTTTTGGCACTGGGAGGCCCGCTTCACGGCCCCGCCAGCCGCCGAACCCGACATGACCCACCTGGTGAGCGAACTGATCTTCCAGGCTGGGTTCGAATCCGTCCGCAACAACTACAACGCCTTGGCGGCTTGAGGGGCTGGCTGCAGCGATGGTCCGCATCGTCAAAAGCACGATCATCGACGCGCCGGTAGACCGGGTGTGGGCGTTGCTGCGCGACTTCAACGGTCACGACCAGTGGCATCCGGCGGTGAAGATCAGTGCCATCGAGCGACACCTGCCGTCCGATGTGGTGGGCTGCGTGCGTCGCTTCCAGCTGCAGGACGGCTCCGAGCTTCGCGAATTGCTGCTGTCCTTGTCCGATCTCGAGATGACGTTCAGCTACTGCCTTCTCGATACACCGGTGCCACTCCTGAACTATGTGGCGCACGTGCGCCTGCTGCCGGTCACCGACGGCAATCGCACGTTCTGGCATTGGCAATGCAGCTTCACCACGCCGGCCGGCCGGGAGCAGGAACTGGCGAAGATGGTGGGCGAACAGATCTACGAAGCGGGCTTCGAGGCCATTCGCAATCACGAGGCGCTGGCGGCTTGAGGGGAACATGGCGCTGACGGTGAAAACATTCGGTTCGATGAGTGAGGCTGCCGCCGCGTTGGCCTCCGATCGCACCGCGCGCTTCATCTCCGGCGGCACGCTGCTGATGCGCGCGATCAACGAGGGCGATACGTCGATCGGCACGCTGGTGCGCTCGACTGACACCGGTTACCGCCAGATCCGCAGCGATCCATCGCGCGTCGAGATCGGTGCTGGCGCGCGCATGGTGGATATCCTCGCCAACCGCGACCTCGCCTTCCTGCACCCCGCCGCCCGCATCGTCGGCGGCCCGGCGGTGCGGGCGATGGCAACGGTCGGCGGCAACCTGTTCGCCGGCTCGCCCTACGGCGACTTCACAACGGCGCTGCTTGCGCTCGACGCGACTGTCTCGATCCAGGCGGCGTACGGCGGCGCACAGCAGATGCCACTGGAGCAGTTCCTGCAGAGCCGCGACCGTAGCAGCGGCCTCGTCACCGCAGTGACCGTGTCGCGTCCCGCGAGCCCCGACGCCTTCCGGTTCCGCAAGGTGTCGCGTGTGAAGCCCAAGGGCGTCTCTGTCCTGAGCATCGCAGCGCATCTGCCGGCAACCGGCGGCCGGCTCTCCAACGCGCGGGTCGCCTATGGTGCGATGGCGCCAACGCCCATCCGTGCCCGCGCTGTGGAGCGCGCGCTGGAGGGCCGGAGCCTCGATGCCGCCGGCATCGCGCCGGCGCTCGCCGCCGCTGCCGAGGGCACCACTCCGGCGACGGATGCGCTTGCGAGCGCCTGGTATCGCCGCGAGGTGCTGCCGGTGCACCTGCGCCGCGTGCTGTTGGGCGAGACAGGATAAGGCGCCATGGCCAAGACACCCGTACAGTTCCGGCTCAACGGCTCCGACAAAGCCGTATTCGTCGATGGCGGCGAGAACCTTCTCAATGTCCTGCGCCGCGGCGTAGGCGACATGTCGGCCAAGTACGGCTGCGGCCAGGGGACCTGCGGGGTCTGCACCGTGCTGGTCGATGGTGAGCCGCAACTTGCCTGCCTTACGCTTGCTGAAACATGCGCGGGACGCTCGGTCGACACCGCGCTCGGCTTGAGCGACGGGCCCAACCTGCATCCGCTGCAGACAGCCTTCATGGAGCATTTCGCGGCACAGTGCGGCTTCTGTACCTCGGGCATGCTGATGGCGGCCAAGGCGCTGCTCGACCGCAACGCCTCCCCGACACGCGAGGAGGTCGCGGAAGCCATCTCCGGCAACATCTGCCGCTGCACCGGCTACGAGCCGATCATCAACGCCATCATGGATGCGGCCGCCAAGCGGGGCGGCGGCTCGAACAGAGAGCAGGGCCATGCTCGAGTTTAGGAAAGAGTACTTCAAGGATGAGCGCGACGACCGCCTCAACGAGGTCGGCCAGCCGCGCCAGCGCCAGGACATGCTCGGGCATGTCACGGGACGCACGCGCTACTTCGACGACCACGCCTTCGAGGGCCTGCTGCATCTGAAGGTCTTGCGCAGCCCGCATCCGCACGCGCGCCTGCGCTCGATCGACACCGCGGCCGCCGAGCGTGCGCCGGGCGTGAAACGCGTGATCCGTGCCGCCGACGTGCCGGTCAACAAGAACACGCTGCTGAGCCTCATCAACTTCGGCAAGGACGACGAGCCGCTGCTGGCCGCCGACAAGGTCCGCTACAAGGGCGAGCCGATCCTTGCCATCGTGGCCGAGAGTGAGGCCGCCGCGTATGACGCGCTCACCAAGGTGCGCGTCGAATACGATCCGCTGCCGGCGGTGTTCGACGTGGAGGAGGCGTTGAAATCCGGTGCGCCGGTCGTCAACGAAACCTACCCGACCAACGCCTTCGAGTATCACGAGAAATATAACCACCAGAAGCTGCGCTTCGGCGACGTGGAACGGGCATTTGCGCAAGCCGACTTTATTGTCGAAGAGCGCTATCAGATGTCGCCAATCGAGCACGCGCCCACCGAGACCAACGGTTCGATTGCCGCGCCCGAGACCAATGATCGGTTTGTCGTACACACCTGCACGCAGGCGCTGTTCTTCTCGTTAGGCACGGCGGCGAAGCTGCTCGATGTGCCGTCGAACCGTCTGCATTTCCTGGGCGGTACCGTGGGCGGCGGCTTCGGCGGCAAGGTCGATTCGCTGACTGAGCCGCTGTCGATCCTCGGCGCGATGCTGACCGGGCGGCCCGTTCGCTACGTGCTCAACCGTGAGGAGGAGATGCTGTACGGCTGCCCGCGCGGTGCAGAGCGCCACTACGTCAAGGATGGCGTGATGCGCGACGGCCGCATCATCGCGCGCAAGGTCACCAGCTACTTCGACGCCGGGGCCTACACCCGGCTCTCCAGCTACGGCGCGGTAAAATGCATCGCCCACATCCCGGGCCCCTACACCATCCCAAACGTGCATGCAGAGTGCTACTGCGTGTACACGAACCGCACGCCCGCCACTGCCATGCGCGGCTTCGGCATCACCGGCGTCGACTTTTCGCTCGAGGTGCAGATGGACAAGCTGGCCCACAAGGTCGGCATGGACCCCATGGAGTTCCGTATCCTCAACGCCTACCGCGACGGCGACATGAAGGCGCATCGCCGCGAGGCGCACAATTGCGCGCTGATCGAGTGCGTGCAGGTGGCGGCGGAGAAGGCGAGCTGGCCGATCCGCGATGAATACCGGCGCATGAATTCCATGACCGGCGGTGGTGGCGAGCGTGCCGTCATCCCGCCGACGGCCACCGACGAAGGCGGCCGCATCGGCGCCGGGCGGCCGGCAACAAGCACGCCGCCGCGCCCGCCCCCGCCAACAGTCGCGCCACCGCCGCGCGCGCCGGTGCCCGCCGCCGCGCAACCGCGTGCGCCGCAACCGGCGACGACCCAGGCGCGGCCGGCCGTGCCGCCGCCTCCGGCTCCACCGCCTCCTGTTGCGCCGGCCAAGCCTGCTGCGACGCCCCAGCACGGTGCGACACGCTTTTCCAGCGTGTTTGGCACACGGAGGCGGTAGCCATGGCCAGACATCGCGGACGCGGCATGGCCGCCATCAACTATCCGATCGGCATGAACCTTGGCGGCGACCCGAGCCAGGCGCTGGTGCACTCCAATCCCGAGGGCAAGTTCACTGTCACGCTATCGGCCATCGACCTCGGGCAGGGGATGAAGCAGGTCACGCGTCAGATCGCGGCGGAGACGCTGGGCGTGCCGATCGCCGACGTCTACGTCGACACCGCCGATTCCGACACCGGTCCGCACGACATGGGCAGCTTCGCCTCGCGCGGCACGCATCGAGTCGGGAACGCGGTGGCGGCGGCGGCGAAAGAAGCGCGCGGCGTCATGATGGAAGCGGCCGCCGAGGAGCTGGAGGTTAACGCCGCCGACCTGGACACCGATGGCCGCGGCAACATCCATGTCAAAGGTGCACCCTCGCGCGCGATCTCCGTCAAGGATGTCGCCGTCGCCGCGCAGTTCCGGCAGGGCAAGACCATTGCCGGCCGCGGCATCTTCCTCATCCCGCTGTCCGAGGTGAACCCGGAAACGGGCGAGATGAGCCCCGTCTCGTGCTACGCGCACGCCTGCCTCGTCGCCGATCTCGAAGTCGACGATGAGACTGGCGAAGTCACCGTGCTGAAAATGACCAGTGCCTACGAACTCGGCCGCGCGATCAACCCGAAGATGGTCGAGCAGCAGCTCGTCGGCGGCGCCTGGATGGGTATGAGCCACGCGCTGTTTGAGACGCCGGAGCCCTACTATCCCGACACCGCCCATGGGCCGCGCGACTTCAACGAATATGTCATGCCGGGCCCCGGTGATATCTGTCCGCACGACATCGCCGTGCTGGAGCGTCCGGCGCCCGATGGCCCGTTCGGCGGCAAAGGCCCAGGCGAGATGTGCGCCAATCCAGTACTGCCGGCCGTAGCCAACGCCATCTTCAACGCCGTCGGCGTACGCGTCGACTCCTTGCCGATCACGCCGGAGAAAGTCCTGCGTGCCATCAAGGCGCAAGGCGGCGCACGGCCGCAAGGTGCACCGGGAGGCCGGCGCTAGACCATGGCGATCCGCGCCAAAGTCGTTGGCATCGATAGTCCGGAGGCGCTGGCCGGCGCGTTACGCAGCGCCTTCTATCTGGCCGACGATGGGCTCGCTACCGCGGCCTATCTGGCGCTTGCGCTCGGCAAACCTCTGCTGCTTGAAGGCGCACCTGGTGTTGGCAAGACGGAAGCCGCCAAGGCGATCTCTGGCATCCTCGGCCGGCGCCTGATCCGACTCCAGTGCTACGAGGGCATCGACGCTGCCGCGGCGCTCTACGAATGGAACTATCCCCGCCAGATGCTGGCGATCCGGCAGGCGGGCGAGGAGCCGATCGACATCTATCATGATGCGTTCCTGATCGAACGTCCCATGCTGCAGGCTCTGCGCGCGCCGGAAAGTGCCGTCTTACTGCTGGACGAGATCGACCGCTCCGATCACGAGTTCGAAGCGCTGCTGCTGGAGTTCCTGTCGGACTTCACCATTTCGATCCCCGAGCGGGGCACGCTCGCCGCCCGCGAGCGCCCTGTGGTGATCCTCACCTCCAACCGCACGCGCGAGCTGCACGAAGCGCTCCGTCGCCGCTGCGTCTATCACTACATCACCTACCCGGCGCCCGAACGTGAGGCGCAGATCATCATGCTGCGCGCCTCGAGCGTCGCGGAAGAGACTGCGCGGGCGGTGGTCGCTGCCGTCGGCCAGTTGCGCCGCGAGCCGCTGACCAAGCCGCCGGGCATCGCCGAGGCAGTCGACTGGGCGGAGGCCGCCACTGTGCTTGCGAGCACAGGCGCCGCATGGCCCGACGCGTTCAAGCGCTCTATCGGCGCGGTCATCAAGGACGAGGAAGATCTTGCACAGATCGCGCCGCGCCTCGACGCCATCGTCACCGGAGTGGCGGCATGACCGGCGCCCCGCTCCCGCTCGCCGCACAACCGTTCGTCGCGTTCGCGAGCCTGCTGCGGGCCAACGCCTTCGCCGTCGCTCCGGAGCAGACGACCGCATTCCTCTCCGCCATCACGCTGCTCGGCCCCCGGCACCTTGACCACATCCGCCGCGCGGGGCACGCGACCTTCGCGCCGCCGCCTGAGCGCCACGACGAGTTCAATGCGCTGTTCGACGCCCATTTCCTCGGCGCGGTTGAGATCGGTCGGGAAATTGGCGAGCCCGATCCCGAAGACTTCACGGTGCAGGAAGACAACCGCGGCGGCTTCGAGCCGCCGAGTTCCGATGACATCAACGATGCCGGCCAGGCGGCGACAGGTGCCGAGGCACTGTCCGTGCGCCGCTTCGTCGAGATCGACGAGACCGACACGCTGCGCCGCTTCCGCCGCGCCGCGGCCGAGCGCCTGCCGCTGCGGCGCGGCTATCGCCGCGTTGCTGCCAAGCACGGCCGTGGGCTCGATCTTCGCCGCGCTATGAAAGAAGCGATCCGCAACGATGGCGAGATTTTCCGCCTTCCCCAGCTCGCGCGCAAGCAGCGCCGCCGCAACATTCTCCTCCTCATAGATGTCTCCGGCTCGATGAAGACGCGCACCGAGCCGCACCTGCGCTTTGCCCATGCGCTGGTTCGCGCCGCGGAGCGCATCGAGGTCTTCACCATCGGTACACGGCTGACACGCGTCACCAACGCCCTCAAGCTCAAGAATCGCGAGCAGGCGCTCGCCACCGCCTCCGACGTCGTCTCCGACTGGGATGGCGGCACGCGCATCGGCGACGCCCTGCAAGCCTTCCTGGCCGTCCCGCGCTTCGCCGGCTATGCACGCGGCGCCGTCGTGCTCATTCTCTCCGACGGCCTGGAGCGCGGCGATCCCAAGGCGATGACCGACGCTGTCCGCCGCCTTGCGGCGCGCGCCTGGCATCTCTCCTGGATCACCCCGCTCGCCGCCGATCCCGCTTACCGGCCCGAGACTGCCGCCCTCAAATCAATCCTGCCGATGCTCGACGCGCTGGCTGACGGCAGCTCGACGCAACGACTTTGCGAACACGTGCTGGCTCTCTCACGGCAGAGGGCCGCATGAAACCAACAACAGTGCTTGTCTAGGGAAGGACGACCATGGCCCTCGAAATCAAGATCCTCGACTACGGCGATATCGAGCTGGAAAGCAGCTTCCTCGTGCTCGGCCGCGACTGCGGCCGCACCCGACGGGTGCCGACGCTAGGCTTCCTCATCCTCGGCGGGCCGTGGCCGATCGTGGTCGATACCGGTTATCGTTCCAACCAGATCATGGAAACGCTCGGCATGCGCGGGCTGCAGTTCCACGAGAACATGATTGAGAACCAGCTCGGCAAATACGGCGTGCGCATGGGTGACGTGCGCTACGTCATGCACACGCACCTGCACATCGACCACGCCGGCAAGGACGACCTGTTCCCGATGAATACGACGGTGGTGCTGAACCGTCGCGAAATGGAATACTCGGTCTCCGGTCTGATGCATC
This sequence comes from uncultured Hyphomicrobiales bacterium, assembly GCA_902826255.1. Classification (GTDB taxonomy): domain Bacteria; phylum Pseudomonadota; class Alphaproteobacteria; order Rhizobiales; family Hyphomicrobiaceae; genus AWTP1-13. The sequence continues at coordinate 4,786 of CADEEC010000015.1, read as the reverse complement.
CGCAGTATCCGCTGCCAGACATCAAGCATCTGGTCGATCGCCTGCACACCAAGAACGCCCTGCGCTTTCTGGATCTGGAAATTTCCGGCCCCACTGAGATCTGCCCCGGCGTCTACTGCGAGGCCGCGGGTGCCCACACCGAAGGCTCCATGAATGTGCACGTCCACACAGCGGACGGCATCGCCACCATCTGCGGCGACGTGATCTACGACTTCCACGACCAGATCATCCAGCCCTTCCACGAGATCAGCTGGATGGAGCCGCGCACGACCGGCAACCACGGCGTGAGCAAGCGGGAGGAGAAGGCACAGATTAAGAAACTGCTGAGCAACGCCAAGTACCTGCTGCCCGTGCACGATCGCCCCGCCAAGATCGAGGGCGGCCAGGTGGTGGGCCGCCTGCACGACGTCGTGCCCGGTCCCGTCACGCAGTCGACAAGCCCCCGCAACTGGTTCCCGGCCTAAAGGCGCGCCATGTCACACGTCGTCGTCAAGCGCGAGTTCGAGGAGCTGATCGACACCTGGGCGGCCGTGAGCCAGGTCGGCACCGGCTTCACGTTCACCGAGGGTCCCATCTGGCACCCGGTCGATCATTACCTCCTGTTCTCCGACATGCCGGCCGACGTGCGGCGGCGCTGGGACCAGCGTGGTGGTGTGCGCGAGGTCAAGCGGCCGTCGAACAAATGCAACGGCATGACCTACGACAAGGACCTAAACCTGATCGTTTGCGAGCATGCCACGTCGAGTCTCGTGCGCGAGCGTCCTGATGGGCAGCGCGAGGTCATCGCATCTCACTTCGACGGCCACGAGCTCAACAGCCCGAACGACGTGGTCGTGAAGTCGGACGGCTCGATCTATTTTTCCGATCCTTGGTACGGCCGCATGCCGGTCTACGGCGTCGAGCGGCCGCGGCAACTCGGGTTCCAGGGCGTGTATCGCATTCCTCCCGGTGGTGGCGAACCATCGCTGGAGGTGGATCGCCACATGTTCGATCAGCCCAACGGCTTGTGCTTTTCGCCCGACGAGCATCGTCTCTACGTCAACGACACCGTGCAGGCGCTGATCCGCGTGTTCGACGTGTCCACCTACGGCTCGCTGCTGAACGGCCGCGTGTTCGCGAGCGGCATCGTCTCTGAGCGCGAGCCCGGCCTCCCCGACGGCATGAAGTGCGATGCACGCGGCAACGTCTGGGTTACGGCGCCCGGCGGCGTGTGGGTCTACGCGCCTTCGGGCGAATTGATCGGCAAGGTGCGCGTGCCGGAGCTGGTTGCGAACCTCGCCTGGGGCGGTCCCGACTTCCAGACGCTCTACATGTGCGCCACGCACTCCGTCTATGCTGTCAAGACCAAGGTCGGCCCGCGGCTGGAGCCCTACATGCGGGCTCGCAACGGGAGCGGTAGCAGCACCGGCCGCGCAGCCGGATTCGATGCGCCCTACGTACCGCCGGCTGTGTCCGCTCCGGCCCCACGGGCCTCCTCGCCGCCGCCGCAGGCTGCACCGCTGCTCAAGACGCTAGAGCGTCTGGATCCCAACCGCTGCGCGCTCATCATCCAGGACATGCAGAACGACGTGGTCATGGACGGCGGCGCGTTTGCTTCGTCGGGCTCGCCTGTGCACTGCAAGCAGCAGAATGCCATCCCGAATGCCATGCGGCTTGCCCAGGTAGCCCGCCGCCGCGGCGTGATGGTCATCCACGTGTGGTTCATTGTCGAGCCTGGCGCGCCCGGCGTCACACTCAACGCGCCTTTGTTCGAGGGGTTGGTGGAATCCAAGGCGATGGTCCGTGGCTCGTGGGGTGCGGCTCCGGTCGCGGGGCTCGAGGCAAAACCCGGCGACCATGTCGTGGAGAAAATGCGCATGAGCGCCTGGGAAGGGTCGCGGCTGGAGACCGTGCTCAAAGCCGGTCGCCGCGACATCGTCATCGTCACGGGCGCGTGGACGAACATGTCGATCGAGCACACCGCGCGAACCGGGGCCGACAAAGGTTACATCATGATCGTGCCCGAGGACTGCTGTTCGACCATGAACGCGGATTGGCACAATGCATCGATCAACTACGCGCTTCAGAACGTGTCCGCAGTGACCAAGGCGGACGACGTGATCGCGGCGCTGGGATAGCCCGTACGCGGCGGTTCATGCGCCGTCGCAGGCCCGAACTTCGCTATTTGTCTGCTATAGCCAGCTCTAGGACGCAGCTGGGCCTTGCAAACGGTCCGAAAAGCTAAGATCGTCCTGCCATTCTTCCTTCTAATGAGAGTTGGGGATCCGTAACGATGATGCGTTTGTTTGCAGCGCTTGCTGCCGCCCTCGTCGGTTTGGCGGTTGTGCCGAACCAAGCCACGGCCGGAAAGAAGACCGATACCCTGGTCTGGGCGACCGATCGCGACAATCCGATCGCCGATCCTTTCTACCTCAACACCCGCGAGCTGGTGGTTATCGGGCATCAAGCGTGGGACACGCTCGTCATCATCGATCCCAAGACCAGCGAGATCAAACCTCTCATCGCCACCAAATGGAACTGGGTCGACACCAAGACGCTGGAGATGGAGCTGCGCAAGGACATCAAGTTCCATTCCGGCAAGCCGCTCGATGCGGACGATGTGGTCTACACGTTGAATTTCGTTTCCAACAAGGAGAACGCGATCTCGAACTTCGCGCTGCTGGCCTGGATCAAGAGCGCGGAGAAGCTCGACCAGTACAAGGTGCGCGTCCACTTGCACAATCCATTCCCGCCGGCGTTGGCCTATCTCGCGGGCCTTGGCTTCATTCTGCAGAAGGGGCACTACGACAACGCACCGACGCGCCCAGACGGCAAGAAGGATTTCGGCGCGGTGCCCCCCAACGGCTCAGGGCCCTACAAGATCACGGAGGTCAAGCCCGGCCAGCACATTCTGATGGAGAGGAACAACGATTACTTCAAAGGCGGCTTCAAAGGCACGCCGGCGATCTCGAAGGTGATGTTCCGCACCATCAAGGATGCCAACACCCGCGCGGCCGAGTTGATGACGGGTGCGATAGATTGGATCTGGGACGTGCCCAAGGATCAGGCCGAGCGTTTGCAGGCCAATCCTGCGCTGGTCGTGGAGAACGCCAAGACGCTGCGTGTGTCCTACCTGCAGTTCGATGTGCTGGGCAGCTCGGGCCAGAAATTCTTCATGGATAAGAAGATCCGCCAGGCCGTTGCCCATGCCATCAACCGCGAGTCGCTGACGAAGAACCTCGTGGGGCCGGCTTCTGTGGTCTCGCACTCGCCCTGCCATGCCGACCAGTTCGGCTGCTCGGACAATGTCACCAAGTATCCCTATGACCCGGCGAAGGCCAAAGCGCTCCTGAAGGAGGCGGGCTTCCCCGACGGCTTCGAGTTCGACCTGTTCGCCTATCGCGACCGGGAGTTCACCGAGGCGGTAATCGGCGACCTGTCCAAGGTCGGCATTCGGCCGAAGCTCACATATCAGCAGTACACCGCGTTCCTGGAGGCGGTCCGCAAGGGCCGCACTCCGGTGGCGCACGGCACGTGGGGCTCCAATTCCATTCCCGATGTGTCGGCCATGACGGCGCACTTCTTCCTGCACGGCCCAGACGACATCACCAAGGACCCGAAGACAAAGGAGTTGATCGAGGCTGCCGATGCCCTGACCGACCCTGAGCAGCGGCGTGCAGCCTGGCAGAAGGTGCTGGAGCACATCGCGGCCGAGTGCTTCTGGGTGCCGCTGTTCACCTACGCAAAGTACTACGCGTTCTCGCGCGATCTCGACTTTGTGCCGACCTCGGACGAGATTCCGCAGTTCTACGCAGCGAAGTGGAAGTAGTAGCGGGTTGAACCCGAAGGGCGCTGCAGATGCTCGCCTTTGCCTTGAGGCGGTTGGGCGTGGCCTTGCTGGTCGCGCTCACCGTGTCGCTCATCACCTTCTCGATGATCTACGTTTCGGGCGACCCGGCGATCGCCATCGCCGGCGAAGGCGCCCGCGCGCAGGACATCGAGGCCATCCGCAAGTTTTACGGTTTCGACAGGCCTATTAGCGTCCAATACTACGACTGGCTGCTCGGCGCGCTGCAGGGCGACTTTGGTCGCTCCTATCACATGCGCCAGCCGGTTTCGGAGATTATCTTCTCCCGCTTGCCGACGACGATGGCTCTGGGAGCGGCGGCGATCGCGTTCGCGCTTATTCTCGCCATCCCGCTCGGCGTGCTGGCGGCCGTGCGCCCCAACTCGATCTTTGACCGCTTTGCGCTGACGCTCGCCGTTGTCGGCCAGGCCATGCCGTCGTTCTGGTTCGCACTGACGCTGGTGCTCTGGCTCGGCGTGTATTGGCGGTTGCTGCCGATCACCGGCTCCGACAGTTGGCAGAATTTCGTCATGCCGGCAATCGCGCTAGGCTACTACGTCACGCCGGCTGTGATGCGGCTCACGCGCGCCGGCGTCCTGGAGGTGCTTTCGGCCGATTATATCCGCACCGCGCGGGCAAAGGGACTGCGGCCGCCGACCGTGCTGTTCAAGCACGCCCTGCGCAACGCTATCATTCCGGTCGTTTCGCTGGCGGCCGTGCAGTTCGGGTTCATGCTGGGCGGCTCGATCGTCATCGAGACGATCTTCCAGATCAACGGGCTTGGCTATCTCGCTTGGGAGTCGATCCAGCGCAAGGATCTGCCGACCATGCAGGCCATCGTGCTGGTTCTGTCCGTCATCTATGTGCTGCTGACGCTGCTGGCGGACCTGCTCAATGCCTTCCTCGATCCGCGGCTGAGAGTGGCTTGAGATGGCGAGCGTCCTGACCCCAACAGGTATG
>CADEEC010000014.1:2479-36190 GCA_902826255.1 uncultured Hyphomicrobiales bacterium | reverse complement strand
ACGCCGGGGAGGCACGGCGCGTGCGTGAAGCGAGGCAATGGGCGGTTGCGACCGACCGATCGGCGTGCAGCAGGATCCTGGCGACGAGAGCCGGGATGACAGATTGCAGGCTTGCTTTTGCGCGGCCAGGCGCAATAACTAGCCGATCTTCAATCCTCGCCGGGACACCCGAATGGCAAGGCTCCTGCCCCTTTCCGCTGCTGTCGAAGAGGTCGTGCGCGACGGCGACAAAGCCGCTTTCGAAGGCTTCACGCACCTCATCCCCTACGCGGCCGGCCACGAGGCCATCCGCCAGAAGCGCAAGGGCCTGACCCTCGTCCGCATGACCCCCGACATCCTCTACGACCAGATGATCGGCATGGGCGGCGTCAACAAGATGGTGTTCTCCTGGGGCGGCAATCCGGGCGTCGGATCGCTGCACCGATTCCGCGATGCCTACGAGAAGAACTGGCCGCAACCGCTGGAGATCGAGGAGCACAGCCACGCGGCGATGGCCAATGCCTACGAGGCAGGCGCGGCCGGGCTGCCGTTCGCCGTGTTCCGCGGTTATCGCGGCGCCGAGCTGCCGCGGGTGAACCCAAACATCAAGTCCGTCACCTGCCCCTACACCGGCGAGGCGCTGGCCACCGTGCCGGCCATGCAGCTCGACAGTGCCATCATCCACGCGCAGAGGGCGGATCGCGCCGGCAACGTGATGCTGGAGGGCATCGTCGGCGTGCAGAAGGAAGCGGTGCTGTCCGCCAAGCGCTCGCTGGTGACGGTGGAAGAAGTCGTCGACGATTTCGGGCCGCGCTCCTTCAACGCCTGCATCCTGCCGCACTGGACCGTGACGGCCGTATCGGTGGTGCCGGGCGGCACGCATCCCTCCTACGCTCAGGGCTACTACAAGCGCGACAACGCCTTCTACGAGACGTGGGACGAGATCTCGCGCGACCGCGACAGCTTCAAGGCCTGGATGGAGGCCAACGTGATGAAGAAGGGGCCGGACGCCTTCGCGCCGTACGCGCGCAAAGGGAGGGCGGCATGAGCACCTCCGGCAAGAACGCCTGGACACCCACCGAGATGATGACGGTGGTGGCGTCGCGCGTGCTGAAGAACACGGATGTGTGCTTCGTCGGCATCGGCGCGCCGTCGGCGGCGTGCAACCTGGCGCGCCTGACGCACGCGCCCGACATCACGCTGATCTACGAGAGCGGCACGCTCGCCACCAAGCCCAACGTGCTGCCGCTCTCCATCGGCGACGGCGAGTTGTGCGAGACGGCGCTGACCACCGTGTCGGTGCCGGAGATGTTTCGCTATTGGCTGCAGGGCGGACGCATCACCGTCGGCTTCCTCGGCGGCGCGCAGATCGACAAGTTCGCCAACCTCAACACGACCGCCATCGGCGGCACCTACGACAAGCCCAAGGTGCGGCTGCCGGGCGGCGGCGGTGCGCCCGAGATCGCCACCTCCACGCATGAGGTGTTCATCACCATGGCGCAGGGCAAGCGCTCGTTCGTGGAAAAGGTAGACTTCGTCACCTCGCTGGGACATGGCAGCGGCAAGGGCAGCCGCGAGAAGCTCGGCGTCACCACCAAGGGGCCCACGCGCGTCATCACCGACCTGTGCGTGCTTGAGCCGGATGCGGAGACGAGCGAGCTGATGGTGACCGCCATCCACCCCGGCGTGACGCGCGAGCAGATCGTCGACGCCACCGGCTGGGCGCTGAAGTTTGCGAGCAAGGTCGCGGACACGGCACCGCCGACGGCGCAGGAACTCGCCGTGTTGCGCGACCTGCACGCGCGCACGAAGGCCGCCAACCAACCCAGGACCTGACGCGCCGGCCGAAAACCTCGCGGCGCTTGATCATGGTCAAGCCCTGCGAAGCCGAACCGGGCCACATGGATTTGAAGACCAAGCACCAGGACGAAGCGCACATGAAAGACACCTACTCGCGCGCAGGCGATGCCGCCGACCCGCCGTATCTGTCGCCGGACTATGTCGGCACGCGCATCCGCTCGCCCAAGCAGCCGCTGATCATCATTCCGCAGACGCTGTCGGAGATCACGGGGCCGGTTTATGGCCATTCCGACGCCAAGCCGGAAGAAGCGGACCTCACCAAGCAGCACGCCGGCGAGCCCCTCGGCGAGCGCATCATCGTCAAGGGGCGCGTGCTGGACGAGGCAGGGCGCGCGGTACCCAATACACTGCTGGAGATCTGGCAGTGCAACGCGGCCGGCCGCTACATCCACGAGGTCGACCAGCATCCCGCCCCGCTCGACCCCAACTTCACCGGTGCCGGCCGCGTGGTGACCGACGCCGAGGGCCGCTACGAATACACGACCATCAAGCCGGGCGCCTATCCCTGGCGCAACCACAACAACGCCTGGCGGCCGGCGCACATCCACCTGTCGCTATTCGGGCCGTCGTTCCTGACGCGGCTCGTGACGCAGATGTACTTCCCCGGCGACCCGCTGTTTCCGTTCGACCCGATCTTCAACTCAGTGACGGATGCGAAGGCGCGCGATCGCATGATCTGCTCGTTCGACATGGAGACGACCAAGCCCGAATGGGCGCTGGGCTATATCTTCGACATCGTGCTGCGCGGCCCGAGCGAAACGCCGCCGGACCTCGATTGATCGTCGAAGCCGCAACAACACTGATACGCCAAAAGGACTTTGCAGATTATGTCTGGACGTACCCCGTCACAAACCGTCGGCCCCTTCCTTCACGTCGGCCTGGCACCGGCGCCATTCGGCTTCCGCGAGATATTCAGCCCGACGGTGGCGGACGCCGGCGTGGCTGGCACGCACATCCGCATCGAAGGCCGCGTGTTCGACGGCGAAGGCACACCGCTGCCCGATGCCATGCTCGAGATCTGGCAGGCCGACAGCGAAGGCCGCTACACCCATCCCGCCGACGGACGTCCCCTTGCCTCCAACTCCTTCCGCGGCTTCGGGCGCTGCCCCACCGCGAAAGACGGTGGCTACCAGTTCGCAACCGTGATCCCGGGAACCGTGGCGGGGCCGGACGGCAAGACGCAGGCGCCGCATATCAACGTCGGCCTGTTCTCGCGCGGCATCCTCAAGCGGCTGTTCACGCGCATCTACTTCGCCGATAACCCTGCCAACGCGACCGATCCCGTCCTCGCCTTGGTGCCCGCCGGCCGCCGCGACACGCTGATGGCAAAACCCGATCCGGCCAAGCCCGGCGTCTATCGCTTCGACATCCACATCCAGGGCGACAACGAGACGGTGTTCTTCGACGCCTGAGGCTTCATCCCCAGGGCGAGAGCCGCGGAAGCCAGCGCGGCACGTTGGCCTTGTAGATGCGGTAGCTTTCGCCAAAGCGCCGCTCGAGGCCCGGCTCCTCGGACGCGATGAAGTACAGGTGGTTGATCGTCACGAAGGTCAGAAGCCAGACACCGATCGCCACCGACCCGAAGAGGAGCGCTTCTCCCAGCAGCATGGTTGCGACACCTGTGATCATCGGGTTGCGGACGTGCCGATAGGGACCCACGGCCACGATCTTTTGCGTCGGGTCCCATGGCGCGAGTGTCCCTTCGCCGACGCGCGCGAACAAGCTCACACACCACGCAAACAGCACGAACCCCAGGGCAAACACCGCGGCGCCGGCGAAGCCAAGGACGCCCGATCGCACATCACCGCCGGCAGATGCCGTCAGCAGCCACCATGGGACCAAAACCGTTACCGTGAAAGGCAGCAGAAGCACGGCCAGAAGGTGACGAAGCACGGTCATCCGCCCCTCCCAAGTGGAGATTTGAGTCTGCATCGTGCACGGAGATTATGGCTGGGCGTGGCCAAAGCGGAATCCGCGACGGCTGGGCTAGTTCTTCGCCGATGCCTTCGAGGTGGTGGACGACACTTGCGGGGCCTGGTGAGGCGGACGTCCGGCCTCGGTGCACCAGGCCGGGCTGTCCTTGCCGAGGAACGCAGCTTCGCGCTCGCTCGGATACAAGCAGCGTGGCAGGCGGGTAATCGCGTCGGCGATCAGGTCCGCGATCGAGACGGCAGGCTGCACCGGCCAGATGCGCGCCGTGCGATCGACCGAACCGGTGACGACGCGCGTGCCGTCCGGGCTGAAGGCCGCGCTGCGCACGCCGCGCACGTGCCCACGCAGTATTGCTATCTCGTCACCGGTGTTGGCATCCCAGATGCGCGCGGTCTGGTCCGCGGAGGCGGTCACCACGCGCTTGCCGTCGGGGCTGAAGGCGGCCCCCATCACCCACCCCGCGTGACCCTTCAACACGACCAGCTCCTTGCCGCTGCCCGCATCCCAGATGCGGGCCGTGTTGTCGTGCGAGGCGGTGACGACGCGGGCGTTGTCGGCGCTGAAGGCGGCGCTCATCACCCATGCGACATGCCCCTTCAGCACCAGCAGCTCCTTGCCGGAGTTCGCATCCCAGATGCGGGCCGTGCCGTCCTCCGCGGCGATCACGCCTTTGCTGCCGTCGGGACTGAAGGTGGCGTCGCGCAGGCCGCGGCTGTAGCCGCGCTTGACGCCGAGCTCCTCGCCGTTGCCAGCGTCCCACAGGCGCACGGTGCGATCATAGGATGCCGTCAGCAGCAGCTTGCCATTCGGGCTGAAGGCGGCGCTCTGCACGGCGCCCGAATGACCCTGCAGGATGGCGATCTGCTTTCCCGACAGCGAATCCCAGAAGCGCACGGTGCTGTCGTAGGACGCCGTCGCCACACGCCTGCCGTCCGGGCTGAACGCGGCGGCGGCCACTTCGCCCGAGTGCCCCTGCATCAACGCAAGCTCCTCGCCCGACTCGACATCCCACACGCGCGCGGTGTTGTCGTTGGAGGCGGTGACGATGCGTTTGCCGTCGGTACTGAATGCGCTGCCGGCGACTTCGCTGCCATGGCCGCGCAGCAAGATGACTCCCTTGGCAGGCTGCGCATCCCAAACCCGCGCGGTGGTGTCCTCGGACACGGTCACGACGCGCGTGTCGTCAGGGCTGAAGGCGGCGCCGAGCACGCCGCCGAAGTGCCCCCTCAGCACCGCCGTTTCCTTGACCGACCGCACATCCCACACGCGCGCGGTCTGGTCCGAGGACGCCGTGACGATGCTCGAGCCATCCGAGTTGAAGGCCGCACTGAGTATCTCGCCGGAGTGGCCCTTGAGAACGCCAGCTTCCTTGCCCTTCCCCAGCTCCCACAGGCGCCCCGTGCCGTCGGCAGAGACCGTCAGCAGCCGTATCGAGTTCGGATCGAACAGTGCGGTGACGACCGCCCCTTCATGGCCCTTCACCGCGAAGGATTCCTTGCCCGACTGCGCATCCCACACGCGCGCCGTGGTGTCGGCGGACGCGGTCGCGACGCGCTTGCCGTCGGCGCTGAACGCCACGCTGACCACACGGCCCGCATGACCCTTGAGAACGATCGATTTGCCGGTCTCGAGATCCCAAAGGCGCCCGGTGCCGTCCCACGAGGCGGTCGCCGCGCGCTTGCCGTCCGGGCTCAGCGCTGCGCCCACCACCTGCGCGCCATGGCCCTTGAGCACGGCGACTTCGGTACCGTTGGCGACATCCCATATGCGCGCCGTGCCGTCGTAGGAAGCGGTGATGATGCGGGCGCCGTCCGCGCTGAAGGCCGCGCCGACCACCAGCCCGGCATGACCCTTGAGCTGCGAGACCTCACGCCCCTTGTCGCCGTCCCAAAGCCGAACCGTACTGTCGTACGACCCCGTGACGATCAACTTGCCGTCCGGGCTGAAGGCAACGCTGGCAACGCGGCTGGTGTGCCCCTTGAGAAGCTCGATCTGCCTGCCGGTCTCCGCGTTCCACAGCCGTGCCGTGCTGTCGTGCGAGCCCGTGACGATGCGCTTGCCGTCGGAACTGAGCGCGACGCTGGCGATCGGATGCGTGTGCCCTGTCAGCACCGACCGCTCGCGCAGCAAGCCCAGCGCTTGGTACAGGATGGCCGGCACCCCGGCGACGATCGGCCGTGCGTCGCCGCTGCCTGCGCCCGGCAGCGCCTCGAGCGCCAGCAGCGCCGCCCTGGTGAAATCGTGCCCCCGCAGCGCATCGAGTGCCTGCTTGGCGAGAAAGCGCGACTGCGCCGACTGCACCTTGCCCAGCTCTTCCTCGGTACGCCGCTTCTCCGCTTCCACTCTGTCCAGCGTGGCCTGCGTCCGCGCCGTGTTGGCATGGGCGGCTACCGTCTCGCCTTCCGCGCGCTTGGTCTCGGCTGTCCAGTGGCGGGCATCCGCCAGGGCCAATTGCCGCTTGTTGTAGTTGAACCACGCCAAGGTTGCCGCGTTGATGCCCGCCAACAGCAGCACGCCAAATACGGCGACCCGATAGCCGACGCGTCTCCGGCTCGCCTGTTCTGCGGCCCGCAGTTGCTGGGCGCGCTCAGCGTGCGCCGCCGCCATCCCTTCCAGGCGCTGGCGCTCGGAGTGCTTGAGGCTTTCGCCTTCGATCTCACTGGCACGGATGAAGTCGAGATGCAGCTCGGTCGGCTCCGGCCCCCCGCTCGGCTTGCGCGCGACCCACGCCTTCGCCTCAGCGACATCCCCACCCAGCAGCACCTGATTGGCCGGCCGCCCCGCAGCGTCCCAGGCCATCGCGCGCTGCAGGAGGTGCGTGTGCCCACGCAGCCAGTCGCGATCGACGTTGAGCGTCTGCACGAGGCGCGCCATGCCGGACCCGAAGCCCGAGCCGGGCACGCGCGGGTCCGCATAGAAGACGATGTGGTTGAGGTCCTGCAGGCTGCGGGCGGCGGCGGCATCATCGAGCGGCTTGCACGCAACCGGGATGACGCGCTTGTGGAACAGGTTGGCCTGATCCACCTGCCACGCGCATACGCGCGAATTTGCAGCGTGCGGCGAGACGACGAGCACCACCGTGTCGGCGTCCCGGATCAGTTCGGCGACCTGGCGCTCCCATGCTTCGCCACCGGCGCTACGCGCCCTGTCGATCAGCGGCGCGAAGCCGTAGAGGTCGAGACCGGTCGCGAGTTGCTCGGCAAAATCGAGGTCCTCGCGGCTGTAGGCGATGAACGCACGCATGCGGTCGCTGCCGGCGGCGCGCGCGCGCGCGTCCGGCAGGACGGCCTGTGCCCCTTCGCGCTCCCCTTCCGACATCCACGGCTCCCGTCAGCACGCGCCTGAAATATGGTCATGCCGCTGTGACGGAGGCAAGGCATAGGCTTGATTTCTATTGCTGTTCCGGGCCGAAACTGGCACCGGCCCGCCCTGTTTCAGGGCGAGCCGGGGCTTTTTCAGTTCCGGCCCTCCGGCCGCGATCTCAGTCGACGCGAACTAGGGCTTTGGTCAACTAAGGGGTAGCAAAGCGGATGCCTCCGAAGACACCGAGTCCCGGCCGCAGCCACCCGCTCGGATCCTGGTATTGCTCGTCGAACAAATTGTCGACCCGGCCGTAGAGGGTCATGGTCTCATTGAGCTTGTAGTCGACCGCGAGGTTCACAACCGTATAGGACGGCGCGATCACCGAACCGCCAAACCGGCCCGCGTCTGGGCGATCCCCCACGTAGATGAGCGTGGTCGTGAACGAGAGCGCGTCGGTCGGTGCCCACTGCACCGATCCGCTCACCTTGTGCTGCGGCCGCCGCCGCAGGTACGAGACAGGCCCCACGAGAACGTCCACGTCCGTGTAGGTGTAGTCCGTTCGGAGGGCCAAGTTGGGTGCAACCGCCCAGGAAGCAAAAATCTCGACACCCGATATCTGCACATGATCGATGTTTATCGACGCGAACGTGTTGGGATCGAAGCCGATTAGATCTTTTACTTCATTGTAGAAGTATGTCGCCCCCACTCTGACTTTGTCGTTGAAGAGCGGCTGCTCGAAGCCGACGTCGTAACCCATGCCGCGCTCTGCGCTCAGGTCTGGGGAGCCAAACGGATTGTACAGCTCCCAGAGACTTGGCGCGCGAAAGCTGGTGCCGACGCTCGCCCGCAGTTTTGTCTCGCTGCCAGGCAAGATGTAGCTGGAAGCAAGACGCCACGTCGTGGCGTTCCCGAAGTCTTCGTTGGCATCGCGACGCGCGTTGGCGACCACAAGCATGCGCTTGCCGATCTGCGATTGCAGTTCGATGTAGCCGGCGTGGTTGGCCTGTTCGGCGCTGACCGGCGCGCTGAAGCCATCGATGCTTCTTGCGGCGAACAGCCTATCCGTCCTGGTTTCCACTCCCATCACGACGACCTGGCCCGGCGCAACGGTTGCGACGCCTTTCCAGTCGTACTTTTCATGGTCGCCGTCATAAAGCGGACGGTTGAAACCGACGGGCGTCTCGTTCAACCGGCGCTGCTCGCTGTAGGTGCTGCCGAAGTAGTTCTTGAACGCACCGTCAAGCAGCGTCACCACCGCCTCGCCGCGCAAGAATGTTTGCCTGATGTCGGTCGAGCTCTGGATGTCCTCGAGTGGGCCGAAACCTTCGGTGAAGCGCAGGTTGGCGTCGGTGTGCCGGGCAACCACATTCAGCTGGAGTTGTTTGGAAACCTCGAGCCCCAGCCGGGTCGAGTAGGTCCAGTTGTCGTAGAAATCATTGTGCCGGACTTGGCCGGGCTGCAAAAGCTCGAGCGGCGTGACGGGCGTATCGGTGCTGCGGAAGTGGGTAACGTTGAAGGCGTAAGTCCACGGCCCCTTCGACCCGCTCACACCCAACGCCTGATTGAAGGTGCCGAATGAGCCGCCCTCGACGAACCCCGTGATCCTCGGCGGGCCTTTGCCCTGCTTGGTGATGATCGAGATCACCCCACCGAGTGCGCCGGAGCCGTAGAGGCCGCCTTGCGGTCCGCGCAGCACTTCTATCCTCTCGACGTCCGCAGTCATGATGTGCGCAAGGTCGACCGCGCCGCTAGGCGTGCTGGCGTCACCGACGTCGATGCCGTCGATGAAAACCTTGGTCTGGTTGGCGTTCGTTCCGCGTGTAAAAACCGCCGTTTGCCCTCCGAGGCCGCCGGTCTGCACGACACTCAATCCCGGAACGGTGCGCAGCGCATCGGCGACGGTGCGCTGCTGCATGCGTTGCAGCTGCTCGCCGGTGATGACGGTTACGGCGCTTGCGGTCTGCTCACTCTTGGTGGCAAGCGTCGTGGGGCTGACGACGACGTCCTCCGGATCGACGCCTGTCGAACTCTCCGCCTTCTGACGCACGGGGGCTTTGCGGGGAGCGCTCTCGACGACAAGTCCCGGAAGCTCATAGGTTACGGCTTGTTGTGCGCTTGCTTCCGACCAGAATGACGAGCTGGCAAGCGATGCTACGGCACAGAGGATACCTCCTCTGAGGGAAAAACGAACTGGCATTGGAAAAAGACCTCGACGCGACGGCAGTGGCACGTCACCGCGAACGAAGGCCGTCCAGCGGAGTTGAAACCCCTCTGGTCAGTCTACTGCCGATACACCCCGATCGACATGCTCGCGTGTGACCACGGCTGACGGCAGGTCTCCTGGCTCGCGGGTCATCGTTCACAGTCGCCTTCCCAGGATTGCTCCCAGTGGCTAGAGACCGTGGACTTGCCGCTCACAGTTGCGGGGGCAGCTGCGGATTCGAGTGAAATCCCTCGCACCGCATTCCCAATTAATCCCCGAAGGGAGCCGTCATCCTTACGCTACGGGCCAGCAGCGAGAGCTGTCAATTGACGAGCGTCAGCGAGCAGCGCTCTGCCCTCTGACCTGTGGTTGAGGAGCCACGCGACGGAGATCGTCTTGGTCGGCGTCCTCAACGTCTCCTACGTCCGCTTCGGCAGTTTGCGTACCGCGACTTGAAGCTTCTCGACCTCCTCAGCTTTCATGGAATAGGCGTGCTCTGCATCCGGGAACGTGCCGCTGCGGACCTCCGCCGCATAGGCCTTCAGGCCTTCCACGGCGACCCGGGAGAGCTCTGCGTAGCGCTTGGTGAACTTCGGCTTGAACTGGTCGAACACGCCGAGCAGGTCATAGCCTAGGAGCAGCTGGCCACAGCTCGCAGATCCTGCGCCGATGCCGAACGTGAAGATGTCGACGGCATCGTCCACGGCCTTCGCCACCGGGGCCGGCACCGCTTCGATCTCAAAGCCGCACGCCCCCGCGGCTTCGATCGCCATGCCGTCCTCGATAATGCGCATGGCTTCGTCGGCCGTCTTTCCCTGCAGCTTGAACCCACCGTAGAGATGCATGAAGTGCGGACACATACCGACGTGGCTCATCACCGGCACGCCGGCGTCGGCAATGGCCTTGATGATCGGGGCTTTCTCCTTGCCGCCCTGCATCTTGACGACGTCGGCACCGCCCTCCTTCATGATGCGCAGGGCATTGGTGACGCCGATGTGCTCGGTCGCGTAGCTGCCATAGGGCATCGCAACCAGCACCATGCAGTTGGGCGCACCGCGGCGGACCGCCTGTGCGTGATTGATCATCATGTCGACCGTCACGGGCAGCGTATTGGGATGGCCGTAGTTGGTCATCCCGAGCGAGTCGCCCACTGCCGCGATGTCGATACCGGCCCGTTCGGCCCAAACCGCAGACGGGAAGTCCGGTATTGAAACCATCACGACTTTTTCGTTGGCTTTCTTGCGCGCCTTGAGGTCAGGCACGGTCAGGCGTTTGCGTTCCTCGGCCATGATGGTTCCCAGATTGAGCTAGTTTGGAAGCGTGCGCGCCGGTTTTGATCAGGCGCGGAACGCCGCTTTGTCCGTTCCCGAATACAGCGCCTTCACTTGCCGCTCGACGGCATCGGTGTGCGCGGCAAGCGCCGCGTCGTCGAGGTCGCGCTTGGGCCGCGGCTCCAGATCGAAGTTGCCATGCTTGTCGACACCGCGGACCAGCGTTGCCGAGTCGCGAACCTTGAGCTGCTTGAGATCGGTCGGAATGTAGCGGATCGCCAAGCCGATGCGCCGGTCGTTGGAACGGTTGGGCTCGGAGCCGTGCACGAGCTTGACGTGATGGAGGGACATCTCGCCCGCATTGAGAATGCAATCGACCGTCCTTTCGCCGTCCACCTTCACGGCAATCTCCTGACCGCGAGACAACAGATTGTCCTTATGGAAGGTGTCGACGTGCTCGATATGCTCTTGCGTCTGCGAGCCGGGCACGAACTTCATGCACCCGCTTTGGAGATTGGCGGGGGAGAGCGCCACCCAGGCCGTAACAACGTCGTCCTTGCTCAAGCCCCAATAGAAAGCGTCCTGGTGCCAGGAAACGAAGCCCGGGCTGTTCGCCTCCTTGATGAAGAAATTAGTCGTCCAGCAGAGGAGGTTCGGGCCGAGGACATCTTCTGCCGCATCGACGATCTTGGGGTGATGAACGAGTTCGTCGACCCAGGTGAAGAGCAGATGCGCCTTGTGCCGCCAGTTGCCCTGCAAGGGTGCGCCCGTGTGGGCCTCGTGCTCTTCCAGGGAGCTGCGGTAGCGGGAGACTTCCGCGGACGAAAGAACTGGAACAGGAAAATAGTAGCCGTCGCGGCGGAACGACTCGACCGCTTGCTCCGACAATATCTTCGTCATCCTTAACGTCCTCCCATAAGCCTGCTTGGTATGTTAGTAATATGTTAGCATCCCGACGTTGGCCGCGCTAGACTCGCTGAAGCAAATCGCAAGCCGCGAGATATTGATGACGCGAGCCTCGCACTCCCGCTCGGGACGCCTCAAGACCCGCGCCGCCACAAGGCCTCCAGGGAAGTCCCCAGCGAAACCGGAACGGTCGCCGACCCAGCGCGGAATGGGGGGCGGCGAGCATTCAGGGCTTTCCGACCTAGCCCATACGCGCCTGGAGGAGATGATCGTTTCCCTCGAGCTCTCGCCGGGCAGTATCTGGTCGGAGGCCGAGCTCAGCCTGAAGCTCGGAATTGGCCGCACACCGGTGCGCGAAGCTCTGCAGCGGCTCGAGAGAGATCATCTGGTCCGCATTCTTCCGCGCCACGGCGCGCAGATCACCGAGATCAATGTGGTGGAGCAGTTGCTGCTGCTCGACCTGCGACGTGCGCTGGATCGCCTGATTGCTGCAGATGCCGCCCGTCGGAGCACCGCCGGAGAGCGCTCGCAGCTGCTCAAGATGGCGGAGCGGTTGGAGACGTTCGGAGACGACGAGGATGATGTTCTGTCGTACCTCCGCCAGCACTATGAGTTGAAAAACTTTCTTGCAAGTTGCGCCAGGAACCCCTTCGTCGCGCGGGCGGTGATGCCTTGTTATGCCATGTCGCGCCGCTTCTACTACCTGCACTATCGCCAAGTTCGCGACATCGCGACGGCAACGAGGCACCACGCCGAGGTCGTCCGGGCCGTTGTGGTCGGCGACGAAAAAGAGGCCGTCGCCGCCACCGACCGGCTCATGGACTACGTCGAGGAGCTGACGCGGGCGACCGTCACCGGCCGCTTGTAAGCGGCAGCATACGTAGACCCTGGCGCACATCTCAAATGCGCTTGCCAAATTCCCGTTGACACATACGCACCGCACGCTTCAATATTTTACTAATATATCAAAATAAACGACCTGCGCGATGACGTGCGGGTCGCTCTCTGGGAGGAGACCGCATGACCATCACCACCAGCAGGCGTGGATTCCTGAAATCGTCGGCCGTAGGCGCATCGGCAGCGGCAGGCTTGGTCGCCGCGCCCACGGTGCTGCGGGCCCAACAGGTCACGCGGTGGCGATGCCAGTCCATGTGGAGCGCCGCAGAGTTGACTTACAAAGCCTTTCAGGATTTTTGCGAACGGCTGAAAGTCAACACCAACGGCCGCCTCGTCATAGAGCCGTTCGCGGCTGGAGCCGTCACGGGTGCATTCGAGACCCTCGATGCGGTGACTGCCGGCGTGTTGCAGGCTCATTCGTCCTGGCCCGGCTACTTCAGCGGCAAGGATGCAGGCTTAGCGGTCATAAGCGATTTTGTGTTCGGCTATCAGCATCCGCATCAGGCGGAGGCTTGGTTTCAGCATCGCGGCGGCCTGCAGATGCTGCGCGAGGCTTATGCCAAGTACAACGCCTATCCGGTCGGCGTGAGCTGGTGGGGGGTAGAAACCATCGTTTCGAAGAAGGCGATCAACACACTGGATGACTTCAAAGGAGTCAAGTTCCGCTCGCCCCAAGGCATGACAGCGGAAATTCTGACCAAACTCGGCGCCTCCATCGTCGTTCTGCCAGGCGGAGAGGTGTTCTCGGCGCTCGACAAAGGGGTTGTAGACGCCGCTGACTGGGGATCGGTCTCCATGAACGAACGAATGGGCTTCCACGGCGTCGCCAAGCACCCCACCAAGATTTTCCATTCCATGCCGGTGCAGGAATTCACGGTCAACCTGGCAGCGTGGAAAGCCTTGCCTGATGACGTCAAGGCCATCGTGCACTCCACCACCCGGGAGTGGACGTGGGATCAGGTGCAGCGCGTGGCCGTTGACGACGTACGCGTGCTGAAGGAGCTCGCCAGTAAGGGTGTCAAATACACGACCTGGGACGACGCCCAGATGACCAAGATGCGAGCGCTCGCCGTTAAGACGTGGGAAGACTGGTCCAAGAAGACACCGCTTGCCAAACAAGCCTATGACTCCCAGCTCGCCTGGCTCAAGGACCTGGGCGTCGTTGCATGAGCCCAGCCGAGGGGCGCCCTGTGGCCGGTGGGGGACGGCGGCCGCAGGGCGGTGCGTTTGCGGCTTTCTGCGCCGCGGTCGATGGTATCAACACGTGGGTCGCCCGTTTCTGGGGCGCGTCCATCATCATCGTTACCTTCGCAATCCTCTACGAAGTCGTGGCCCGCGGCCTGTTCGGCCGGGCTACAGTCTGGGCAAACGAGACCACCGTCTACCTTTCGGCAGTCACATACCTTTTGGGCGGAGGCTATGCGCTCCTGAAAAGGGGGCACGTACGCATCGATCTCGTCTATGGCGTGCTGCCGCCTCGCCTCAAAATGATTGCCGACCTGATCAGCTTTATTTGCTTCGCCCTCTACGTCGGCGCCCTCGTATGGATCGGCACGCAGATGGCATGGTCATCGTTCCTGCAATCGGAGGGCACCGGTACGCCATGGAACCCGCCGATATGGCCGGTGAAGGCCGCCATCCCCCTCGCTGGCCTGTTGCTCCTGCTGCAAGGCATCGTCAATCTCGCCCGCGAAATGGGCGTCGTGCCTGAGGCCGAGCGGACCCCATGAGCATCGAGCTTCTCAGCCTCCTCTTCGTCGTTGTCTTTATCGTTATCTTGCTGGCAGGTGTGCCGCTCGCATTCGCGACGGGCGCGGTGGCAGTCGTGTTCGCCTACGCCTTGTTCGGCCTTCCGGGCCTGACTCTTGTCGTCAGCCGCGTGTTCACGTTGATGGGCAACTACGTGCTCGTCTCCGTGCCGCTGTTCATTTTCATGGCGTGCGTTCTGGAACGTGCGGGCGTTGCGGACGCCATTTTTCGAGCGGTGCACGTCTGGTTCGGCGGCGTTCCCGGCGGCCTGGCTGTGGCCGTCATCTTCTCGTGCGCGCTGATGGCCACGATGGTGGGTGTCATCGGCGCCGAGATCGTCACCATGGGCGTGATTGCGCTGCCGGCCATGCTCAGCCGCGGCTACGACAAGAAGATTGCCCTCGGTAGCATCTGCGCCGGTGGCGGCCTAGCGACCCTTATACCACCAAGCGTGGTATTCATCCTCTACGGGCTGACAGCCGGCGTTTCCATCGGCCAGCTATACATGGCGGGCGTGGTTCCTGGACTGCTCCTCGCCGGGTCCTACTGCGCCTACATCATCATTCGTTGCTGGATATCACCCGAGCTTGCGCCGCCGGCGCCGCTGCATGAACGCCAGCGTCCCTTGAGCGAGAAGTTGGCGCTGCTCAAGGAGCTGATCATCCCGGGCTTTGTCGCCCTGATGGTGCTCGGTTCGCTTTACCTCGGCATAGCGACGCCCACCGAGGCTGCAGGCGTTGGCGTCGTCGGTGCGATCCTCGCCATGATCGTCAACGGCCGCTTGTCGCTCGCCAACGTGCGCCACGCCATCGAGGAGACGACCAAGGTCACGGTCATGCTCTACTGGCTGTTCTTCGGCTCGTCCGCGCTGATCGGTGTCTACACGCTCGCAGGCGGTACCAAGCTGATCCAGGACACGATGACGTCGCTGCCGCTTGAGCCGATCTACATCATCATCATGTTCCAGGCGATCTGGATCATACTCGGCTGCTTTATCGATTGGATCGGCATCCTGTTCCTGACGGCGCCGATCTTTGTTCCGATCGCAGAAAAGCTCGGCTTTGATCTCGTCTGGCTCGGCGCGCTGTTCTGTCTCAACATGCAGATCTCATACATCTCGCCGCCGTTCGGACCCGCGGCCTTCTATCTCAAAGGTGTCACGCCGCCGGGCATTACGCTCAGTCACATATTCGGGTCGATCTGGCCTTACCTCATCATTCAATTCGCAGTCCTCGCGCTTGTCACCTCGTTCCCTCAAATAGCGCTTTGGCTGCCCAGCACCATGGCCCACTGACGCATGCTTCGAGCTCTCGAGGAAGTCGTGGATGTCATGCGCGTGCCGGCGGACGGCGACCCCTCCATTGCAGTTGTGCGTGTGCCGAACCTGTCCGACGCACTCGAGATCGAGTGCGACGTGCTTATCGCCGGTGGCGGCACCGGCGGTGTTGCCGCTGCGCTCGCAGCGGCGCGCGCAGGCAAGCGCGTACACCTGATCGAGGAGACGGATTGGATCGGCGGGCAGCTGACCGCGCAGGGAATTTCCGCACTCGACGAGCACGCACATATCGAGGAGTTCGGCGGCACGGCGAGTTACTATGCCCTGCGTAGAGCTTTGCGAGATCACTACCGGCCATACGCAGGATCGGCCGGCCAGCAGCCGCACTTCAATCCCGGCAACTGCTGGGTGACTCGCGTCGCCTTCGAGCCGAAGGTGGCCGTTGATGCAATGATGGCCATGCTGGAGCCGCATATCGCGCAAGGTCGGTTGACCATTCATTTGAGGACCAAGACCGCGGCCGTCGAAACGATAAACGACCGGATCGTTGCGGTGACAGCCATCCCGCTATCCAGCAGCCCAGTTCTTCGCTTCAAGCCTGCCATGGTTCTCGATGCGACCGAACTCGGCGACCTGCTGCCGCTCGCTGGCGCCGAATATGTCAACGGCGCAGAAACAATGGCGGACACAGACGAGCCGCACGCCCAGCCAAGGACGGCGATGCCGCACTGCGTGCAGAGCTTCACCTATGTCTTCGGGCTTGAGCGGCGACCCGATGGCGAGAGCCACGTTATTCCGCAGCCCGCCCGCTACGACTTCTTCCGCAACTCGCAGCCCTACAGCTTGAAAATTGAGGTTCACGGAGGCGAGATTTACGGGGAGGAGAGCGGCTGGCTGGACTACAGGCTCTACGACACCATGCCCGGTACGAAGGGCGGGCTATGGACATACCGGCGCCTTGTCGACAGCAAGCTTCTGGGGTCTCGTTCTCAGACCGACCTGTCGATGATCAACTGGCCGGGCAACGACTACCGTGAGTCGACCATCATCGATGTCTCCGCCTCGCAGATGGCTGCCGCCTTGCAGGACGCCAAGCGTGTCAGTCTCGGTTTCCTTTATTGGCTCCAGACGGAAGCACCGGCTACAGGCTCCCGCCGCGGAGCGCCAGAGCTAAGGCTGAGCCCCGGCATCATGGGCACGCCGGATGGCCTGGCGAAGTTTCCCTATATCCGCGAGTCCAGGCGCATCAAGTCATTGCGCACCGTTGTCGAACAGGACGTCTCCGTCGAACATCAAGCAGGGCCGCGCGCCGCGCATTTCGAGGATTCGGTCGGTGTGGGCTGGTATCCTATCGACATCCATCGTTCCGGACCGGAAGACGTGGGCATCAGCTGCAGAACTCGGCCGTTCCAGATTCCGATGGGAGCGCTGATACCGGTCCGCATCGTCAATCTGCTGGCAGCGGCCAAGAACATCGGCACGACGCACATTACGAACGGATGCTTCCGTCTTCATCCCGTTGAGTGGAACATCGGGGAAGCCGCCGGGACACTCGCAGCGTTCTGCCTCGATCGTAACGAAACGCCAGCAAGCGTCTGCAGCGACTCCGGCTCAAGAGTGGCATTTCAATGCACTCTAGCCGGGTCGGGCATACCACTTGCATGGACAAATAATGTGGGCGTCGATCACCCGGACTTCTCCGCCATTCAGTTGCAGGCAATCACTGGGCGTGGACTGGACAACAGCGATCTCAATTTCCGCTCCGCATAGTCGTAGACGATGAGTGGTGTGGGGCGGAGACGCTCCTGCGCGAGCATGACAATGCAAATTCGCAGTCGCCCACCGCGACCATCGACGCGGGTAGCGATGCCGGTGCCGATGAGATAGGCTCGCACGAGCTTGAAGCTGGATATTCGAATGCCCGCACACAAATTGGACGACCGAGGCAGGGTGAGCCTGCCAATGTACAACCTGCCGGAGATGCGGCCGGTGAATGCGGCATTCTGGAACGCGCTTCGAGTCGAGCTGACTCGTCGCGACCTTACGGACCTGCCCGAAGCTCCAGATTATGAGCGCAAGCCCGTACCCGGGGAAATCGAGGCCGATACGCTGTTCACGCAGGTGTGCGGATACCCGCTGCAGACCATCTACCGCGGGCAGGCGCTTCTGCTGGGCGCCCCGGTATACGACGCCCTCCACTGCGAGGGCGCGACCCATACCGGCGTATTCATCGTGCATCGCGACTCCAAATATCAGCGCGTGGCCGACCTTGCCGGCTGCCGCTTTGCCTACAACAGCCGCCATTCCAACTCCGGCATGAACCTTCCACGCAGGGACATCGCCGAGATCGCGCGCGGCAAGCCGTTTTTTGGGTCCATCGTCGAGACGCACACACAGCCGGGCAACATCGAGCGTGTCGCGCGCGGCGAGGTGGATGCCTCCTGCGTCGACTGCGTGACGTACGCTTTCTTCAAGCGTCATCGCCCGCAGCTTGGCGATCTCACGCGCGTCCTGGCAGCCACGCCGGTAAGTCCGTCGATCCCGTTCGTGACATCGAGCAGCACACCGAAGGATCTGGTCGCCATCCTGAAGGATGCCCTGTTTGCCGTCGCCCGCAAGCCGGAGTGGGCGGAAGCTCGCGCCGGGCTGATGCTGCGTGACATCGTTGCGATCGACCCCGCGCGCTACGAAGTGCAAATGCGCTACGAGCAGGAAGCCAAGAACCTCGCCTATCCTGAGCTTGCTTGACCCGGGGGCCTCTGTGGACCGCTTCAATCTCGGCACCCACACCAGACCCGTTTCGACGACCTCGGTGGAGGCGCAGCGCTGGTTCGATCTCGGCCTGAACTGGTGCTACGGCTTCAACCGCGAGGAGGCGATACGCTGCTTCCGCAAGGCGCTCGAGTTCGACCCGGAGTGCGTGATGGTGCACTGGGGCATGGCCTATGCGGTAGGGCCATTCTACAACCTTGTTTGGCGCGAGCACGGTGAGCAGGAAGCCGCCGCCAGCACCAAGCTCGGCTGCCATCACATCGCCAAAGCCCGGGCCTGCGCGAGCCGCGCAACGCGCGTCGAAAACATGCTGCTCGAGGCCATGGCCCTGCGCATACAGAAACCGCATGCGGTTACGCCTGAGGAGTACGATCGCTGGGACGACGCCTATGCCGCCGAGATGCGGCGCATCCATTTCAGCTTTCCGGACGATCTGGACGTCGCGGCGCTGTACATCGAAGCGCTCATTACGCGAACGCCGCGCCGGTTGTGGGACGTGAAGACCGGCCTGCCCGCGCAAGGATCGGATATCGTCGAAGCACTGCAGGCCTGCGAGCGCGCGATGCGGCGCGCTGACGAGCTTGGCAGAAAGCAGCATCCGGCGGTGCTGCACCTCTATATCCATGCGCTCGAGATGTCGAACACGCCGGAGATCGGGACGCGCGCGGCGGACCTCCTTGCCCCTATGGCGCCTGACGCGGGGCACTTGAACCATATGCCGGGGCACATCTACGTGCTGTGCGGCGACTATGACAGGGCCAGGCGCACCAGTGTCCAGGCCTTACGTGCCAACGACAAGTTTCTCGACTATGCGGGATCTTTGACTTTCTACACGGTAGCCTGCTGTCACGATCTGCATCTGATGATGCACACCTGCATGTTCCTCGGCCGCTACAAGGATGCCCTGTCCACGGCCGACAAGATGTGCACGCTGCTCACCAAGGAGGTCCTCAGCGTCGAGGGCCGGCCCAAGTTCGCCATGAGCCTCGAGGGCTACTACGCGACCCGCATGCATGTACTGGTGCGCTTCGGGCGCTGGCACGACATCATCGCGGCGCCCTTGCCTGAGGACCCTGGCCTATACCTCGTCACCACGTCCATGCATCACTATGCCAAGGGCGTGGCCTATGCTGCTCTCAAGGATTTTCGCGCGGCGGATCGGGAACGTGCGCTCTTCCACGAAAGCGTCGGCCGCATCCCCAGGGAGCGCAGGTTCTTCAACAATCCGGCGCACGACATCCTAGCCGTCGGCGAAAAAATGCTCGAGGGCGAGATCGAATACCATAAGGGGAACTATGATGCCGCTTTCCGCCACCTGCGCGAAAGCGTTCGCCGCGATGACAACCTGCAGTACATAGAGCCCTGGGCCTGGATGCACCCACCGCGCCACGCTCTGGCGGCGCTTCTCCTTGAGCAGGGCCACGTAGAGGAAGCAGAACAGACCTATCGCGACGACCTGGGGTTGAGCGGCAGAATCCAGCGCTGCGCTCAGCATCCAGACAATGTCTGGGCCCTGCACGGGCTGGTCGAGTGCCTGCAGAGGCGGGGCGATGCCGCCGAGCTGCCGGCGCTGCGTGAAAAGCTGGCGAAAGCTCAAGAACTGACCGACGTGCCGATTGCATCATCGTGCATGTGCCGGACCAGTCTCCCCAATGATTGTTGCCACTGATCCGGCATCGGGGCGCGTTGCGGGTCCGCTCCAATTAACCTATCATCCTAACAAGCATACAAGTAGGCCGATGGTCGGCAGCTTATACCCCGAGGGGACGCAACATGCATTCGTGGTATTCTCGTACGCTCTCTGCGGCGGCATCATTCATTCTTGCGGCAGGTTTTCTCGTGAGCACCGCGGTGGCCCAGACCATCAAGGTCGGCCATGACCAGCCTGACTCCAGCACGCACCACCAAGCCGCACTGAAATGGAAGGAGCTGGTCGAGCAGCGCACCGGCGGCAAGCTCAAGGTGCAGGTGTTCCCGTCGAGCCAGCTCGGCAGTGGTGTGCAGATGGTGGAGCAGACGCAGGCCGGCGCGCTCGAGGTTTCCATCCTGCCGACGGCTTGGGCGGCACCGCTCGCACCCAGCTTACAGGTGCTCGACCTGCCTTTCTTGTTTCCCGATCGCGCGACCGCGCACCGGGTGATCGACGGCCCTGCCGGCGAAGCGATCATGCAGCCCTTGGAGAAGGTGAACATCAAGGGCGTGGCATTCTGGGAGTCCGGCTTCAAGCAGTTCACCGGCAACTTCGCGATCCGCCAGCCGTCTGACTACAAGGGCACCAAGATCCGCACGATGCCTGCGCCTGTGATCCAGGAGCAGTTCAAGGCGTTCGGCGCAGTGCCGACAATGATCAACTTCAGTGAGCTTTACAGCGCCCTGCAACAGAAGGTCGTGGATGGGCAGGAGAACCCGATTGCGACGATTGCCGCTATGCGGTTCTTCGAGGTTCAAAAGCATCTCACGTTGAGCGACCACGGCTTCATCGCCTACGTGTTCATGATCAACAAGCCCTTCCTCGACAAGCTGCCGGCAGACCAGCGCGATGTGCTCGTGAACTCCGCCAGGGAAGCCAGCAAGTATCAGCGAGAGCTCATCCAGAAGGCAGAGGTTGTCCATCTCGAGACCTTCAAAAAGGCAGGCATTGAAATCGTCACCCTTACGCCGGAACAGCGCGCCGAGTTCGAGAAGGCATCTCGGCCCGTCTATGAGTGGTACACAGCGAAGTTCGGCACAGAGACGCTCGATCTGATCCGCCGCTACGTGCAAGCAAAGTAGTCAACGGTCCGACTGCGCAAGAGCGGAGCTGGTAACTTGCTCGCACGGCTAGATCGCGCTCTTTGCTGGGCAGAAACCACGTTCGTTGGAGCGGCGATGGCGTTTGCCAGCCTGCTCCTCTTCGTCAATGTGGTGTTGCGCTACTGGTTCCTCGCCCCGATCTCCTGGGCGGAGGAGCTGACCCTCTACATGATGGCGTGGATCGTATTTGTCGGATCGAGCGTGGCGATCCGCACGCGCGGCCATATCGCAATAGACCTGTTTCCGCTCGCCCTGTCGCCGGCTGGCCGTCATCGGCTGGCGATTTTTATTGCGCTGGTGATGCTCGTGTTCTTCGCCGTGTTCTTTTACTACAGCGGCCAGCACACTCTGCGGGTGCGCTCAATCGGGCAGGTGACCCCGGTTATGCAGGCGCCGATGTGGCTCGCCTACCTGGCGATGCCCGCGGGCAGCGCCTTGATGTTCGTGCGGACATGCCAGCTCACCGTGCGACTCCTGCGCGAGAGCACCAAAGACGAGAAGTTCGCCATGGATTTGCAGGACTAACGGGTCACAAGCGGGCTTCGGGGAAAGCAGGGCATGACCATCGCGTTGATGTTTTCGCTGCTGGCGTTGGGTCTGTTCCTGACGATCCCGATGTTCATCGTGCTCACAGGCACGGCGTTTCTGGTTTTTGCGCTGACTTCGCCCATCCCCCTATCGATACTGCCGCAACGGGCCTTTGCGGGACTCGAAAGCTTCCCGCTCCTTGCTATCCCCTTCTTCATCCTTGCGGCGAACATCATGGGTCGCGGAGGCTTGTCGACGCGACTGATCAACTTCATCCAGAGCCTCGTCGGACACTGGCCCGGCGGCCTCGGCGTCACCGTGGTCATAACGTGCGTCCTGTTTGGCGCCATCACAGGCTCCAGCGCCTCGACCATCGTGGCCGTCGGTGGAATTCTCTATCCGGCCCTCGTCAAGGCGGGCTATGGCGAGCGCTTCGCGCTTGGTGTCGTCACCAGCTCGGCGCTGATCGGGATGATCATTCCCCCTAGCAATGCCATGATCGTCTTCGGCGCCATTGCCAACGTGTCGATCGGCGCCTTGTTCATGTCAGGCATCGGCGCCGGCCTGTTTTTCGCACTCGTTTACGGCACCTATTGCGTGATCTGGGCGATCCTCAACAAAGTACCGCGTGCACCCCGTGCGTCACTTGCCGACATCGTTCAGGCAGCTCGCGATGTGTGGTGGGGGCTTGGCATGCCGGCGATCATACTCGGCGGCATCTACGGCGGGGTGTTCACCGCCACCGAGGCGGCCGCCGTATCGGTGGTATACGCAGCGTTCGTGTGCATCTTCGTGTACCGCCAGCTCACCATCTCCGCGCTATGGGAAGTCTGTGTGGAGTCGGGGCTCGCAAGTGCACGCATCCTGATTATGGTCGGCGCAGCCAGTGTATTCTCTTGGATGCTCACCATATCGGGCACGACTCATGCGGTGGTCGAGCCGTTCTCCGACCTTCGCTCGTCGCCCGAGCAGACGCTGCTATTCGTCAACGTGCTCAGCCTGATCGCCGGCATGTTCGTCGACGTGTTCTCCAATTTGCTGATCCTGGTGCCGATCCTGCTGCCAATGGTCACCGCAGCCGGTATTTCCGGCACGCACTTCGGCGTCGTGATGACGGTCAATGTCGACATCGGCAACATCACGCCGCCGTTCGGGCTCAACCTGTTTGTAGCGAGCGGAACATTCGACAAGTCCTACCTGACCGTCGTGCGCGCCGTGCTGCCTTGGCTGGCGCTGGCTTTGTTCAGCCTGGCTGTCGTCACATACGTTCCCGAGATCAGCCTTTGGCTGCCGCGACAGCTCTATCCCGAGCTTCGGTAGAAGCTACCGATGGCGCCGCGCAAATGGGGAGGTAGCGCCTCGATACGGCGCATGGCTGCCGCGCATCACGATCGTTGCATCAAGTGATCGGGAACGAATGGGAGTCTGCGTATCCGCGGCACTGACCAAGGCCTCTGCTGCCGCTTCCCCCATCTCATGAGCGGGCACATGAACCGTGGTCAGCGGTGGATTGGCGATGCGAACCATAGGCAGGTCGTCAAATCCGACGATCGACACGTCGCCCGGGATAGAAAGGCCGAGCTTCTGGCAGGCAAACATGGCGCCGAGCGCTTGAATATCGTTGGCGCAGAATAGAGCCGTCGGGGGTTGCGCCATTCTCATCATTATTTCCGCCGCCGCTGCACCTTCTGCGACCTCGAACGGACGTTCCGCAACCAACTCGCGGTCGAAAGGTATCGCCGCCTCTTCAAGTCCGGCCCGGAAGCCCGCGATGCGCTGCTCGGCTCTGTCGTTGACGGCGGACATGCCACAGATCAAACCGATGCGCTGATGTCCGATGGCAATCAATGCCCTCGTGGCTGACCGAGCGGCAGCAAAATTGTCGAACGAGATGGCCGGGATCGATGCGTCGTCGCTTGTCGACCAGGTTATGACAAACGGTATGCGATAGTGCCGAAGCAATCCGTAAAGCGCGGGATCGCGCCGGACGCCCGTGAAAATAATGCCTTCAACGCGGCTCTCCACGAACTTGTGCACGATCTCGGCCTCAAGCGGCGCGGAATAGTTGGTGTTGGCGATCAGTAGCTTTCTCCCCGACGCCTGCAGATTGCCCTGCACGGCTTCGGTGAAGGCCGCATAGATGGAATTCGAGATGGTGGGCACGATCAGGCCAACGAGCCCTGTCTTGCGCGAGGCGAAGCTGGCCGCCAGCGCATCCGGCACGTATCGGTGACGGGCAACGAGCGCCAGAACCCGCTCGCGCGTTTCCGCCGAGACAGCATCCGGCCGACGCATCGCACGGCTCACGGTCGCAACGGAGACGCCAGCCTCTCGTGCAATCTGGCGAAGCGTTACCGGCTGGCCGGAGCCGCTGTCCATGAACGTGATCCCTCTCTGCCTCGATCGGCCCTTTCCGATTGACAAGGGCCATGGACCGTCCGAATATACCAATGTAACCGGTTACACAAAGAAGAACCGGAAGAGGAGCCCATGGTCAAGTATCTCAAGCAGGCTGAGCCTGCGTCCGCGCAGGACAACCGCGTCCTTTCCGAGCGCGTGCGAGCGATGCTCGACGATATTGCGCGCAATCGTGACGACGCCGTGCGCCGCTATGCCAGGGACCTCGACAAGTGGGAGCGCGATGAGTTCCGCGTCAGCGATACCGAGATCGACGCGGCGCGCCGGGCTGTCAGCCAGACATTCAAGGACGACTTCGCATACTGCAAGAAGCAGGTGACCGAATTTGCCAAGCGGCAGCGGGAGTCGCTGTCGGAGTTCGAGGCCGAGGTCGGTGAGGGCATTACGCTCGGCCAGAAGATCATTCCGGTGGAAACGGTGGGATGCTACATCCCCGGCGGCAAGTATCCGCTGATCTCCGCCGCCATCATGAGCGTCGCCACCGCCAAGGTGGCGGGCGTGAGCCATGTGGTCGGTGCCGCGCCGCCGCGCGATGCGCACGGCATCTTTCCGGCGACGCTCTATGCCTTGGCAGAGTCGGGCGCGGACGAGATTTATGCGATCGGCGGCGTGCAGGCATTCGGCGCCATGGCCTATGGCTGCGTCGGCATGAGACCGGTCGACATGATCACCGGGCCGGGCAACCCGTACGTGGCCGAGGCGAAGCGACAACTGTTTGGCATGGTCGGTATCGATCTGCCGGCGGGACCAACAGAAATCCTGGTGATTGCCGACGACAGCGCCGATCCGGCGCTGGTGGCGACCGACCTGCTCGGTCAGGCCGAGCATGGGCCGGACAGCCCGGCGTGGCTGGTGACAACGTCGGAGAAGCTCGGTCGCGAGGTTATGACGGAAGTCGAGCGTCAGCTCGTGACCTTGCCGACGCGGGAAATCGCCGGCGTGGCCTGGAACCGGCTGGGCGAGGTTGCGGTCGTCGAAGACGACGATGCGGCGATTGCGCTGAGTGACCGCTATGCACCCGAGCACCTCGAAGTACAGACGCGCCGCAACGACTATTATCTGTCGAAACTGAAGAACTACGGCAGCCTGTTCCTCGGCGAGGAAAGCACGGTGGCCTACGGCGACAAGGGCGTGGGTACCAATCACACGCTGCCGACGGGGCGCGCGGGCCGCTACACGGGCGGGCTTTGGGTAGGCAAGTTCCTGAAGACCGTGACCTATCAAAAGCTGACGCCGGAGGCGAGCCAGCGCATCGCGCCGGTGATCGGGCGCATGTGCGCGGCCGAGGGCATGCTGGCCCACGAGATCACGGCGAACGTGCGCGTGGAGCGCTACGCGCAGCGGCGACGTGGAGGAACTTGAAACGGCAATCACAACGTCCGGCGGAAGCAACAAGCCGGACCCCTCAGGGAGGACTGCAATGACCACGAGACGGATACGGGAACCATCAGAACTGCAGATCGGACGCAGGCAGGTGCTGACCGGCATGGCCGCCGCCGGCGTCACGGCCTCGACGGGGCTCGGCAGCGCTTTTGCGCAAAGCACGAGGACGGGTGTCGTACGTGTGTGGGGTGAGCCGGGACCCTACGGCGGCGTTGCGGTCGCGGCCATGAACGAGTGGGCGCAAAAGAATGCGCCAGGCCTGAAGTTCGAGATCGAGTCCATTCCGTGGGACGGCGTCTACGTGAAGCTGATGACCGACCTTGCGGCGCGCCGTCCGCCGTCGCTGATCAGCGTGGAATCGCCGATCGCCATGCAGCTCATGGCGGAAGGGCTCCTGACGCCGGTCGATGACCTGGTCGAGAAGATCGGCCGCAATCGCCTGGTTGACGGCGTGAAGTGGGAGTACTGGGGCGCGTGGAAGGGACAGCAGTTCATCATTCCGGCGCATCACCAGCCGCACCTGTTGCTGGTGCGCATGGACATCGCCAAGGAGCTGGGCCTCAGCGATCCCGACACCTGGGACTGGAACGACCTGCTCAATGCAGCCAAGACCATCTCGCAGAAGAAGCCCGACATGGCCGGCTTCTGCATGGCGCTCGGCCGCAACCTCTGCACCGACTACCACTTCTCTGCACTCCTGCACTCGGCGGGAGGAAAGATGTTCGATGCGGCCAACAAGTTCGAGGTCGCCTTCGACAGCCCGCAGACGGTAGAGGCGCTGACCTTCGTCAAGGAGCTGCAGGCCTACATGCCCAAGGGCGCCGTCGAATACAGCTTCCTGCAGGTGGTCGATGCGCACGTAACCGGGCGCACGGCCATGAGCTTCTATTGGGGCCGCACGCTCGGCCGCGCCGCCGAGGAGGCCAAGCCGATCTTCGAAGCGACGGAAGCCTTCAACCACGCGCGGCATCCGACGACGAAGCGGCGCAGCAACTGGAACGACTTCCAGGGCTGGTGCATTCCCGCGCAGAACAATCCGTTCGTCGACGAGGTAAAGCAGGCGCTGATCTATCAGCAGACCAGCAAGGACTGGCTGATCAAGTACTGCCACTCCCTGATGCCGAACGTGGCGCCGACCTATCGCGACGTGGCGGACGCGCCCGAGTTGCGAGACCACGCGTTCTACAAGTCGAAGCCGCGCACGGTTGATACCTACTTCAAGACATCGCTGGCTCACTCATCGAGCACCGCCAACGAGCTGCTGCAGGGCGTCAACCCGCTCGCAGGCATCGTGCATGGCCGCTCGGTGCTGGCGCAGACGGTGCAGAAGGTGGTGATCGACAACATGAAGCCCCAGGATGCGGCCAAGTGGGGCGCCAAGGAGCTGAGCGACATCCGGCGCGAAAACATGCGCCTGCTCGGCTAAGCCAAAAAAAGGCCGGGCGGCACACCGCGGCCCGGTCCACCACGACGGATTCAGATGCGCGCTGGCTTCACACTGTCCGACCGCGCCGTCGGGCTGCTGTTCATCGCCCCGTTCCTGGCCGCGGCCATTTTCTTCATGGTCTATCCGGTCGTGGAAGCGATCCGGATGGCGTTCTACAGCTACAACCCGCTGCGTCCGGACCTGAGCACCTTCGTCGGACTGCGGAACTTCGAGTTCATCTTCGCCGATCCGCTGTTCTGGGATTCCTTCTGGCAAGCGACGGTGTGGACGCTGCTGTCGATCGTGTTCCAGACGGTATTCGGAGTTGCCATCGCGCTGCTCTTGCACCAGGCGCTACCCGGCATCGCGCTCTTCCGCGGCCTGCTGTTGTTTCCCTACATCGTGCCAACGGTGGTGATCGCGCTCATCTGGCGCTGGATCTTCAACCCCGAAATCGGCGTCGTGAACTATGCGCTGCAGAGCGCCAGCCTGATCAAGGAACCGATCTACTGGCTGTCGACACCCAGCATGGCGATGGCCTCCACCATCCTGCTCAACGTGTGGAAATACACGCCCTTCGTGGTCATCTGCGTGCTCGCCCGCCTGCAGACGGTGCCGCTGGAACTCTATGACGCGGCCAAAGTCGACGGCGCCGGTGTCGTGCGCCGCTTCCTCGACGTGACGCTACCGCAGCTCAAGGAGGTGCTGATCGTCGTCATCGTGTTTCGCACGATCTGGACGTTCAACAAATTCGAGGAGATCTACCTGCTCACCAAAGGCGGGCCGGGCACCTCCACCTTCAACCTCGCCGTCTACTCGTTCGAGCAATCCATCGCCAACCTACGCCTGGGCGTGGGTGCCGCAACGGGCGTGGTGATGATGGTGATGCTGTCGATCGGCAGCATCATCTACTTGCGCGTCTCCGGATTCGGTCAGGATGAGAAGTCGCCATGACCCGCATCGAGTTCTGGACCCTCACGCGCCGCCTCGCCTCCTACGCCGTCCTGAGCGCGGTGACGTTCATCGTGTGCTTCCCGCTGGTGTGGGCGCTGTCCACATCGCTGAAACCGAAGTCGGAGATCTTTGCCACGCCGCCGACGCTGATTCCGCACGCAGCCACCACCGAGAACTACAAGGCGCTCCTGACCGGGCGGCCACAGTACTTCCAGTCGGGCGGGCAACAAGTGACCTCAGGGACGACGCCGGCGCAGTTCTTCACGCGCTGGTTCGTCAACAGCGTCATCGTCACGCTGGGATCCACGCTGATCAGCATCACCATCTCCACGTTAGCGGCCTACAGCCTGACCCGCTTCCGATACTGGGGCCGCACGGTGGTGCCCTACTTCAGCCTGCTCGGCTACATGGTGCCGTCCATCATCTTCGTGTTTCCCCTGTTCCTGGTGATGGTGCAGCTCAACCTCACGGATTCGCTGCTCAGCCTCGTGCTGGGCTACGTATGCATCACGCTGCCCTTCTGCATGTGGTTGATGTGGGCCTTCATGCGCTCGATCCCGATCGAGATCGAAGAGGCGGCGCTGATCGACGGTGCATCGCGTCTCCAGGTGTTTCGCCAGGTTGTGTTGCCGACCGCGCTGCCGGGCATCATCGCTGCTGCGATATTCTCCATGATCGTATCGTGGAACGACTATCTGTTCGGCCGCGTGTTCCTGAACTCGCTGGACAACCTCACCCTCACCGTCGGCGTCATGCTGTTCTTCGAGGGGACTCACGTCGACTGGGGCCTGCTGATGGCCGCCTCGGTGCTGATGACGGTACCGATGGCAATCCTGTTCATGGCTCTGCAGCGCCACCTCGTCGCCGGGTTCGGCGCAGGTGCCGTCAAAGGCTGAGCAAAATGGAAATCAAAAAACCATGGACGTGAAGCTCGAAGGCATCAACAAGAGCTTTGGCCAGGTGCAGGTGCTGAAGGACATCAACCTGGTCTTTCCGAGCCGCAAGTTCATCACCCTGCTGGGCCCCTCCGGCTGCGGGAAGACCACGCTGCTGCGCATGATCGCGGGACTCGAGCCGGTGACGTCGGGAGGCATTCGCTTCGGCGAGCGCGTGGTGAACGAGCTTGCACCGCGCGACCGCAACATCGCCATGGTGTTCCAGTCCTACGCGCTCTATCCGCAAATGACCGTGCGCCGCAACCTCGGCTACGGGTTGCGCGTGCGCAAGACGCCAAAGGCCGAGATGGATGCTGCCGTCGAGCGCGTCGCAGCCATCCTGGAGATCAGCCACCTCCTCGATCGCAAGCCCGCACAGCTTTCCGGCGGCCAGCGCCAGCGCGTGGCGCTCGGTCGGGCGATGGTACGCCAGCCCGATATCTTCCTGATGGACGAACCGCTGTCCAACCTCGATGCAAAGCTGCGCGTGACCATGCGCGCCGAGCTTCGCCGGTTCCACCTCGATCTCGGCGCTACGACCATCTACGTCACGCACGACCAGCTCGAGGCGATGACCATGTCCGACATGATCGCCGTCATGCACGGTGGCATCGTTCAGCAGTTCGGCACACCAGCCGAGGTCTACGGTCAGCCCGCCAACCTATTCGTCGCCGGGTTCATTGGCAGTCCACCCATGAACCTGCTTGCGGGCGAGCTGCGGGGAGACGACAAGCCGACTTTCGCATCTCCGGGCCTCACAGTGCAGTTGCCGAACCTTGTCGCCCACCCACCCAGCCGCGACGTGATGTTGGGTATTCGGCCGCAGGATCTCGATCTGGTCGGCGACCACGAGCCGGCCGACCTGCGGGGCCGGGTGTGGGTGGTCGAGCTTCTCGGCTCGGAAAAACTGGTGGAGGTCGAGTATGCCGAGCGCAAGCGCGTCACGGTGCAGGTCCGGGCAGAAACCAGCGTGAACGTCGATGACACGGTTGGGGTACGGCTGAACGCACGCAGAGCGCATGTGTTCGACATCAAAAGCGGCGCTACGCTGCGGTCGTGAGGCATTTGTCCGCTTCCCAGAGCTCATGCTGGGAACCAACGAGCCCCCTAAGCCAACGTTACGCGTGACACTCTCGCTTTCTCGGGCACCGGGGACACGCCGGCCGCCGCAGGTCGCGTATTTCCCTCTCTCGGCTCGCTTGATTGACCCCCGAAAAAAGCAGGCCTGGCATAGTTGCAGCGTCTGCCGAGAACCCCGGTGGACATTTAGACTAGAAGGGCCTCGCGTTTATCGCGCCGCTGCGGCAATAATGATCTCAACAAGCAAAGGCAAATGCCGCCAGGGAGGATACGCTACATGGATCGCATTTGGCTGAAGAACTATCCGGCAGGCGTGCCGGCTGACATCGACAGCGCGCAGTATCCGTCACTGGTGGCTCTGTTCGAGGAAAGCTTCGCCAAGTACCGCAGCGACAATGCCTACGCCTGCATGGACAAGAAGCTGACCTACGGCCAGCTGGACGAGATGTCCCAGGCGCTCGGCGCCTGGCTGCAAAGCAAGGGCCTCGCGCAAGGCGACCGGGTCGCCATCATGATGCCGAACGTGCTGCAGTACCCGGTGTGCGTGGCGGGCATCCTGCGCGCCGGCTATGTGGTGGTGAACGTCAACCCGCTGTACACCCCGCGCGAGCTGGAGCACCAGCTCAAGGACTCCGGCGCCAAGGCCAGCATCATCATCGAGAACTTCGCCAAGACGCTGGAGCAGGTGCTGAGCAAGACTCCAATCCAGCACATCGTGCTTGCCAGCATGGGCGACCTGCTCGGCTTCCCCAAGGGTGCGATCGTCAACGTGGTCGTTCGCAAGGTGAAGAAGATGGTGCCGGCCTTCTCGCTTCCCCGGCCCACCAAGTTCAACGACGCGATCGCCGCAGGCCGTCGCCTGAAGCTGAAAAAGCCGGAAATCAAGCGCGACGACGTCGCCTTCCTGCAATACACCGGCGGCACCACGGGCGTGTCGAAAGGCGCCACGCTGCTGCATCGCAACGTCATTGCCAACGTTTTGCAGAACGAGGCGTGGCTGCAGCCTGCGCTCAAGCAGGGCAAGCAGGTCGACCGCATGACGATCGTCACCGCTTTGCCGCTCTATCACATCTTCGCGCTCACGGCCTGCTGTTTGCTCGGCATGCGCATCGGCGCCATGTGCCTGCTCATTCCCAATCCGCGCGACATCCCGGGCTTCATCAAGGAACTGGGAAAGTACGAATTCCACATGCTGCCCGCCGTGAACACGCTCTACAACGGACTGCTCAACCATCCCGACTTCGCCAAGCTCAACTTCAGCGGGTTGAAAGCGGCCAACGGCGGCGGCATGGCGGTGCAGGGCGCAGTGGCCGACCGCTTCTTCAAGCTCACCAAGTGCCCGATCATCGAGGGCTATGGCCTGTCGGAGACCTCGCCCACCCTCACCTGCAACCGCGCTGACAACACCGAATACACCGGCACCATCGGCCTGCCGGTGCCGTCGACCGAGATTTCCATCCGCGATGACGACGGCAAGGAGGTTCCCCTCGGCCAGCCCGGCGAGATTTGCGCCAAGGGCCCGCAGGTGATGGCCGGCTACTGGAACCGCCCCGAGGAGACGGCCAATGTCATGACGGCGGACGGCTTCTTCAAGACCGGCGACATCGGCGTCATGGATGCAGGCGGCCAGGTCAAGATCGTCGACCGCAAGAAGGACATGGTGCTTGTGTCGGGTTTCAACGTGTTCCCCAACGAGATCGAGGACGTGGTGGCGAACCATCCGGGCGTGCTCGAGTGCGCGGTGGTGGGCGTGCCCGATGCGGCCTCCGGCGAGGCGGTGGTGCTGTTCGTGGCCAGAAAGGACCCCAACCTCACCGAGCAGGCGCTGATGAAGTACTGCGCCGAGCAGCTCACCGGCTACAAAAAGCCCAAGTACATCATCTTCCAGCAGGAGCTGCCGAAGACCAACGTCGGCAAGGTGCTGCGTCGCGAGCTGCGCGATCAGGCGGTGCGGCAGCTATCGTCGGGCAAGGCCGCATAGGGCCTTGCCTTACGCCGGCAGCGCTAGACCAGGGCGGAGTTGGGAAAGCAGTCTGCCGCCGACGGGTCGCGGTAGACGAGCCGGCGCAAGCCGCTGCGGTCGAAGGGCTGCCACTGTCCTTCCGGCTGTGCCAGCCGGTCGGCGACGGCGTAGAGGACCGCGGGATTGACGCCGAGGCCGACATGGCTCGCCTCGACCTCGATGTTCTCGGTTTGCGGCCCCGGGTCCTGCACGCTGCACTGCCAGGCGACGATGCCGTCAGTGCGGCTGTAGATGGACGTGGTGGGCACGGGCGGCGCCCGCCTGATCTCGTTCCAATCGCGCCCGCCGTCGACGCGGTCGCCGCTGACGAACTCGTACAGCTGCCAGGCGTTGGTCGCCCGCGGATGCCCGGCAAACGGCGTACCGAGCGTGATGACGCTGCGGATGCTGTCGGGAAGCTGCTTGGCCGTTTCGCGCGCATAGATGCCGCCGAGGCTCCAGCCGATCAAGCTCACCTTGCGTCCGTAGCGGTCGCGCAGCAACGTCACCATGCGTTCGCATTCGGCCAGCACGCCCGGGCGAGGCCCCAGATTCCTTCCCTGCCGCCAGCGATGCGCGGCATATCCCCGGTCCATCAGGTAACGGCGCAATGGCCCGGTGGAAAGGTCGGAAGCGGCAAGGCCCGGGAAAACGAGCACCGGATGGCCGTCGCCGCGCGGCGCGCTCATCAGGATTGGCAGGGCCGCAATGCTGGCACCCAGCTCCCATGGCGCCCGCAGTTCCAGGGCAAGCCTCAGAGCACCCGGAGCACGAACATGATTGCCTGTCGATTCCCGCACGGATCACCTCGCGATCAAGTCAGGATGCCTATGGACACATGAGAACAACGCGATTCGTTTGCAATAGGCTTACTGCGTCAGTTCAGCGCTTTGTTGGCGGGGATTGACTCCTCGACAACAGGTTCAGCCGCCTTGGCTTTTGCCTTCTGCTTGGCCCGCGAGCCGGATTTCGGCCGGGCCTTGGCCTTGCGGCCCTTGGTTTTGACCGGAGCCGGATCGTTCGCCGCACGGGCTTCGCCGTTCGCCGGCCCGTTCGCCGCTCTCCCTTTGGCGGGTCGCCGGCGCTTGGGGGCCACGGGCGCGGTCCCCTCTGGCGCCTGCTCGGGAACGGTAAGGACCGCGGCCTTTACCGGTTGCGGCGCCGGTTTTTGGGCTTCGGCCCGCGGGCCGAGCACCAGGTCTTTCAGCTCCCTGTGCGCCTTCATCAGATACTCGATGAGATCGTCGACGTCCGGCACCGCCCTGCGGCAGGCCGTGAAGCCGTAGTCGAGCGATCCGTTGTAGCTCTGCACCGTGATGTTCAGCGCCACGCCATGGGCCGGAATGGAAACCGGATAGTAGGTCGCGAGCTTCGCGCCGGCCATGTACAGCGGCACTGGCGCCCCCGGCACGTTGGAGATGGCGACGTTGGCGACCGGCGGCAGGCTGTCGGAAATCCTGGAACGGCCGAACAGCAGCGCGAACCCGCCCATGATCCACGGCGCGCCGAAAGAGGGGAAATCGGTCGGGACCGCCGCCTTCAGGCTCCCCGACAGGTTCTTTGCCGCCTTGCTCGACTCGATGATGGTCTTGAGCCGCTCGAGCGGATCGGCAATGTCGGTGGCAAGGCTCACCAGCATCATCGACACTTGGTTGTTAAGGTCAGTGTTGCCGGCTTCGCGCAGGCTTACGGGAACGGCAGCGTTGAGGGATTCCTTCGGGAGCTGATTGTACTCGTTGAGATAGCGGCGCAGCGCAGCTGCACTTGCGGCCAGCACCACATCGTTGACGGTGCCGCCGCACGCCTTCGCGATCTGCTTCACCTCGGCGAGCGACACCGAGCGCGCCGCGAACGAGCGCTGGTTGGTGATCGACACGTTGAGCGGCGTCTTCGGCCCGAGCTGCCAGTTCTTCGGCATGCCGAACTGCGTGAATTGGCCGCCCGCGAATGCGGGCATGGTGGCCGTGGCAATCGCCTGCATGGCATTCGGCAGCGTGGTGAAGAGCTTCACGTACTGCTGGATGGTGTTCTGCACCGCCGCCGT